>NZ_JBQHUF010000008.1:0-125664 GCF_052065355.1 Flavonifractor sp. HCP28S3_F3
CAACATAGGTAGCGTTCTCAGTCACGGTCTCTTCGACTTCAGGTTCCCAGCCAGTGAACTGATAGCCCTCACGGGTGGGAGTACCGTTGAAAGCGGGAGTCGCAGTGCCGGGCAGCACGGCGCTGGCCTGATCGGCAAAGATCTCTTCGTCAGTCACGCCGTCCGTGTAGGTCACGGAATATGCCGTGACATTGGCTTCAGGAGACTGGTCCAGCAGCGTGGGATCGACAGCTTCCCCATCTTTATCCGTATAATTGCTCAGGCCAGCCTTGCTGCCCTCGGCAGTGCTGTTTGTGGGGTAAACATGTTCACCGGCTTGCCATGCCGTGCAGGCGGCATCCGGCTTGATGGGGATCGTGACAACCAGCTTGGCACCGGAATAGGTGATAACGCCTTCCTTCGTGGTCGCTGTCACGGCGTTCTCCGTGTAATCAAAGCCGGTGACGTTGATCTTCTTGCCGATGACTTCGATTTTCGTTGTAGGCTGAGCATCCGCCTTAGCCTTTTCCCAAGTGTAGTTGCCATTTGCATCCTTACCGGTGCAGTCCCACTTTTCCGCGGTGATGGCTTTTGCTGCGTCAGTACCCTCCGGGATATCTAAAGCAAAATATTCGGACAGAGTATCGGAAAGGACCGCATCTGTACGGGCCACGATCGCCAGCGTGGAAATTTCCTCGATGATCTGCTGGAAGATGGTGTTCAGACCGCTCGAAGAATCTGCGGTCAGATAATAGCCGCCTTCTGCCGCACGGTCAAAATTCTTGGTAACCGTATATGAGATGCCAGAGTGTAAAATGCCTAAGCCAGATGTCTCACGCTTTAAACCGATCGAATCTGCATTCGGATAATTACTGGAAACCAGATTCAGGAAGCGGTTCCCGGCAGGTCGGTCAGCTTTCGGGAAATCCGTACTCGGAAACAGACCCCAGCTATCTTCTGCCCATTTCGACCCTATAGTTCCATTGCTATTCGTATCGAAGCCGCTTGCACCATACATTTCGTTTGGATTCGCGCCATTAAAGATACCAACAGTATAGATAGTAGCCCCTGTATTCTTCATGGACTTAGCCGCTGTGATTGCGCTATTGGCAACATTGGTATTAAAATCGCTTTCGGTTGTTGGCACGCCGTCTGTAAAGACGATCACGACCTTCTGACGGTCAGTGCTGGTTTGGCTGTTCACCAGCTTTTGGGCTTCCTGCATACCGGCACCAACATTCGTTGCGCCGCGGGGTTCCTGCGGCAATCCATTGATTGCATTGGTAAGCGCAGACGCGCCGGAAGCGTCCACGGCGGTCCAGCCCACCAACTGCTTTGCTTCGCTGCCGAAGGTCACAATCGCCATGTTGTGAGTACCGTCCGCAGAAGCCGCCTTTTCAATAAAGCTGTTGACCGCCTGCTTCATGGCATACTGGCGGCGTTCGGTGTCCTTACGTGTGCTATTGCCATCGAAGTCATACGCCATCGAGCCGGACTGATCCAGCACCAGTACGATATCCAAAGGCTTGGCGCTGACGGTCTGGGTCACCTCGTTCGTGAGATACGCCTCCAGCGTCAGCTCCGTCCCGGCCGCGTTGACGGATTTTTCGATGTGGACAGAGCCGTTATCCTTCTCCACAGATGTTCGGGGAGAAGCTGCTTCATCACCCGGTCCTTCCGCAAAAGCTGCCGTGGGCAAAAGCGTCACGGTCATGCAGAGGATCAGCAACAGGGATAGGATTCGCTTTTTCATTGACTTTCCTCCATGTGTTTGAAGTATCTATATGAAGCCAGCCTTGCGGCGGGACGAATTTTATCGGTGCGCAGTGTGCGTCCTTTTTGTGTCCCACTTGGCGGCGAGGCCCGGATATAGCTGCGCAAAGTTGTTGTTTTGCCTCGCTTTTTTGCCGGTGCAATAGGAACAGCCGAACTTCACCACAAAGGTGGCAGCAGGCAATAAGCCTGTTGCCATTATGAGACAGAGCAAAGTGCTTAAAATACATTTTCACATAAAACATCCTTCTCTCTGTTTTGTAATGTGTACTTTTGCAAATTCACGCACGACTCTATAACTAAGAACATTATATAGAAGTCTGGCTGGAATTTCAACAGCTTTTGTTGCTCTTCATCCAGAAATTTCTCGGTTTGGAGAAGTACACCTTTGCAAATTTAAGGCTTATTTTGTTTATTCCACATTTTCAAATTTTCAGGCTTCGCCGTAGAAGGTTCCAATGGGCATATGACAGGCGGTTGCCGCTTGTTTCAGCGTGATTTTCTTTGCCCTCCATGCCTTGTGTACTTCATAGAAGTTATCCGGCAAGGGCAGCGGTGGCCTACCAAATTTCACACCCTTGGCCTTTGCAGCGGCAATGCCCTCTGCCTGTCGCTGACGGATGTTGGTGCGCTCGTTCTCTGCCACAAAGGACAGCACCTGTAACACAATGTCGCTGAGAAATGTCCCCATCAGGTCCTTGCCCCGGCGGGTGTCCAGCAGCGGCATATCCAGCACCACGATGTCGATGCCCTTATCCTTCGTCAAAGCCCGCCATTGCAGCAGAATTTCCTCATAGTTGCGCCCCAGACGGTCAATGCTCTTGATGCAGAGCAGATCGTTTTTTTTTATTTTCCGAAACAGCTTCTTATATAGTGGACGGTCAAAATCCTTGCCGGACTTCTTGTCCACATAGATGTTTTTCTCCGGGACACCCACTTCCCGCAGAGCCACAAGCTGCCTGTCCTCGTTCTGATCTTTGCTTGATACACGGATATAGCCATAAGTAGTTCCTGCGATCTTACCTCACCTCCCGGCGCTTGACCCATACAAGGTCATACCCCAGCACATCGGCCAGCTCTACGGCCTCGGTGTACCGCAGGGAGCCTCGCCGCAGCTTGCCGGACAGGTTAGAGACGCTGCTGCTCCAGCCGTATTCGTCGGCCAGCAGCTCCACCACCTCCGTCATGGTCATACCCTCCCGGGTGATGTATGATTTCACTTCGTTGCGGCAGTTTTCTGCCTTGTTTCTGCTCATATTTACAATTCCTTTCCCTTTTTGGATTCGCTCTGTGGTAGAATGGATGTGCTGGATGGCGGCACCCATTTGCCGCAGAGCGTTGTTTGATTATGAACGGCCATCCGCTGGAATTGCCGCCCGTGTATCCTTGTTCACAAGGGCCACCTATCGTTTTTGCTGTTCCGTGTGACTTTTTGTGGTTCGGTGAAAACGCACACGGAACGGCGCACTGCGTTCGCTGTCCGGCGCATCGCAGTTTGATATGGGCAACGGCACAAAAACAGCGGGTTCTTCGCTGTTTTCACATGGTTTGAAAATAGCTGTGGTTTTTGCCGCTTTTCCCGAATGTCGTTCCTGCCCGGAGGATCGCTCCCGGCGTTCCCGTCCCCGTTGGTGCGCGGATGCATCACTCCGCCGGGGGACATATCCCATTCGGACGGTCATTCGATTTTCAAGGTTCAGGTGTTGTTACAGGTACAGTTTAACGAAAAAATGCGCTCTTTCCCGTATATCCATGAGGTCGGAAAAGAGCGCAAAACAGGGTAGATTTCCACGCTTAGAGACAGAAAGAAGGAGGGGTGCGCCATGCAGGTAAAGCTCACCATACAGGAGCGATTGAAGGATTTGCGAGTGGAACGGGGCCTGACGCTGGAACAGCTTGCGGAGCAGACCGGGCTTTCCAAGTCCGCCCTCGGCAAATATGAGGCAGACGATTTCAAGGACATCAGCCCATTCAGCATTGTCACGCTGGCGAAGTTCTACGGCGTGTCCACGGACTATCTGCTGGGTATGACAGAAACGAAAAATCACCCAGACACAGAGCTGGACGCTCTGCATCTGAGTGATGGTGCGATAGAAGTATTAAGGACGGGGATGTTTAATCACCGACTGCTGTCGGAAATGCTGTGCCACAAAGATTTCCAACGTATGATGTTAGATGCGGAGATCTATGTGGACCGGATTGCAGATATGCGGATCAACGATATGAACGCCATGCTGGAAGCAGTACGGAAGATGGCCCTGATGAAGCAGGACGGGCAGGACGATCTTTCCACCCGGACATTGGAGCTGGCCCAGGTGCGGGAGGATGATTATTTCGGTCATGTGCTTGCAGACGATCTGAAAGCGATCCTCCGTGATATTCGGGAGGAACACAGCAACGATACCACAACGGCAGACACCCCCTCCATCGCAGAGGAAGTGCAGGCCCAGTTGAAGGATTCCATGAACTTTGAGGGCAGCGACGCCGAGAAACAGGCGAGGATCTACCTTGCAACATTCGGCATTGACTACGACGCCATTACCAAGGAGCAATTTGTAAATATCATTGATGTTTTGAAGCTGTCCAAGTACATGAAAAGCTCAACCAACCAGCGTGGTAAGGCGAGGGCATACCAGCCGCATGGAAAAGGAAAACGGAAACGCAAATAAACAGAAAACCACGCCATCCTCAGCCTTTGAAGCTGAATATGGCGTGGTTTTTCGTTGACCAATCCTGTCTGACAGATGCTCATTTCGTGTTATTTGGCTAACACTGTTTTACGAACACCTGCCGTTATCCAGGCGCTCTTTTTTATACTCAGTTCAGGAAGTCCTTCAGTTTCTTGGAGCGGGAAGGATGACGCAGTTTCCGCAGAGCCTTGGCCTCGATCTGGCGGATACGCTCGCGGGTGACGTTGAACTCCTTGCCCACTTCCTCCAGGGTGCGGGTGCGGCCGTCTTCGATACCGAAGCGGAGCTTGAGCACCTTCTCCTCCCTGGGGGTGAGGGTACCCAGCACATCCACCAGCTGCTCCTTCAGCAGGGTGAAGGAGGCAGCCTCGGAGGGCTCGGAGGCATCCTCGTCGGGGATGAAGTCACCCAGGTGGGAGTCCTCCTCCTCACCGATGGGGGTCTCCAGAGAGACGGGCTCCTGGGCGATCTTCAGAATCTCACGCACCTTGTCCACAGGCATGCTCATTTCCTCAGCGATCTCCTCCGGCGTGGGATCGTGGCCCAGCTCCTGGAGCAGCTGACGGGAGACGCGGATGACCTTGTTGATGGTCTCCACCATGTGGACGGGGATGCGGATGGTACGGGCCTGGTCGGCGATGGCGCGGGTGATGGCCTGCCGGATCCACCAGGTGGCGTAGGTGGAGAACTTGTAGCCCTTGGTGTAGTCGAACTTCTCCACGGCCTTAATGAGGCCCAGGTTGCCCTCCTGGATCAGGTCCAGGAACAGCATGCCCCGGCCCACGTAACGCTTGGCGATGGACACCACCAGACGGAGGTTGGCCTCCGCCAGACGCTGCTTGGCGGCCTCGCCCCGCTTCACCAGGCGGCGCAGCTCCTTCATCTCCTCGTCGGAGAGGGTGATGCTGTCGTCCCCCTCCAGCTCAGCCAGCTGCTCCTTGGCGGCGTCGCCGGCGCCCATGTCCTGGGCCAGCTGCACCTCCTCGTCGGGGCTGAGCAGGTTCACCTTGCCGATCTCCTTCAGGTACATGCGCACAGGGTCGTCGATGCCGAAGGAGTCCACCAGGGTGTTGGGGTCCACCATCTCCTCCTCGGGCAGCTCCTCGATCTCGTTGAGCTCCTCCAGAGGGGGCATCACGTCGTCGGCCAGCTCGGGCAGATAGTCGTCGCCCACGGTGTCGATACCCAGGTTCTCCAGGGTATCGTAGATCTTGTCCATCTGCTCGCTTTCCAGGTCCAGGTTCTCCAGCACGTCCATCAGCTCGCTGGCCGACAGCTTGCCGTTCTTCTTGCCCCGCTCGATCAGCTCCGCCAGCTTCTCGGCGCCCTGGACGCCCTCTACCACCTTCATGACCTCGACCTTGCCCTGCTCCATCTTCTTGGCGTTTTCCCGGGCAAGCTTGCTCTGGTCCTCCAGGGTCAAGGTGTGTACCCTCTTACCGGTGGTCTTCTTTTCACTCATGCGGCTATCCTCCATACGCTTTTTTCTCTCTGAATTTCTCCCGCGCAGCCAGCAGCGGATCTTGTTCCGACCCGCCTCGCTTCAGCGCTTCCGTTTCTATGGTCTCTATGTAGTCCTTCAGGGCCTGTTCACTGTTGGACAGGACCTGCGGCTGATCCATGATTTCTACCAGGCAGCTCATTTCCTCCGACGTCAGCTCGCCCGTCAGGGCGGCCAACTGGAGGCTGCGCCCCTCCCGGTGCCGCTGACGGAGCAGTCCGTAGATCTTGGCCAGCACCGGCGCGGAGAACCGGTCGGGCTCCAGACCTTCCACCGATGGAAACAGGGTGGGCTCCAGCAGCAGCAGACGGAGCACGCCCTCCTCCGCCCGGGCGGAGCGGACATTCTCGTACCGCAGCTCCCGCTCCCGGGGCTGAACCCGGACCGCAGGGGTCAGGTCCCGGCGCTCCTGCCGCTTTTTGGCCTGCCAGGTGCGGTTCTTCCGGTACCGCTCCACCTCCTGGGCAAAGGCCTGGCCGGAAATACCCGCGGCGGCGGCGGCTTTGTTGCCGTAGATCTCCCGCTCGATGGGGCTTTGCAGGGCGGCCACGGTGGCCACCGCCTCCTTCAGATAGGCCAGACGGCCCTCCTCCGACGACAGGTCGAACCTACTTTGCAGGTCTCCCAGCCGGTAGTCGTTCTGACCCGCGCTGCCGTTGAGGCACTTCTCAAAGGCGGCGGGGCCGAATTTCTTCACAAAGTCGTCCGGGTCCTGCTTCAATGGCTTGCCCTCGCTGTCATAGGCGTTGGGCAGCTGGAGCACCCGCACGGTGAGGTCGGCGTTCTTCAAAATGTCCAGCACCCGCTGGGTGGACTTTTTGCCCGCCGCGTCGTTGTCGTAGCACAGCACCAGCTCCTTGGTGTACCGGGAGAGCACTCTGGCGTGCTCCTCGGTGAGGGCGGTGCCCATGGTGGCTACCACGTTGTCAAATCCCGCCTGATGGAGGGTGATGACGTCGATGTTGCCCTCCACCAGCACCAGGTTGGGCCGCTTGGTGTTCTTGGCCAGGTTCAGGGCGTAGATCAGCCTGCCCTTGTGGAACACCATGGTCTCGGGGGTATTGAGGTACTTGGCCCCCTCCTCCCCCGGCAGAATCCGGCTGGTGAAGCCCGCCACCTCACCCCGCACGTCGATGACGGGGAGCATGAGCCGGGCGCGGAATTTATCGTACACGCCGCCGTTTTTCCCGGCTACCGCCAGGCCGGCGTCGATCAGCTCCATTTTGCTGAAACCCTGGGCTGTGAGGGCTTTTGTCAGGGCGTCCCAGCTGTCCGGGGCGGCACCCAGGCCGAACCGCACGGCGTAGCGGCGGCTGATCTGCCGCTGGGCAATATAGTCCTGGACCCGCTTCCCGCCGGGGCTGTTGAGATACTCGTAATAAAACCGGGCGGCCTGCTTGTTGGCCTCCAGAATGCGGGAACGCTTCTTCCGCCCTGCCTCGTCGGTGCCGGTGTCCGGCACCTCCAGCCCCGCCCGCTGGGCCAGCAGCCGCACCGCGTCGGGAAAGGACAGGTTCTCCATCTCCATAATAAAGGAGATCACCCCGCCCCCCTTGCCGCAGCCGAAGCAGTGGTAAATCTGCTTGTCGGGCGAGACGGAAAAGGAGGGTGTCTTTTCACTGTGGAAGGGACACAGCCCCCACAGATTGCCCCCCTTTTTGGTCAGATGGACGTAGGAGGATACCACGTCGGCAATGTCGCTGCGGGCCACCAGCTCGTCAATGAATTGTTCCGGGATGGCCACCGCATATCCTCCTTCCGACTATGTTTTCCAAAAAGTCCCACATCCATACCTGGGTGGGCTATTTCACGCTCCAGGATTTGGGGATAAACAGCTCTCCGAACTGCTCCACGGCGTATTTGTCCGTCATACCTGATATGTAATCGCAGACGGCACGCTCCACGCCCTCCTCCACACGGATGGCCTGGTACTCCGGCGGCAGCTTGTCCGGGTCCTTCACATAGGCCTCAAACAGGCGGCGGAGCATATCCTGAGCCTTGCCCTCCTCCCCCTTGGCCACCGGGTTGCGGTAGACGTACTCGAACATGAACTCCCGCAGCTCGTGCATGGCGTCCCGGCAGGCGGGAGACTGAAGAATCTCGTCCTTCCCGTCGCTCTGGGTCATGATATCCACCGTCAGGGTATTGATCCGCTCCGAGTGGGTGAAGCCCAGCACCTGGGACACGGAGAGGGGGATATCCATGGGGTAGATGATCTTGCCCCGGATGGCGTCGTCAATATCGTGGTTGATATAGGCGATCTTGTCCGCCAGGCGGAGGATCTGGCCCTCCAGGGTCTCGGCCCGGTCGGGGCCGGTGTGGCACAGGATGCCCCGGCGGACCTCATAGGTCAGGTTGAGCCCTTCCCCGTCCTTCTCCAGCCGGTCCACCACCCGCAGGGACTGCTCGTTATGGGCAAAGCCCCCGGGCATGATCTCGTTGAGCACCCGCTCCCCGGCGTGGCCGAAGGGGGTGTGGCCCAGGTCGTGGCCGTAGGCCGCCGCCTCCGCCAGGTCCTCGTTCAGGTTCAGACCCCGGGCGATGGTGCGGGCGATGCGGCTGACTTCAATGGTATGGGTCATCCGGGTGCGGTAGTGGTCCCCCTCCGGCTCCAGGAAGACCTGGGTCTTGTGCTTGAGCCGCCGGAAGGCCTTGGAGTGGACGATCCGGTCGATATCCCGCTGGAAGCAGGTGCGGACGGGACAGTCCGCCATGGGACGCAGCCGCCCCTTGGACTGGGCGGACAGGCAGGCATAGGGGGACAGGATCTCCCGTTCCCGCTGTTCGGTCTGCTCTCTCAGTGTCAAAAAGGGTCACCGCCTTCCCTTTTTTCGCGCCGGTCTATCTGTCTATATACGCCCTTTCTCGGAAAAACCCTTCCTTTTCCCAAAACATTTACGATTTATTCACAATTCTTTTTGGGTACGCCCCGGAACTGCTCCCCGGCCACGGTGACGCTCAGGCCTCCGGCGGTGAGCTCGGTGAGCCGGGATGTAAAGTTTTCCACACGTTCCTCCGGCAGCAGAGCGTGAATGGTGACGTCGGCGGCGTACTCCACGTCGCCCACCACGCCGTTCTGCCCCTCCACCTCCTGGCGGACCCGCTCAAAGAAGGCATAGGGACAGGGGACGGTCACTTCCACCCACCGCCGCACCACCGAGATGCCGGCGGCGTCCAGAGCGTCCTTGGCGCCCTGGGTGTAGGCCCGCACCAGGCCGCCCGCACCCAACAGGATGCCGCCGAAATAGCGGGTCACCACGCAGCACACGTTGGTGACCTCCTCCCGCTGGAACACGTTGAGCATGGGCTGGCCGGCGGTGCCCTGGGGCTCCCCGTCGTCGGAGTAGCGCTCCACGCCGCCCTCCTTGATGCGGTAGCACCAGCAGTTGTGCCGGGCGTCGTAGTACTTCTTCTTCATTGCCTCGATGCAGGCCCGGGCCTCCTCCTCGCTCTCCACCGGCCAGACGTGGCCGATGAACCGGGAGCGCTTTTCCACCAGCTCCGCTTCCCCGGGAGCTGTGGGGATCTGGTACTCGGTCATTTCCCCTCCCACTCCCTCCTGGTGATGGCAAAGTAGTGGGCCAGCCGGGTCTCGTTCAGCTGGTCCACCGCCTCCACCCGGGACAGGCGGTAGGTCATGCCGCACTTCTGCATCACCCGCTTGGACTTGCGGTTTCCGTCATAGTAGGCCGCCCACAGAGCCTGGTAGCCAAGCGCTGTAAAGGCATGGCGCATGATGGCCTCCACCGCCTCGGGGATCAGGCCCTGGCCCCAGCAGTCCCGGGCCAGGGAGTAGCCGATCTCCTCGCTGGGGGTGCCCAGTTCAGTGCGGTGGCGGTCCACAAAGCCCGCCGAGCCGATGAGCCGGCCGTCGGACTTGCGGATGACGGCCAGGGAATCGGCAGGCTGGAAGATCTCCCGGATCACCCGGAGGCTCTCCTCCACGCTCTCGTGGGGCTTCCACCCGGCGGGAGGACCCACCTCCGGGTGGCTGGCGTAGGCGTACAGGCCCTCTGCGTCGTCTTCCGTAAAGGGGCGCAGAAGCAGGCGGTCAGTCTCCAGTAACTGCATGGCGGTTCCTCCTCATATCGCAAGCATTGAATCCCCCTCGGAGAGCGGAGGGGGTATCGCGCCGTTTACGGCGCGTATCTAGGGGGAACTGGTTCCCCCTGGAAGGCGCTGCTTGGAGCGAAGCGACGCATTTCCCGCAGAAAATGCCAGCGCCGCTCAGTCTTCCCAGAACTCCTTGGGGGGCGTCCAGCCGGAGACGATATACTCCTTCAGGCGGCCCAGCTGGACGGGGGTGCAGATGGCCTCCACCTCGATGCTCTCCCCGTAGTCCACCCGCTCCACCTTGGCCTCCCGGTGGAGCAGATCCACGATCCCGCCCTTATCGTAGGGGATGTGGAGCACTACCTTCTGGGCGCCGGTGTCCAGCCGGTCTCCGATCTTTTGGAGCAGCTCGTCCAGGCCCTGGCCGGTCCTGGCGGACACGGACACGATATCCTCTCCGTGGGGCAGGATCTCGCCGGGGCAGCGGTCGATCTTGTTGAACACGTCGATGCGGGGAGTCTGCTCGGCCCCCAGCTCCACGATCAGCTTTTCCACCACGTCGGCCTGCTCCCGCCACTCCGGGTTGGAGGTGTCGATGACGTGGAGGAGCAGGTCGGCATAGCTCAGCTCCTCCAGGGTTGCCTTGAAGGCCTCCACCAGGTGGTGGGGCAGCTTGCGGATGAAGCCCACGGTGTCGCTGAGGAGCACCGTGCAGGTGTCGCTGATCTCCAGGGTGCGGGTGGTGGTGTCCAGGGTGTCGAACAGCCGGTTGTTGGCCGGGATGTCCGAGCCGGTGAGCTTGTTGAGCAGGGTGGATTTGCCCGCGTTGGTGTAGCCCACGATGGCCACCACCGGCACCTCGTTCTTCTCCCGGCGGGTCCGCTGGGTGGCCCGCACCCGGCGCACCTGCTCCAGCTCCTCCCGCAGCTTCTGGATCTTTCTGCGGATGTGCCGCCGGTCGGTCTCCAGCTGGGTCTCACCGGGGCCGCGGGTGCCGATGGCGCCCTCCTGCCGCTCCAGGTGGGTCCACATGCCCAGCAGACGGGGCAGCAGGTACTGGTACTGAGCCAGCTCCACCTGGAGGCGGCCCTCCTTGGTGCGGGCCCGCTGGGCGAAGATGTCCAGGATCAGGGCCGCCCGGTCCAGCACCTGCACCTTCAGATCCTCCGACAGGGCACGCTGCTGGGAGGGCGACAGGGGATTGTCCACGATCACCATGTCCGCCCCCATGGCCTCCACCAGCTCCTTCACCTCGGCCACCTTTCCCTCGCCGATAAAGGTGCGGGGGTCGGGGGCGTCCTTGTTCTGGAACACGGTGCCCACGCACTCCCCGCCGGCAGTCTCCAGCAGGTCGGCCAGCTCCTCCATGGAGGAGTCGTCGGCGTTTTCCTCCCGGGACAGGCAGTGGGCGTTGAGGCCCACCAGCACTGCCCGGTTGATGGCTTTTTTCTCTTGGTTTTCTGTCATTGGTTCCTCCGCGCCGGGCTCGTGGGCCCCGGCGTCATTTCTTTTTCAGCACCGTCTCGATCTCACCGATGAAGATGCGGTGATAGTCCTTCTGGGGATACCACTTGCCGTCGATCTCCCCGTCCAGGAAGTGGGTGGGGTCCATGTCCTGCCAGTAGGCCTTCTTGCACACCAGCACCAGGTCGGCCTCGGCAAAATAGGGCGCGCCGTCCTCCGTCTCCACCGTAAAGTTACATTCCTTTACCTTGTCGATGTCCCGGCCGCTCTTGGAGCCGCACAGGTTCAGGGCCTTCCGGTACTCCTCCCCGAAGAAGCAGAGGGTGAACTTATCTTCCCGCTCCACAAATTCCAGGGTATACCGCTGGGGGCGGATATATACCGTGGCTACCGGTTTACCCCACAGCACGCCCAGGCCGCCCCAGCTGGCGGTCATGGTGTTGCACTGCTCGCGGGTTCCGGCGGTGATCAGCATCCACTGATCTCCAATCATGGAAAATACATTCTGGTCCAGGCTCTTGGGGTCGAGCTTCTCAAACATGGCGTTTCCCTCCTGTCAGGCTATTGTATGCGTGCCGGATGAAAAAGAGCCCGTACCGGCTCCGGTACGGGCTCTTTGACCAGCTTACTTCTTGTCCAGGCCGAACTTCTTGTTGAAGCGGCTGACACGTCCGCCAGTATCCACCATCTTCTGCTTGCCAGTAAAGAAGGGGTGACACTTGGAACAGACTTCAACGCGGATGTCCTTCTTGGTAGAACCGGTCTCGATCACGTTGCCGCAGGCGCACTTGATCGTAGTCTGCTCATAGTTGGGATGAATGCCTTCCTTCATGTTGTGTTCACCTCTTTCTCGTTCCGGATGAAGCGGCGCAGCAAACCTCCACGCCTTATAAACGCTAGAATATGATAGCACAAAGAAACTCCGATTGCAAGCACTTTTTTAAAAAATTTTACAGCTCCACCGCCCGGCTCAAATGGAAGAACCACAGCACCCGGCGAACCACCGGTTTTCCGGTGATCTCAGACAGGGCGTTGCTGTACGCCTCCAGCTGAGGCCGGTAGTTTTCAGCCCGCTCCCTGACGGTCTTGTCCGTCACCCGGTCGGTCTTGAAGTCCACCACCGTGATACCTTCCAGGGTTTCGAAATAGCAGTCCACCACGCCCTGGAGGAGCACCTCCTCCCCTTCTGGGGCTGTGGGGATATACTGCCGGGCGGGCACCAGGATGGAGAATTTGAACTCCCGGCGGAGGGACACCGAGGCCATCAGCTCCCGCCCCAGCTCCGACTGGAAGAAGGCGGCGATGGGCGCCGGGTCGGCGGCCTCACCCTGCTGGGGGGTGAGGAACTGCTGCTCCACCAGCCGGGAGATTTCCGCCGCCACCCCCTCCACAGTGCCCGCCTTCTCAAAGTCGATGTACTGCATCACCAGATGGAGGGCGGTGCCCTTCTGGGCGGGAGTGAGGCCCCACTCCTCGGCGGCGAACCGGGGCCGGCCGAAGGTGAAGGTCCGGGGAGGCCGGGGCGCCTGCTCCGCCGCCTCCTCGTCCAGCCCCCGCCCCTTCAGCTGGGTGGCGGTGAGCTTGGAGGGCAGCGCCTCGCTGGTCTCATAGGGATAGCGCCAGGCCAGTTTTTCCGTCAGTTCCGCCGGGTCGTGCTCCGGCTCTCCCTCCTCCGGGGTAGGGGCGGCGGCGGGATACACCCGCTCCGGCCCCTCCAGGAAGGGAGTACCGTCCACAAAATGTACGTCCCAGCCCGGGCCAAAGTCCGTGTCGGGCACCGGCACGTCGGTCTCCGCCGCCCGCCGGAGGGCTCCGGCGTCCGGGCGGCACAGGGCAGAGAGCAGCACCCACTGGCCCACGCTCTGGCAGGCCAGCAGCACCTGGGGATCCACCGGGCAGCCCGCGTCCCCCGCCAGCTTGGCCAGGTCCTTCCCCCCGCCGGTGAGGGCCACCGACAAAATCAGCTTCTCCTTGGCCCGGGTCATGGCCACATACAAAAGCCGCAGCTCCTCGGCCATCATCTCCCGCTCCAGCTGCCGGGCCACGGCGGTGCGGGCCAGGGTGGGGTACTCCACCCCCCGCTCCACATCCAGGCCCTTGGGGCCCACACCCAGCTTGGGGTGGAACAGGATGGGCCGGCTCATGTCCTCCCGGTTGAGCCGCCGGGCCAGGCCGCACAGCAGCACCACCGGGAACTCCAGACCCTTGGACTTGTGGATGCTCATGATGCGCACCCCGCCGCCGGTGCGCCCCGCACCGGGCAGGGCCAGCTTGGAGCCGTTCTCCCGCAGACGGGTCAGGTAGGTGAGGAAGCGGAACAGGCCCTTGTGGCCCGCCCCCTCGTACTGCCGGGCCAGCTCCGCCAGGGTGAGCAGGTTGCCCTGCCGGGTCTCCCCCTCCCCCATGGCGCCGAAAATGCCCAGCAGGTTGGTGCGGTCGTAGAGGTGCCAGATCAGCTCATGACTGCTCATGTCCCCCGCGCCCAGCCGCAGCCTGGCCAGCTCGTCCAGGAAGGCCCGGCAGTCCTCGCCGCCGTCGGCCTCCAGGGCGGCGTACAGGTCGGTGTCCGGGGAGGCGGCCCGGAGCTGGGCCAGCCGGTCGGCGGAAAAGCCGTACACCGGGGAGCGGAGGGCCGACACCAGGGGCACGTCCTGCCGGGGGTTGTCGATGATCTGCAACAGGGACAGGGCCACATTCACCTCGGTGGCGGCGAAGAAGTCCCCGCCTCCCTCCGCCTCCCAGGGGATGTCCTGCTCTCCCAGGGCCAGGGCGTAGTGCCGCAGCACCGTGTTGGGGGAGCGGAGGAGGATGACGATGTCGGAGGTGCGCACCGGCCGGGTGCCCCCCTCCCCGTCGGACACGGGAAAACGGGCGTCCAGCAGCTCGCGGATGCGCCGGGCGGCGAAGCGGGCCTCCAGCAGATCCCGGGCCACCTTCTCCCCCTCGTCCTCCCCGGTGACCGAGGCGTCCAGCACGTCCAGCTCCACCTGATAGGTCTGGTCGGGCGCATAGGGGGCGCCGGGATAGAGGGCCTGGTCGTCGGTATAGTCCATCTCGCCAAAGGGCACGGACATGAGGCTGCGGAACAGAAAGTTGCACCCCTCCAGCACCTCGGGCCGGGAGCGGAAGTTCTTTGACAAAATCACCCGCCGCTCTTCCCCCTCCTGGGCCTGTTCATAGGGGGTAAAGCGCCGGTATTTTTCCAGAAAGATAGTGGGGTCGGCCAGCCGGAAGCGGTAGATGGACTGCTTCACGTCACCCACCAGAAAGAGATTGGTTCCGTCCTTGGACAGGGCGGAGAAAATGGCGTTCTGCACCTGGTTGGTGTCCTGGTACTCGTCCACCATGATCTCGTCGTACCGATTGCTCCACTGCCGGGCCAGAGGGGTAGGGCGTCCGTCCGCCCCCACCAGCAGAGCCACCGCCAGGTGCTCCAGGTCGGAGAAGTCCAGCAGGCTCCGCCGCTTCTTCTCGGCGGTGTAGGCCTCCTCAAAGTCCTTAACCAGAGCGAACAGCCCACGCACCGCCGGGTGCACCGCCCGCAGGCCGTCCAGCAGCTCCGAGCCGTTCTCACAGAACCAGTCCTCCAGCTTCTCCATCCGCTTCTTGCAGGCAGTTCGGATGGCCTTCACCCGCTCGGCGGCGGCAGGGTCGTCCACCATCTTCTTCCGTCCCACCGTGGGGAACGGGATGGGCAGGGCGGCGGCAGCGGCGTCCCAGCCTGTCTTGGTACCCGCCAAAAAGGCGTCCAGGGCGGCGATGGTCTCCCCGATGCTGGGGGCGTAGTTGGCCTCCAGATTGGCGTCCCGCTCACACAGCTCCAGGGCCTGACCCATCCGCCGCCGCCAGTAGGCCGCCTGCCCGGCGGCGTCGGTCAGCAGCAGCTCTCCCCAAGGGGTACCGGCGGGGTCGGTCACCCCCTCCAGGGCGAAGGCACGCTCCTGTTCATCCAGCCAGGCCGCCGGATCCGGGTGGGCCTGAACCCGGCCCCGGATATCCAGCACGATCTGCACCAGCCGGGAGTCATCCCGCCCGGCGGACATGGTGTCCACCAGGTTTGCAAAGTCGCTGCCCTCGCTGATGTCCTCATAGCGGGCGTCCAGCACGTCATTGAGGGCGCGGAGCATCAGGATGCCCGTCTCCCCCTCGTCGCACAGCCGGAAGTCCGGGTCCACGTCGGCCTCCTGCCCCCGCTCCCGCAGCAGCTGGGCGCAGAAGGCGTGGATGGTGGAGATCTGGGTCTTGTACACCAGGGCGGCCTGACGGCGCAGGTGGCCGTCGGTGGGCCGTCTGGACAGGCGGTCGGACAGCTCCTCCACGATCCTCCCCCGCAGCTCGGCGGCGGCGGCCTTGGTGTAGGTGATGACCAGGAAGCGGTCGACGTCCGCCCCCTCCTCCACCCGGGCCAGCAGCCGCTCCACCAGCACCCGGGTCTTGCCCGACCCGGCGGCGGCGGATACCAGCAGGCCGCCGCCCCGGTTGTCTACCGCGGCCTGCTGTTCACTTGTGAGGGAAAAGGCCATGGCATTTCCTCCTTATTGTTGCTCCCACTTGCGGGCGTGAGCCTCGTCCCAGATGGAGGGGTCGCCCACCTGGACCTCCTCCCAGCGGTAGACGGGGTTCTTCCCCGCCTTCTTCTGGGCCACGTAGTCGCCCAGCACCTTGACGGCCTTGCCGCCCAGCAGCAGGATGGCCACCAGGTTCACCAGGGCCATAAGGCCCATCAGCACGTCGGCCAGATCCCACACCATGGAGAAATTCATCTGGGCGCCGATGAAGATGGCGGCCACACAGGTGAGGCGGAACACCAGCAGCAGGGGCTTGGAATCCTTGATGAACTTCAGGTTGGATTCAGTATAGTAGTAGTTGCCCACCAGAGAGCTGAAGGCGAACAGGAAGATGGACACGGTGATGAACACCGGGCCCGCCGGGCCAACCTGGGCGTGGACTGCCGCCTGGACGAAGTTCATGCCTTCCTTATAAGCGTCGATGGGCACCCCGGACAGCAGCAGCATGAAGGCGGTGGTGGAGCAGATCAGGATGGTGTCGATAAACACGGAAAGCATCTGCACCAGTCCCTGCTTCACTGGGTGGGACACGTCGGCGGCAGCGGCGGCGTTGGGGGCGGAGCCCATGCCCGCCTCGTTGGAGTAGAGGCCCCGCTTGATGCCCTGCATGACGCAGGAGGCGCCCACCCCGGCGAACATGGCCTTGGGGTCGAAGGCCTGGGAGACGATCAGGGAGATCATCTGGGGCACCTGGCCGATGTTCTTGATGGTGATGAACAGGCCCAGGGCGATATACACGGCGGCCATCACCGGCACGATGCCGGAGGTGATGGCGCTGATGCGCTGCACCCCGCCGAAAATGCACACGCCGGTGAGGATGGCCAGCACCGCGCCCACCACGGCGGGCAGGATGCTCTCGGAATAGCCGGGCAGGTAATACTGCAGGGCGGAACCGGCGTTATAGGCCTGGAGGGCGTTGAAGCCGTAGGCGAAGCAGGCGATGAGCAGCACGGCGAACACCACGCCGAACACCCGGCTGCCCAGGGCCTTTTGGATATAGTAGGCCGGGCCGCCCACCCAGTTCTCCCCGTGCTTTTCCTTATAACACTGGGCCAGGGTGCTCTCCACGAAGGCAGAGGCGGCGCCGATGAGGGCCAGCAGCCACATCCAGAACACCGCGCCGTAGCCGCCGATGAGGGTGGCGGCGATGATGGCGTTGGCCACGCCGGCGATGTTGCCGGTACCCACCCGGGAGGCGGTGGAGATCATCAGGGCCTGGAAGGAGGAGATGTCTTTGCCGTCTTTCTTCTTCTCACCCAGCACCCGGATGGCCTCGGGGAACAGCCGGAACTGCACCCCCTTGGTGCGGACGGTGAAGTATACCCCCGCCGCAATGAGCAGGGCAATGAGAATATAGGTGTACAGAAAGTTGCTGAGATGGCTGAGTATGGCTCCAAACTGGGTCATATCGTCAAGTTTCCTTTCTATCCTCGGTTTCGTTTGCCACCGCCGTCCAGAAGTCCTCTCCCTTGACGGTGGGCAGCCAGCGCCGGCGGTCGTTCCCCCGGCCCTCCTCAAAGTGGCAGGCGGCGGCGTATTCGCACCACTGGCAGGCGTTGTGATCCGGCCCCCGCCAGAAGGGGTCGGCATTGATGTTTCCGGCGGCCAGCTCCTTGCCGATGTCCTCCAACACCTTTTGGGTGTGCCGGGCCAGCTTGCCCAGCCGCTGGGCGGACACCAGGGCCTCCCCGCTGATCGTCCCGGTCTTGGTCACCCGGACGGGCAGGAAACGGATGCCTCCCTCCGCCGGGTCCTCCATGGCGGTGAGCACGTCGGGGTCATCCAACAGGATGCCCTTCCGCCGCAGCTGGGTATCCACCAGCTTCTGGCGCTGGGCGTCGCTCATGGCCCGGCTCCCCGCCGCCACCGCGTCCCGGGCGGGCAGGTATAGCACCCCGGCCCCTGTCACATCCATGTTGTAAAGTTGTTTTCCTTGCTCCTCTAAGGTGAACAGGTAGAGCAGCATCTGCAGGCCCATGCCGTTCCAGATCTCGGTGAGGTCGAAGGATTTCCGGCCGGTCTTGTAATCCACCACCCGCAGGTAGAGCCGTCCGTCGTGGACCCAGCCGTCCACCCGGTCCACAAAGCCGGAAATACTCACCGTCACCCCGTCCACGCTCAGCTCCACCGGGGGCAGGTCCTGATTCCTGCCGAACCCCAGCTCGAAGGAGATGGGCTGGAACTGGGAGGAACGCAGCTCCTCCGCCACGTTGTCCACCACGGCGTACACCGACTTTTTCAGCCGCCGGAACAGGTAGCGGAACCGGGCATTTTCCCCCTCCAGGCCGCCCAACTCCTCCGCCGTGTAGGTTTCCACCGCCTGGTCGCACAGGGCGTGGAGCTCCTCCTGAGAGACCTCCTTCACGCCGCCCTTCTCCTTGCACCACAGCAGCACATGTTCCAGCACATAGTGGACGAAGGTGCCGTACTCCGGTGCCTGGAACCCGGCGGCCCGGCGGGGCTCCGCCTTCAGGCCGTACTGCATGAAGTAGGAGAAATGGCAGGCCTTGTACTTGTCCATCCGGGAGGCGGACATGGGCACCCGGCTGCCGTAGAGGGCGTCCACCGCCTGCCGGTGGAGCCGGCCCCGATCCAGGGAGGCGGCCCTGCGCATCCGCTCCACCAGGGGGGCGTAGTCGGGCAGACGTTCCAACGCCGCCCCCGCCCAGCTCCAGCGGCCCGCCAGCTCCAGGGCGGGCCGGGGCGCGGCCAGCCGGAAGGTGCCGTCCAGCCGGCCCTCCTCCACCCGCTCCAGCTTGGGGAAGAGCAGCTTTAACTTCTCCGCCAGGAAGGAGGGGCGGCGTTCCGCCCCGTCCGGCCCGGCGGCGGCCCAGCTGACGGAGAACCGCTCCCGGGCCATGGCACAGCACTCGTACACAATGGTCATTTCCCGGTACAGCTTGTCCCCCAGCTGGGGAGCCAGCTCCAGGCCGTAGGAAGCCAGCAGGCTCCGGTCGTCATCGTTGAGCAGGCCGGGCGAAGGGGCTGCCGCCGGGATGGCCCCGTCGTCCGCCCCCAGCAGGAATACCGCACGGTAGCGCTTGTGGGCCAGCCGGGGCATCTCGCCGCAGGTCACCTGATCCAGGGACACAGGGATGGAGCCCACGTCGTACTGGGAAAGCACCAGGGCGAACAGCCGGGCAAACTCCTCCAGCTCCATGGGGCTCTCCCCCAGGATCTGGGCGCACTGCTCCAGACCCCCGCACAGGATGTCCCACAGCTGGGCGTACTCCTCCGCCAGGGCCTGCTGGCCGTCCTCGCTCAGGGCCCTGGCCCGCTGGGCCAGCCGCTCGGGCACCCCGATGTCCTCCAGCAGCTTGTAAAGGGCTTTCGCCTGCCCCGCTCCTGTCTTGTCCGGGTTCTTCCGCAGGGTCTCCAGGGGACCTACCACCTGCCGCCGCAGGCCCTCCAGCCGCTCCACCAGGTCCTTGTCCTCCTGGGTGAAGGTACGGCCGTAGCCCTTGGGGTGGTTGGTCCAGGGCTTCTTGCCGGTCCAGGCGCTCCCCTCCAGGTTCCAGGTGAGGGCGTAGTTTTCCAGCAGGTCCACGTCCTCCTGGCTCAGGTCGGTGAGGCCGGTCTTGAGATAGCGGAAAATATCGTCGTACCGATAGCCCCCCGCCGCCGTGTCCAGGGCGGCGGTAATGAGGGCCAGGATGGGCTTTTCCAGAATGTCGCTCATGCGGCTGAGGAAGACGGGCACGCCGTACCGGGCGAATACCGTCTGGATCAGACTGCCGTACTCCTCCATGCCCCGGGCGCACACGGCGATGTCCCGGAACCGGTAGCCCTCTTCCCGCACCAGCCGCAGGATCTCCGCCGCCGTCCACTCCACCTCGGAGTAGGGGGACAGGGCGGTAAAGAGGCTCAGTCCCTCCGGCTGCTCCGGGAAGGGCATGGGCTGGGGGGCGAACAGCTGACTTTCCAAGTGGGCCAGGGCCGGACTGCGGCCTTCGTCGGGCAAAGTGCGCACCTCCACCTGGGCGGGCACTCCCTGCTCCTTGGCCAGCCGGAGCAGCTGGCGGGCGGTGCGGCGGGCGGGCGAGAAGATCCCTGCGCCCCCCTCGTCCTCCTCCAGCTTGTCACAGGTGAGAGCTACTGTAAGGCTATTGCACTTGTCAGCTATGACGGCTACCACCTGCCGCTCCTGGGGGGTCAGGTCGGTAAAACCGTCCAGGTAGAAGTCCTTTCCCTCGGCCCAGTCGGTCCCCCTGAGAGCCTCCGCCAGGCGGGTGAGCCTGTCCCGGGGGTCGGCGCCCTGGCGGGCGGTCAGAGCCTCATAGGCGCCGTATATGAGGGAGAGGTCTGTCAGCTTCTCCCCCTCCTCCCCGCCGCTCTCCGTTCCGGCGTTCCACAGCTGTTCCGGGGTGATCCGGCAGGTCTTCAGCTCGTCCACCGTGGACAGCAGGCCGCTGAGGAAGGCGGGCTTCCGGGAGGGGCGCTGGTAGACCTTCAGCTGGTCTGTCACCGAGCCCAGGGCCATGCGCAGCAGCAGCAGCCGTCCGCCGCCGTCCAGGGCGGGGGCGGCCAGACCGCCGCAGACGGAAAAGACCCGGCTGGCCAGGCGGGTGAAGGAGAGCACCTCCGCACCCAGGGAGACGGAGTTGCCGCCGATGGCGCACAGGGCCCGCTCCATGTCGTGGGAGTGCTGCTCCGGCACAATGAGGATCTGGGGCCGCTTGCCCGCCGAGGCCGCCATGGTCTCCAGCATGGCCCGGGTCTTGCCCGACCCCGACCGGCCCAGCAGCAGCTTCAGCATACCGGATCTCCTCCTTTTTTGCAGAATGATTTATTATACCATAGCTTGCCCAAAAGCAAAAGCCAGACCGCTCCTTATTTGACAATAGGAGGGAACTATGCCATACTAAATTTCAGATATGCGGGCCTCTGACCGCCCGCCGGAATTGGAGATGAAAGGTATGTATCAGCGCAAAGTCCCTCTGTTCGCCCGACTCACCGCACTGACCCTGCTCTTTGCCCTCCTGCTCACATCCACCGTTCTGGCTGCCGAGCCGCCCAAAAAGCCCTCCATCACGGCAGACAGCGCCATCGTCATCGACTACGACACCGGCGAGGTGCTCTACGAGAAGGACGCCGACACCATGCGGGTGCCCGCCTCCATGACCAAGGTAATGACCGCCTACATCATCTTTGAGGAGCTGGAGGCCGGCAACCTGACACTGGACACCATGGTGCCGGTGAGCAAAACCAACGCCGACCGCTCCCGCAGCTCCAGCTATCCCGCCATCGTGCCTCTGCCCTATGGGCAGTCCCAGTCGGTGGACACCCTGCTCAAGCTGATCCTGATCCCCTCCGCCAGCGCCAGCTGCATCGTCATGGCGGATTACATCTCCGGCAGTGAGGAGGCCTTCGTCCAGCGGATGAACGAGACCGCCAAACGGCTGGGCATGACCGCCGAATACAAGAACTGCCACGGCGCCCACGTCCACTACCTCACCGCCCGCTCCCAGGCCATTCTGGTGCGGGAGTTCATCAATCGATTCCCTCAGGTGCTGGAGTACACCTCCATGACCGGAGTGACCTTCAACGGCAAGTACTATCCCAACACCAACAAGCTGCTGCCCGGCCTGGACTACGCCTATGACGGGGTGGACGGCTTCAAGACCGGCACCATCACCGCCGCGGGCTACTGTCTCAGCGCCACCGCCGTGAAGAATGGCCGGCGGATCATCAGCGTGGTGATGCATTCCGACAACGACAAGACCCGCCACACCGACAGCGCCGCCATTCTGGACTACGGCTTTGCCATGCTGGAGTACCAGTCCCCCTACGCCGACGTGGCCTACCACTGGTGCCGGGAGGACGTGGCCGCTCTGAAGGAGCTGGGTGCGGAGCTCCACCCCGACGGGGAGTCCTTCCGGCCTGAGGACAACGTGACCCGGGCGGAATTTGCCGCCATGCTGTGCACCGCCCTGGAACAGTCCGGCGTCCTGCCGGAGGTCCCTGTGGAGGAAACCGCACCGCCCGCTGAAACCACCGAGCCGGAAGGCGCGGAGGAGACCGCCCCTGCGGAAGAGCCTCAGGCTCCCACCTTTGCCGACATCGAGGGTCACTGGGCCCAGGCGTACATTGAGAAGGCCGCGGAGCTGGAGCTGATCTCCGGCACCGGCGACGACACCTTCTCCCCTGACCGCTCCATCACCCGTCAGGAGATGATGGTGCTCATTGACCGCTGCGTGGATCTGCCTGACGAGAACGGCCTGGGCTTCTCCGACGACAGCCAGATTGCCTTCTGGGCTCTGGAGGCCGCCGCCCGCACCGCCGCCGCCGGTCTGTTCCAGGGTGACAACAACAAGCTGATGCCCACCGACACCGCCTCCCGCGCTGAGGCCGCCGCCGTCATCAACCGGGTCCTGGCCCTGACCGCCTGAGAAAGGAGGGAACCGCCCCATGCGCCGAGGTCTTTCCCTGGTGTGCGCCCTGGCCCTGGCTCTGAGCCTGACCGCCTGCGTCCACCGGGAGCCCCAGCCCACCTCCACCCCCACGCCGGAACCTACTCCCACCGCCACGGCGACCCCCACACCCACGGCCACCCCGTCGGCGGAGCCTACCCCCACCCCGGAGCCCACGCCCCCGGTCTTTGACGAGGATCATGAGTTAGACCGGGAGCTGCCCAAGCTCACCTCCGCCGGGCTGGAGCTGCCCATTTACGGCGCTACCGGCTGGGCGGCGGTGGAGATCGGCCTGTATGAGGCCGTGCCCACCCCGACGCCTACGCCCACTGCCACCCCTACACCCACAGCAACGCCCACGCCTACTCCCACTCCGACGGTTACGCCCACCCCGACACCTACGCCTGTGCCGTCGGCAGAACCGCAGGTCTCCCCTTCCCCTGCGCCGGAGCCCTCCGCCACTCCGGAGCCAATGCCGGAGGCCTCCGCCCCGGCGGTTGTTGTCTCTCTGCTCTGCGCACCGGCGGCCACACCGGCTCCCACCCCCGACCCCTTTGCCGGGGCCATGGCGGTGCTGTCCCCGGGAGACTCCTTCACCATCCTCAGCGAGAAGGGCAACTGGTGGAAGGTGTCCTCCTCCCACGGCACCGGGTGGGTGGATCACCGGTTCTGCATGATTAACCTGCCCGACGTGGTGCCCTCCATGGTGTATGACGCCACCAACTCCTACTCCTCCCTGTATGTCAGCTCGGGAAAAGAGATCCCCGGCATCACCGGGGAGGCGTTGTATCAGGGGAAGGTATACAATCCCCGGTTCGATACGGAGCAGTATCTGATGCCGGTGCTCTACCACACCGCCAAGAAGGTGTGCGCGGCCCAGCAGGCGGCGCTGAAGCAGGGCAACAGCCTGAAGCTCTATGAGGGCTACCGGCCCTACTCCGCCCAGCGGGCGGTGGTGAAGGCCCTGTCCGCTCTGGCGGAGCGCGACCCGGAAGTGAAGGCGGGCATCACCACCAAGCCCTGGACCATGACCTACTTCATCAGCACCGGCTACTCCAACCACCAGAAGGGGCTGGCGGTGGATGTGAGCCTGGTGCGGGTGAGCCGCACCGAGACCCGATCCACCGGCGGGTACCGCTACCTGGTGCCGGTGGAATATGAGGAGTACGAGATGCCCACTCCCATGCACGAGCTGAGCATGGCCTCCGCCTCCACCACCGGCCCGGGACAGGACACCCTGGCGGACACCATGAACGAACCCGCCATCGCCCTGCGGGGCTATTTCGGCAAGGCGGGGATGACCCCGCTGGAGTCGGAGTGGTGGCACTTCAACGACTATGCCGCCCGCACCGCCGCCGGCGGCGTCACCGGCACCGGCGGATTTGAGGTCACCCGCTGCCGCAGCCTGGCGCCGGGATAACAAAAAAGTCCGGACCCATCTGGGTCCGGACTTTTTTATGCGTTTTATTCCGCCTCGTATACGGCCTTCATGCCGCGGTAGGTCATATAGCAGTCCAGCTTGGACACGGTCTCGAAGGGGGCGTGCATGCTCAGCACGGGCACGCCGGCGTCGATGGTGTCGATGTCACGCTCGGCCATATAGCAGGCCACAGTGCCGCCGCCGCCGGCGTCCACCTTGCCCAGCTCGGCCATCTGCCACGCCACGCCGTTGGCGTCCAGCACCTTGCGGACGTAAGCCACCAGCTCGGCGGAGGCGTCGGAGGCGCCGGACTTGCCCCGGGCACCGGTGTACTTGCACAGGCCCATGCCGTAGTTCACCCGGGCACTGTTGCGCTTCTCATACACGTCGGCAAAGTTGGGGTCAAAGGCCGCCGTCACGTCGGCGGACAGGCAGAAGGACTTCTCATAGCACACCTTCAGGGGCACCCGCTGGGCGTCGCACAGGTCGCTCATAAAGGTGTCGAAGGCGGCGGAGCGCATGCCGGACACGCCTTCGGAGCCGATCTCCTCCTTGTCGGCCAGCATGCACACGGCGGTGCGGGCCGGGGTGCCCAGCGCGAACAGGGCGGCCAGGGAGGCGAAGCCGCACACCCGGTCGTCATGGCCGTAGGCGCCGATGAGGGAGCGGTCGAAGCCGATATCCACGGCCCGGAAGGCGGGCACGGCGGACAGCTCGGCGGAGATGAAGTCCTCCTCCACAATGCCGTACTTCTGGTTCAGCAGGTCCAGAATGGCCAGCTTCACCCGGTCGGCGCCCTCGTCGTCCTTGAAGGGGCGGCTGCCGATGAGCAGGTTCAGGCTCTCACCGGGGATGGCCTCACCCAGGGGCTTCTTGGACTGCTCCACACCCAGGTGGGGCAGCAGATCGTCGATGGTGAACCGGGGCTCGTCCTCCCCGGCGCCGATGACCACGTTGACGGTAGAGCCGTCCTTCAGGGCGATGACGCCGTGGAGCTCCAGGGGGATGGTCACCCACTGATACTTGCGGATGCCGCCGTAGTAATGGGTCTTGAAGAAGGCCAGCTCCGCGTCCTCATAGAGGGGGTTGGGCTTCAGGTCCAGGCGGGGAGAGTCGATGTGGGCGGCGCCGATGTTGACGCCCTCGCTGAGGGGACGGCTGCCGATGACGGCCAGCATAACAGCCTTGCCACGGTTCACCCGGTAAACCTTGTCACCGGGGTTCAGCGCGGTGCCCCGGGTAAAGGGCTTGAAGCCGTGCTGCTCAGCCAGGCGGACGGTCTCCGCCACACACTCCCGCTCGGTCTTGCCCGCATCCAGGAACCGCTTGTAATCCTCGCAGTAGGCGTTCATGTCCGCCTCTTCCTGGGGGTTGAGCCGGTCGTATCCGTTCTTGGGTTTATAGCACAGCGCCTCACGGCGCAGGTCGCCTTGGGTCTTCTGCTTTTCTTCCATGGGGTAGTTCCTCCTGTATCTTAATTTTGGTTTTTCTCCAGCCAGGGGCGAAACAGTGCCAGAGCCCTGGCCTCAAACTCGGCCGGGTCCTCCCCACCGTTGTCCAGGATGTGGGTGCAGTTGGACCGGAAAAAGTCGTCGCTCTGCTGAGCCTCCACCCGCTTGCGGGCGTACTCCTCCGAAATGCCCTCCCGGGCCATGATCCGGCGGATGCGCACCTCCTTGGGTGCCAGAACGCCCACCACTGCGTCGCAGCCCTCCGCCGCGCCGCTCTCGATCAGCGCGATGGCGTCGATGGCTATTGCGGGCCGTCCTTCCGCCTCCGCCTGAGCCGCCTGCCGGTCGATCTCCGCCAGGATGAACCTGTGGGTGATCCCGTTCAGGTCGGACAGCGCCTCAGGGTCGGCAAACACCACGCCGCCCAGAGCCTTTCGGTCTATTTTGCCCGTCTCGTCCAAAATACCCCTGCCAAAACGTTCCGTCAGCGCCTGACGCATGGGCGCGCTGGACGAAAGCAGGTCATGGTACACCGCGTCCGCGTCGATGACGTGAGCGCCCAGACTGGTCAGGGCATTGAGGGCGGTGGTCTTGCCCGCTCCGGTGGGGCCGGTGATGCCGATACGCTTCATGGCTGTTCGCCTCCAGCAGTTAGTATACCACATCATGCAAATGGTGTGTGAGAAATTTGTAAATTTCACCGTCCGCCGTGGCCATAGCCATGGCCGTGGCCGTTCCCGGCGCCCGCCTGGCCGCAGCGGACGTTCTCATGCCCGGCGGCGCAGCGCCGGGTCTCCTCCAGCAGACGGCCGCACTGGCCCTCCGCTCCGGACACGGTGATGGACACCGGCTGGTTTGTCCCCAGCTGGTCCAGCAGCAGCTCCAGAGCCTGGGCGTAGCTGAGGCCCCGCAGGCTGTCCGCCAGGCCGTCGTCCCCGCCTTGCACCGCCACCACCCGGTCGAAGCGGTTGAGCTCCAGCTCCAGGCCGGAGCCGCTCTCCACGCTGACGGCGGAGGTGGGCACGAACCAGGCCCACCAGCCTCCCATCAGCACCGCCAGCAGCACTGCGCAGGCCGCCAATGCCCCCAGCCGCCGCCGGGGCGCAGTCCGTCTGTGCCTGGCCCGGTCCAGAAAGGCCCGGGTCTCCTCCTTCTGCTCCTCGGTGGCCCGCACCTGGTCAAAGGCCGCTTTGATCCGTTCATCCATCCGCCTCACCTCCCAGCATGGTCCTGAGCTTCTCTCTGGCACGGGTCAGGTCCGTGTAGACCGTGTTCACGTTCCTGCCCAGAATGTCTCCGATCTCCGGGGCGGTGTACCCTTCATAGTAGTGGAGATACACCACCTCCCGGTACTTGGGAGGCAGGGACAGCACCGCACGGAGTACTTCCCCGCTCTCCCCCTCCGGGGCGGGCAGGTCCCGCACCTCCTCCAGAGAAACGGTACGCCTGCGGAACACGCTTTTCAGCACGTCCCGGCAGGCGTTGATGGTGACCCGGATGAACCAGGCCTTTTCATGCTCCCGGCTCTCGAAGTCGGCGGTATGGAGGAGATACTTCAGAAACACCGTCTGAAAGATGTCCTGGGTATCCGCCTCGTTTTTCAGATGAAGCATGCACAGCCGCCGGACGGTATCGCCGTACCGCTCGATGGCCTCGTTGGTCTCCCGCTCGCTCCGCATCCGGTCTCCCGTCCTCTTTTCTTACCAGCGGCAGCCGTGACAGCCCCGTCCAGCCCATCGGCCGGTGCCGTAGTTGTCGCACACGCCGTCGCCGTCAGCATCCACATAGCAAACGCCCCGACCGGTGCCCCGGTTGTCGCAGATCCCGTCGCCGTCGGCGTCCACAAAGTTTCTGCCTCCCGCCGCAAAGGCGGTGGTGACGCCCAGGGCCAGTACGACGGCGGCGGCAATGGCCGCGATCCTGATCTTCTTCATGCTGAGTTCCTCCTTAAATAAATGGGGGCTGATTGACCCGTCTCACTACCAATACGACGGAGCGCGCCCCATCCATTCATGCACGGGAGGAAAATTTTTCAGGTGGCGTCCACGATGTGGAAGCCGGCGGCCTTATTCAGGCGGTTGGACACCGCCAAGCCAATGCCGGCGGGGTCGGGGCACTGGGCCCAGATGTGGGTGACGTCGGTGCCGTCGAAGTACCGCAGGGCGTCAAACACCCGCCGGGCCTGCTCCGCCACGTCGTCCTTGGGCCCGATGGGCTCCACCGGATGGCCCTCGAACAGGGGCACGAACTCGTTGAAGCAGATGACGCCCTCCCCGTCGGTGAGGTGGCGCCGGATGTACCGGGCGGCGTCGGCGGGCTCTCCCCGCACCACCGTCACGGGAGCCTTGGGGGCGTAGTGGCGGTACTTCATGCCAGGAGCCTTGGGCTGCTCCCCGGCCCCCATGAGCCGGGTCACCGCCGGGTCTACCGCCACCTCACCCAGCACTTCCTCCAGCTCCTCCAGGGTGATGCCGCCGGGCCGCAGCAGCCGGGGGGGCTGCTCGGTGAGGTCAATGATGGTGGACTCCACCCCCACCGCGCAGGGGCCGCCGTCCACGATACCGTCGATCTTGCCGTCCATGTCCTCCAGCATGTCCGCCATGTTGGTGGGGCTGGGCCGGCCGGAGGTGTTGCCCGAGGGGGCGGCCACCGGCAGGTCGGCGGCGGTGATGATGGCCCGGCACACCGGGTGGGCCGGGCAGCGCATGCCCACCGTATCCAGTCCGGCGGTCACCGCGTCGGGGACGATGGGTTTCCGCTTCAGGATCATGGTCATGGGTCCCGGCCAGAACCGCTCCGCCAGGGCGTAAGCCGCCGCCGGGATATCCGCGCAGTACCGCTCCAGCCAGTCGGCTGTGGGGATATGGAGAATGAGGGGGTTGTCCTGAGGACGGCCCTTGGCCTCAAAGATATGGGCCACCGCCTCAGAATTCAGGCCGTCGGCCCCCAGACCGTACACCGTCTCGGTGGGGATGCCCAGCAGGCCGCCCCGGCGGAGGATCTCCGCCGCCTGTTCCGTCTGGGCGGCGGTCAGTCGCTGTGTATTCACGCTGCTCGCCTCGCTCCTCAGAAATGACGGCGGCTCCGCCGGGTACGCCGGGGCTGGGCGATGGTCAGCACGCCCGCCGCCACCAGGGCGGCTCCCGCCACGATATTCAGGATGCCAATGGCAGTCTTCATAGAGGTGTCCTCCTTCTTATTCGTAGATGCCCACCGGGGTGCCCGCCAGCTCGATGGAGGTGTCAGGGGCAAACTGGGCCTTTTGCAGGTAGTTCTTTACGGTGAGAATGCCGTACTTGGGGTTGACCTTCTCGTCCTCCAGCTCCAGCTCGATATAGTCCGCGCCCGAACCGGTGAGCCAGCCGTCATCCTCCAGCAGCTCCGCCAGGTCGGATTTCACCGCGTCCAGAGAGAGCTTTTCCGGAATGGCGGTAAAGTGAATGATCAGTTCCATGGGTGTTCCTCCTTATGTGTCCTGGCTGTTTTTCAGCCGCTCTGCCTGGTCGGCGGTAATGAGGCCGTCGATGATCTCGTCCAGGTCGCCGTTCATCACGTTTTCCAGCTTGTACAGGGTCAGGCCGATGCGGTGATCGGTCATCCGGCCCTGTGGGAAGTTGTAGGTGCGGATACGCTCGTTGCGCATGCCGGTGCCCACCTGGCTGCGGCGCTCCGCCGTCACCGACTCCTCCTGCTCCCGCACCTTCTCCTCGTACAGCCGGGAGCGCAGGAGCTGCATGGCCTTGTCCCGGTTCTGGAACTGGCTGCGCTCCTGCTGGCACTCCACCACCGTGCCGGTGGGCTTGTGGATCAGCCGTACGGCGGAGGAGGTCTTGTTCACGTGCTGGCCGCCCGCACCGGAGGAGCGGAAGACCTGCATCTCGATATCTGCGGGGTTGAGCTCAAAGTCCACCTCGTCCACCTCGGGCAGCACCGCCACGGTAGCGGTGGAGGTGTGGATGCGCCCGCCGGACTCGGTCTCGGGCACCCGCTGGACCCGGTGGACGCCGCTCTCGAATTTCAGCCGGGAGTAGGCCCCGTCCCCTTCAATGGTGAAGCAGATCTCTTTCACGCCGCCCAGCTCGGTCTCGCTGACCGAGTCCACCTCCACCTTCCAGCGGCGGGCGTCGGCGTACATGGAGTACATGCGGAACAGAGAGTGGGCGAACAGGGCGGCCTCCTCGCCGCCCACCCCGGCCCGGATCTCCACGATGACGTTCTTGTCGTCGTTGGGGTCGCGGGGCAGGAGCAGGATGCGGATCTGGTCCTCCAGCCGGGCCAGGTCCTCCTTGGCCTGCTGGAATTCCTCCTTGGCCATGTCACCCAGCTCCGGGTCGCCCATCAGCTCCTCCGCGTCCTTCAGGTCCTGCTGACGGCGCAGCCAGCTCCGGTAGGCGGTGACCACCGGCTCCAGCTCTCGCTGCTCCTTATTCAGTTTGGCCACCAGGGCGGGGTCCTCGTAGGTCTCACCCGCACCCAGCTGGGCCTCGATATTGGAAAAGCGCAAGTCCAATGCGCTCAGTTTTGCCTGCATATCCAAACTTGATCACCTGTCGAACACAAAGGATTTTACCAGAGCCAGAGGCTCCCGGATGTACATTTTCAGACGGGAGGGCACATGGGAGCTGGGTGCCGCCAGGGTGGACAGATTATAGTCTCCCCCGCATACCCGGCTCCACAGCATCCGCACCCGGGTCAGGTGGAAGCCGTTGGACACCACCACCACGTCCGCGGTGGGATCGTACCCCTCTTCCGTCAGCAAGTCCACGGTATAGCGCAGATTTTCCACCGTGTTGTGGGACTGGTCCTCCATGAGGATCTGATCCCCGTCCACGCCGTGCTCCGTCAGATAGTCATACATGCACTGGGCCTCGCTGATGTGCTCGTCGGGGCCCTGACCGCCGGAGACCACGATGGTCAGATCCGGGTGGTCCTCCAAATAATCCAGAGCCTTGTCCAGACGGTCCTGAAGGAGGATCGAGGGACCCCAGGGCTTCACCTGGCAGCCCAGGATGACCATCACCTGGGGATCTCCCTGAACGTGGTCATAGGAACCGTACAGCACCGCCCCGAACAGGGCACCGAAGGCCAGGACCCCGGCCAGGATCAGACCCAGCAGCACCTTGAGCCACAGGGGCTTCCGCTTCCCCTCGTAGGGATGATAGTACTGCTTCTTTCTCACCCCTTGGCCTCCTCCAGCTCCGCCGCCAGCTTCTCCCACTGGGTATAGAGGGTGGCAATCTCCTCCTCCAGAGCCTTCTGTTCCTCATAGACCTTCTGGAGCTCCAGATAGTTGGAGGCCACCTCCTCGGCCTTCAGAGACAGCTCGTACTGCCGCTCCTCCGCCTTGGCCACCGCCCGCTCCGCCGCGGCCACCTGCTTTTCCAGCTCCTTGGTGCCGCCGGGGCGCTTGGGCTTCTCCTTCTTGGGCTTCTCCGGCTCAACCTTCGCGGGCGCGGACGCCAGATTTTTGGCCCGGTCACGGGCCGCCCGGAACTCCTCAAAGGTGCCCCGGAAATCGGTGATGTGCCCGTCCTCCAGCATCCAGATCCGGGTGGCAAACTGCTTGATGAAGTAGCGGTCGTGGGAGACGAAGAGCAGGTTGCCCTCGTAGTCGGCCACCGCGTCCTCGATCCACTCCCGGCTGGCGATGTCCAGGTGGTTGGTGGGCTCGTCCAGAATCAGCAGATTGATCTTCTCGTCCATCAGCATGCACAGCCGCAGGCGGCTCTGCTCGCCGCCGGACAGGGCGGATACCGGCTTGAACACGTCCTCCCCACGGAAGTTGAAGGCGGCCAGCCGGTTCCGGGCGGTCTGGGTGGAGCAGTCCTGATCGTAGATCATGGTGTCCACCAGGTTGCGCTCCGGGTGGGAGAAGTGGATGATCTGCGGCAGGTAGCCTACCTTTACAGTGGGCCCCATGCGGAGCTTTCCGCTGTCCGGCTCCTCCTCACCCAGCAGGATTTTCAGCAGGGTGGATTTGCCGGTGCCGTTGTCGCCCAGCAGGGCGATGCGCTCGCCGCCCACCACCTCCAGATCCACGTGGTCGAAGAGGGTGCGCCCGTCAAAGGACTTTTTCAGGTCCTTGATGGTAAGCACCTCGTCACCCCGGAACTCCCGCTCCCCGAACTTCACGTCCAGGCGGCGCTCCTTGGTGGGCTTGTCAGTGGTACGCATCCGCTCGATGCGCTTCTCCATGGACTGGGCGCGCTTGAAGGTCTTGTCCATGCCGGAGTAGGCCCACACCCGCAGCTGCTCGGCGGCCTTCTCCAGCTGCTCGATCTTGGCCTGCTCCTTCTCGTACTGCTTCAGCTTCTCCTGATAGCGGCGCTCCTTCTCCTCCACATAGAAGGAGTAGTTGCCGGAATAGAACTCCGCTTTGCCGTTCTGGATCTCGATGACCCGCTTGACCACCCGATCCAGGAACCAGCGGTCGTGGGAGATGGCCAGCACGGTGCCCTTGTACTTGTCCAGATATTCCTCCAGCCACTCGGTGGCCCGCAGGTCCAGGTGGTTGGTGGGCTCGTCCAGCAGGAGGATATCGGTGTCCTCCAGAATCAGGCGGGCCAGGTTCACCCGGGTCTTCTCCCCGCCGGACAGGGAGGAAAAGAGCTGGCTCCGCATGTCCTGGGAAATTTCCAGGCCATTGCACACCTTGTTCAGGGGGGTGGTGGTGTCGTAGCCGCCCCCCGCCTCATAGGCAGCAGTCAGGGCGTCGTACCGGCGCAGCAGGGCGGGGTCGCTGTCCCCCGCCATCCGCTCGGTCAGCTCCACCATCTCCCGCTCCATGTCGTGGAGCCGCTGAAAGGCGGTCTGGAGCACATCCTCCACGGTGTACTCCGGGGGATACACCGGGATCTGGGAAATGAGGCCCAGGCCCTTGCCGGGGGCGATGTGGATCTCCCCCTCGTCCCAGTCCAGCTCCCCGGTGAGCATCTTGAACAGGGTGGTCTTGCCGGCGCCGTTCTTGCCCAGCAGGCCCACCCGCTCGCCCTGATCCACCTGGAAGGTGAGTCCGTCCAATATTTTCTTGCCTACCTCGAACTCTTTCACCAGGTTCGAGACGGAGATATCGATCATAGCTTGTCTCCCCGTACTGTATGTGGTATGATTCTCCCAAAGGAGGTCGTCTTATGGATGCCATTCAATGGAAAGGAAATACCCTTTACCTGCTCGACCAGGCCAAGCTTCCGGTGGAAGAGGTCTGGCTGTCCTATACCGATTACCGGCCAGTGATCGACGCCATCCGCACCATGGTGGTGCGGGGCGCTCCCGCCATCGGTGTCACCGCCGCCTACGCCTACTGCCTGGCCGCCCTGGAAGGAGCCGACCTGAAGCAGGCCAAGGAAGCCCTGGCCGCCAGCCGCCCCACGGCGGTCAACCTGTTCTGGGCCCTGGACCGGATGGAGAAAAAGGCCGAAACCTGCGGCGGCAACCCGGAAACCCTGATCGCCGAGGCCGTCGCCATCCACCAGGAGGACGTTGCCATGTGTAAGGCCATGGGCCTTTACGGCGCAGCGGTGGTTCCCGACCACGCCCGCATCCTCACCCACTGCAACGCAGGGGCGCTGGCCACTGGCGGCTACGGCACTGCCCTGGGTGTTATCCGGGCGGCCCACGAACAGGGGAAAGTAGAAATGGTTTACGCCGACGAGACCCGTCCCCTCCTCCAGGGAGCCCGTCTCACCGCCTACGAGCTGGTTACCGACCACATCCCCGCCACCCTGATTGCCGACAATATGGCGGCCAGTCTGATGGCCAAGGGGAAGATCGACATGGTGGTGGTGGGCTGCGACCGGATGGCGGCCAACGGCGACTTTGCCAACAAGATCGGCACCTACTCGGTGGCGGTGAACGCCCACCATCACGGAGTGCCCTTCTATGTTGCTCTCCCCTGCTCCACCATCGACCTGTCCATTCCGGACGGCTCGGGCATCCCCATCGAGGAGCGGGAGAAGGACGAGGTGCGCACCCTGTACGGCGTGCAGACCGCGCCCAAAACGGTGGAGGTGTACAACCCCGCCTTCGACGTGACCCCCCACAGTCTGGTCACCGGCATCATCACCGAAAAGGGCGTCATCTATCCGCCCTTCAAGGAAAATCTGCAAAAGCTGTTTGGATAAGGCACGGGGGCCGGTGGAAACACCGGCCCTCTTTTGCTATGCTTTGCATAGCAAAAGAGGGCCATGTGCCGCTTCCAGCGGCATGGCCGTAAATTCACAGCGCATGGGCCGGAACGGCCCATATGCGCATAAACTTCATGCGCAGCAGGCCTTTGTGTGCTTTCACAGTGCGCTCTTAGCGCATGAAGTTTTACGTTTTATGCCTCTTTCGTAATCGTCAGCAGGTACTCCACCAGCTCCTCCAGGGCCATGCCCCGGGAGGCCTTGACCAGGATGGTGGCGTGAGGCTTCACCAGGCTGTCCAGCACCGGCTTGGCCTGCTCCTTGGTCTCGCAGTAGAAGCACTGGGGCACCCCCGCCTCCTGGGCGGCGGTGTAGATGTGCTTGGCCAGCTCGCCTACCGCCACCAGGCAGCCGATGCCCGCCTTGCCCAGGTATTCTCCGATACCGGCGTGGAGGGCAGGGGCCAGGGGGCCCAGTTCGAACATGTCGCCCAGCACGGCGATCTTATCCGCCCCGTTGGCGTTGGAGAGCACCTCCACCGCAGCCCGCATGGACTGGGGATTGGCGTTATAGGTGTCGTTGAGGATGGTGATATCGTCCTGCCGGTTGAGGATGTTCATCCGCATTTTGGTGGGTGCGAAATGGAGCACGCCGCTGGCGATCTCCTCCGGCGTGAGGCCGAAGTGCTCGCCCACGGCGGCGGCCATCAGGGTGGGGTAGATCATGTGCTCGCCCAGGGCGGGGATCTCCGCCCGGAAGGTGCCCCGGGGGGTGGTCACCTGGCAGGTGAGGCGGCTCTTGCCGTCGCTGCTCAGGCTGCTGGCCCGGTAGTCCAGGCCCTCCGCCGCCCCTACCCGCACGAAGGGGAAGGGCAGCTTGCCCGGCAGGGTGTTCAGCAGAGGATCGTCCCCGTTGATGATGGACAGGGCGCCCGGCTTGGCGTGGTGGAAGATCTCGCTCTTGGCCTCCAGGATCTTCTCCCGGGAGCCGAAGTGCTCGATGTGGGAGTCCCCGATGTTGGTCATCAGGATCACGTCGGGCTCCACGATGGCGGAGAGGTAGTCGATCTCCCCGGCGTGGTTCATGCCCAGCTCCAGCACCGCCATCTCATGCTCCGGCTTGAGCCGCAGCAGGGTCATGGGCACCCCGATGTCGTTGTTCAGGTTGCCCTCGGTCTTGAGTACGTTGTACTTCTCCCCCAGCACCGCCGCCGTCATGTCCTTGGTGGTGGTCTTGCCCACCGAGCCTGTGATGGCGATCACGGGGATGGGGAACTTGGCCTTGTAGTATTTAGCCAGGTCCCGCAGAGCCCTGTGGGTGGAATCCACCTTAATATAGAACTTTCCGGGCAGATAGCTCTCCCGCTCCCGCTGGGTAAAGCACCCGGCGGCACCGCCCTCCAGGGCGGCGTTGATATAGGCGTGGCCGTCAAACCGCTCTCCCACCAGGGGCACAAACAGGGACCCGGCGTGGATGGTGCGGCTGTCGGTCTCCACCCGGCTGACGGTGCGCTTCAGATCGCCGAACTCTCCCAGCAGACTGCCGTGTACGGCCTCCAGGATCTCACCTATGGTCATGGGCTCCATAACTAGCTTCCTCTCTACTTCTCTTCTGTCCTGTTACCTGCCCTGCTGGCGGGCCTCCAGGGAGGCCTCCACGATCCGGCTGCACAGTTCATTGTAGTTGATACCCACTGCCGCCGCCTCCTGAGGCAGCAGGCTGGTGGGGGTCATGCCGGGCAGGGTATTGATCTCCAAAAACCAGGGCTCCCCGTCCTCGGTGACAATGAAGTCCGCCCGGGAGTAGACGCTCAGTCCCAGGGTCTCGTACACCCGCAGAGCGGCGGCACGGAGCTTCTCCTCGATCTCCGCCGAAATCTCCGCCGGGCACACCTCCAGGGCCGCGCCGGGCTGGTACTTGTTGGCGTAGTCGTAAAAGCCCTCCTTGGGGATGATCTCGATGGAGGGCAGTGCCTTATCCTCCAGGATGCCCACCTGGATCTCCCGGCCCTTGATGTACTCCTCCAGCACCGTGCGGCCGCCCAGAGCCAGGCCGTCGGTGAGGGATTTCCGCAGCTCGTCGGCAGTATGGGCGATGGACACGCCGATGGAGGACCCGCTGGCCACCGGCTTCACCACCAGGGGCAGCCGGGCGTTCTTCACCAGGCTGTCGATGTCCTCGGCGGTGTAGGTCACCGTCTTCCAGCCGGGGGTGGTCACTACGTCCTCCACCATCCGCTTGGTCAGGTCCTTATCCATGGCGATGGCACTGCCCAGGTAGCCCGCGCCGGTATAGGGGATGCCCATCAGCCCCAGAGCGGCCTGGACCCTGCCGTCCTCGCCGCAGGAGCCGTGGAGGGCCAGGAACACCAGGTCGGCCATCTGGCACAGCTCCAGCACGTTGGGACCGAACATGCTCCGGCTGTCCCCGGGCCGGCTGGAGCGGACCTGCTCCAGGTCGGGAGCCTCCCGGCTCACTTTCTTGAAGGTCTCGGGCACCGGGGCGTCAAAAAAGCCCTCGTCCGCACTCTCAGTTCCAAAATACATGTCCACCAGTCCCGCCCGGTGGCCCAGCTCCCGCAGGGCCTGGGTCACCATGGCACCAGTAGACAGGGATACGTTCCGCTCAGGAGAAAGGCCGCCGGCCAATACAACGATCTTCATATTCACACCTCGTCAGAGAGAAATGGACTCTCGTATCATATGCGCTAATGCTACATTATACCACACATTTCTGTTATACTCAACCATGATTCCCCTACCTAGGAATGAAAAAAGGACCGGGCCGTTTATGGCCCGGTCCTCCGGTTCAGAACCAGCCGGTGTCCCGGCTGTCCAGCAGCTCCAGAGCGGAGCACAGCAGCTGGGCGGCCTCTCCCCGGGTCAGCTGGGTCCCCAGACTGGTGCCGCTGTCCAGTACGCCGCAGGTGGACAGATTGGCCGCCGACTGGGCGGCCCAGGCGGGGGCATCAGCGGAGGCGAAGGTCTGAGCGTCCACATCGGTGATCTGGAGGGCCCGGTCCAGCAGCACCGCCGCCTCAGCGGCAGTCACCGTCTCGCTCCCCCGGAACACCGCCTGGCCGCTCTCGTCCAGGCTGCCCTGGATCAGTCCGCTCTTCAGGGCGGAGGACACATAAGGCTTGGCCCAGGTCTCGATGGCCTCGTCGTCGGCAAAGCCGGTGCGCTCCACACCCTCCAGGGCCTCCAGACCCGCCGCGTCCATCACCATGGCCACAAACTGGCTGCGGGTAACGGCGGCGTCAGGCTGGAAGAAGTAGGAGCCGTTCATGCACTCCCCCACAAAAACACCCTCCTCCGCCAGGCGGATGGCCGCCTTCTGAGCGGGGTGGCCGTCCAGGTCTGCATAGGTCACCTTGGTGTCCGGCTTCTCGATCTTCACCTTCACCGTGGCCGGGTCGGAGGAATTGCCCACCGCGTCCACCGCCACATAGGTGAAGGTGTCCTTCCCCGTCTTATTCTCATAGGGGGTGTAGACAAAGGTGCCGTCCTCCTGAACGGTGACGGCTCCCCGGGCGGGCTTTTTCACCACATGGTAGGTCAAAAGGTCGCCCTCCGGATCCACTCCGTTGAAGCGCTCGGTAACGGCTACATTTTTATAGGTGGTCAGCTCCAGATCCCGGGCCACCGGAGCGCCGTTTTCCTCGGCAAGCAGGAACAGGTCGGCGTTGGCCGCCTCCCCGCTGGTACCGTTGGCAAACACCGGCAGGAACTGGAAGCTGGCGGCAGAGGAATTGACGGTGTCCTTGGCGGTATAGGTCAGGCCGTCCACCGCCTCCATGGAAATCACGTCGCCCACCCGCAGCAGCTGGCCACCCAGGGTCAGGGTGCCCGTCTGGCTGTCCGGCAGGGCCGAAATGACGATGGCGTCCAGCTCGTCGCCGTCGGTGAGAAAGTCGGCCTGAGTAAAGGTAAGGCTCTGGCCCACGGGAGCGTTTTTCATCAGGTCGTAGGCCACGGGGACCGTCTCCCCTTCTTCCGCGGAGAAAAAGGCGGAGGCGGGCAGGGCGGCGGCAAACAGCAGCGCCGCCGTCATTGCCGCGGTCAGGATGCGGTATTTCAATTGGATGACCTCCTTATTTGGTAATCGCCCATAGTCTCTGCCAAAAGGGCCAAAATATGCGCGCTCTGCCAGGGAAAAATCCCTCTTGACAAACGGCGGAAAATCGTGTATCATCCTTCTTGTTGTTGTAAAGCTTTGAAACTTTACTTCCTTTACAGAACCACCGGAGGTCCGGAAGGAGGCGGCAGGATGAAGAATCAGGCATACCGTATGGCTCTGCTGTACGATTTCTACGGCGACATGCTTACCGACCGGCAGAAGGAGTTCTACGACCTTTATTACAACGAGGACCTGTCTCTGGCGGAGATCGCGGAGAACTACGGCATCACCCGTCAGGGTGTGCGGGACGTGATCGTCCGGGCGGAGGCAGTGCTCACCGAGCTGGAGGACAAGACCGGCATCATCAAGCGGTTCCACAAGATGCAGGGTCAGTTCGCCCAGATCCAGGAGGCGGTGGACATCATCGCCAAGCGCAACGATCAGAACTGGCAGGACGACGAGGTGGAGGTCCAGTGCGGCCGCATCCGTGACCTGCTGGCCCAGCTGAAACAGGAGTGACCCCATGGCATTTGAGGGATTGACCGAAAAGCTCTCCGCCGCTTTCAAGAAGCTGCGGGGCAAGGGCCGTCTCACCGAGGCCGACGTGAAGGAGGCCATGAAGGAGATCCGGATGGCCCTGCTGGAGGCCGACGTCAACTTCAAGGTCGTCAAGCAGTTCGTGGCCTCCGTCACCGAGCGGGCTGTGGGCTCCGACGTACTGGAGAGCCTGACCCCCGCTCAGATGATCGTAAAGATCGTCAATGAAGAGCTCACCAGCCTGATGGGCGGTGAGAACACCAAGCTGATCATTTCTCCCAAGCCCCCCACGGTAGTCATGCTGTGCGGCCTCAACGGCGCGGGCAAGACCACCAACGGCGCCAAGCTGGCGGGGCTGTTCAAGCGGCAGGGCAAGCGGCCCCTGCTGGTGGCCTGCGACACCTTCCGTCCCGCCGCCATCACCCAGCTGGAGGTGGTTGGCTCCCAGGTGGACGTGCCGGTGTTCCAGATGGGCCAGATTGACCCCATCGACATCGCCAAGGCGGGTATCGAGCACGCCAAGAAGCACGGCAACGACATCGTATTTATCGACACCGCCGGCCGGCTCCATGTGGATGAAGAGCTGATGGATCAGCTCAAGCAGATGAAGGCGGCCATTGACCCCACTGAGATCCTGCTGATCGTGGACGCCATGATCGGTCAGGATGCTGTGAACGCCGCCAAGGCCTTTGACGAGGCGCTGGACATCACCGGCGTGATGCTCACCAAGCTGGACGGCGACGCCCGGGGCGGCGCGGCCCTCTCCATCAAGGCGGTGACCGGCAAGCCCATCAAGTTCGTGGGCCAGGGCGAGAAGCTGGATCAGGTAGACCTGTTCTACCCCGACCGGATGGCCTCCCGCATCCTGGGCATGGGCGACGTGCTGTCCCTCATTGAGAAGGCACAGCAGAATTTTGACGCACAGAAGGCCGCCGAGCTGCAGCAGAAGCTGCGCAAGAACAAATTCACTCTGGCGGACTTTTATGACCAGCTGGTGCAGCTCAAGAGTATGGGCTCTCTCAGCGATATCGCCGGGATGCTGCCCGGTGTCAACGGCAAAGCCCTGGAGGGCGCCATGGTGGATGAATCCGCCCTGGCCCGCACCGAGGCCATCATCCTGTCCATGACCCCCGCCGAGCGGGAGGACCCCTCCCTGCTGAACAACAGCCGGAAAAAGCGCATCGCCGCCGGCTCCGGCACCCAGGTGGTGGACATCAACCGTCTGCTGAAGCAGTTCGAGCTGATGCAGCAGATGAGCAAGCAGTTCTCCGGCAAGAACATGAAGAAGCTTGGCCGGATGGGAAAGATGGGCGGCTTCGGAAAGCTGCCCGGCCTGCCCTTCTAAATGTTGGTAAGCGCGCCAAGCCGCGTTTCCATAGATGTTTGAAACTTACATGGAGGTGAAGATACAATGGTTAAGATCAGACTGCGTCGCATGGGCGCTAAGAAGTCTCCTTTCTACCGCATCGTGGTGGCGGACTCCCGCTATCCCCGTGACGGCCGCTTCATCGAGGAGATCGGCACTTACAACCCCCTGACCCAGCCCGCCGAGATCAAGGTGGACGCCGAGCGCGCCCAGGCCTGGATCAAGACTGGTGCTCAGCCCACTGAGACCGTGAAGGCTCTGCTGAAAAAAGCTGGCGCCATCTAATTTGGAGGTCAGGCTGGCATGAAGGAACTGCTCACCTACATCGCCCGCAGCCTGGTAGACCATCCCGACTCCGTGGTGGTCACCGAGCACGCCGGCGAGAGTGAGACCGTCCTGGAGCTTCGGGTGGCCCCCGAGGACATGGGCAAGGTGATCGGCCGCCAGGGCCGCATCGCCAAGGAGATCCGCACGCTGATGCGCTCCGTGGCTCAGCGCCAGGGCACCAAGGTCTCCGTCGAGATCGTCGACTGAAAAGCGGGGGGGTAGCTACCCCGCCGCTTTTTGCATCAAATTCCAGCCTGCAGGAGGTTGCAGAACTATGAAAAACCAATTTCTCGAGGCCGGGCAGATCGTCAATACCCACGGTATCCAGGGTGAGGTCAAGATCGTCCCCTGGTGCGACACCCCGGAGTTCCTCTGCCAGTTCGATACTCTTTATATCGATGCCAAGCCCGTCAAGGTCCGGGCCACCCGTGTCCACAAGGGCAATGTGCTGGCTACCCTGGAGGGGGTAAGCGACGTAAACGCCGCCATGGCCCTGAAGGGCAAGACCGTCTCCATCGACCGCACCGGCGTGGTGCTCCCCGAGGGGCGGCACTTTATCGCCGACCTGATGGGCCTGGAGGTCATTGACGCCGCCACCGGCGAGAAGATCGGTATCGTGGCCGACGTACTCACGCCCCCCGCCCACGAGGTCTACGTGGTCAAGGGCGAGCATGAGTATATGATTCCCGCCGTGGACGAGTTCCTGGCGGAGACCAACGTGGAGGGCGGCTATATCAAAGTCCGGCTCATTGAGGGGATGCGCACCGATGTATAGCATTGATATTATGACCCTCTTCGATCTGACTGTGGGGGATATGATGAATGAGTCCATCCTGGGCCGGGCCCAGGAGCGGGACATCATCCGCATCGAGGCCCACCAGATCCGGGACTACACCCTGAACAAGCAGAAGCAGGTGGACGACTACCCCTACGGCGGCGGCCGTGGGGCAGTGATGCAGGCCGACCCCCTCTACCAGTGCTGGAAGCACATTGTGGACACCTACGGGCCGGGGCATACCATCTATATGTCCCCCGCGGGTAAGACCTTCACCGAGGGCGACGCCCGCCGTCTGCGGGACGACTACGACCACCTGATCCTGGTGTGCGGCCACTATGAGGGCATTGACGAGCGGTTCATCGAGGAGTGCGTGGACGAGGAGATCTCCATCGGAGACTTCGTCCTCACCGGTGGCGAACTGGCCGCCATGGTGGTGGCCGACGCGGTGTCCCGTCTGGTACCCGGTGTACTGTCCGACCCCGAGTGCTTTGAGAATGAGAGCCACTGGAACGGCATGCTGGAGTATCCCCAGTACTCCCGTCCCGAGGAGTGGCACGGCCGGAAGGTCCCCCCTATCCTCCGCTCCGGCGACCACAAGAACATCGCCAAATGGCGGCGGAAGCAGTCCATCCTCCGCACCCGCCAGCGGCGGCCCGACCTGTATGAAAAGCTGGACCTGTCCTCCAAGGAGGACCAGAAGCTGCTGCGTGAGCTGGAGGAAGAGGGCAATTAACGGATCCACACATTGAAACGGAGGCATTTGTTATGAGTCATTGGTCCACCGATTCTGTGTTCTACCATATCTATCCCCTGGGATTCTGCGGCGCGCCGGAGTACAACGACTTCGGAGCCCCGGTCCAGCGGCTGGAGCAGCTGCGGGACTGGATCCCCCATCTGAAGGAACTGGGGATCAACGCCCTCTATCTGGGGCCGGTGTTCCAGTCCGTCAAGCACGGCTACGACACCGCCGACTACTACCAGGTGGACTGCCGCCTGGGAGATAACGAGTCTTTTGCCAAGCTGTGCGACGAGCTCCATGAAAACGGCATCCGCGTCGTGCTGGACGGAGTGTTCAACCATGTGGGCCGGGAGTTCTGGGCCTTCAAGGATGTGCGGGAAAAGGGCCAGGGCTCTCCCTACTGCGGCTGGTTCCACGACCTGAACTTCGGCGGCCCCTCCCCCATGGGAGATCCCTTCTGGTACACCGCCTGGCAGGGCCACTACGAGCTGGTGAAGCTGAACCTGCGCAACCCCGATGTGGTCCGTCACCTGCTGGACGCAGTGGGCATGTGGATGGACAAATTCCACATTGACGGTCTGCGGCTGGACGCCGCCGACTGCGTGGACTTCGACTTCTTCCGCACCCTGAAGGGTTTCGTCAAGAGCCGGGACCCGGAGTTCTGGCTCATGGGTGAGATCATCCACGGGGACTACGCCCGGTGGGCCAACCCGGAGATGCTGGACACCGTTACCAACTACGAGTGCTGGAAGGGTCTGTGGTCCTCCCACAACGACAAGAACTACTTCGAGATCGCCCACTCCCTCAACCGGCAGTTTGGCCCCGGCGGCATCTACCGGAATCTGAGCCTGTACAACTTCGCAGACAACCACGACGTGGACCGGCTGGCCTCCAAGCTCACCGATCCCGCTCACCTGGAAAACGTGTACACCCTGCTGTACACCATGCCGGGCATCCCCTCTCTGTACTACGGCAGCGAGTGGGCGCTGAAAGGCGCGCGCACCAAGACCTCCGACGCGGTGCTCCGCCCCCATCTGGAGCTGAAAGAGATGATGGAGCTGGACCAGAGCCTGTGCGGCCACCTGTCCAGGCTGGCCGCCATCCGCGCCTCCTTCCCCGCCCTGCGGGTGGGCCAGTACGAGAATGTGGTCATCAAGAACCAACAGCTGGTCTTCCGCCGCTCCACCGACAATCAGCGGGTATACGTGGTCCTGAACCTTGAGCCCCAGGAGGTCCACGTGGAGTTCCCCCACAATGAGCCGGTGCTCCAGGACGTGCTGAACGACAACACCATTTTCAACAACGACGGCGGCCGCACCTGGCTGCCGGTGCCCCCCTGCTCCGCCCGGATCCTGGTGGGCGCCCCTGACCGGTTCGCCTGGCCCGACTGATCCACCCAAGGAAATCCAATTTGTTTACATCTTCTCCCTTTACTTTTTGCGGTATTGATGATACAATGACCCAAAAGAGAGATGTAATCTTTACAATTATATTTGAGGGTTTCTATTATGAGTTTTAAGATCATTGTCGATAGCTGCTGCGACCTGACGCCCGCCCAGCTGCGGGACGGTCCTTTTGTCAGTGTACCGCTGACCATCCATGTGGGGGAGCAGTCCATTGTGGACGATCCCTGTTTTGACCGGGGCGCCCTGCTCCACGCCATGAAGGAGTGCCCCACCGCCCCCCACACCTCCTGTCCTTCCCCCGCCCAGTATCTGGACGCCTTTGACTGTGGGGCAGACGATATTTATGTGGTTACCCTGTCCGCCCTGCTCTCTGGCTCCCACAATGCCGCGGCTCAGGCACGGAACCTGTGGCTGGAGGATCATCCCGGTACCAATGTCCACATTTTCAACTCCTGCTCCGCCTCCGCCGGCGAGGTGCTGGTGGCGCTGAAGATCCAGGAGCTGGCCCAGTCCGGCGTGGACTTTACCACCGTGGTGGCTCAGGTGTCCCGGTATATCGAGGAGATGGACACTCTGTTTGTCCTGGAGAATCTGGACAACCTGCGGAAAAACGGCCGTCTGTCCCGGATGCAGTCCCTGGTGACCAGCACCCTGCGCATCAAGCTGCTGCTGGGCTCCACTCCGGAGGGAGAGATCTGCAAAAAGGGGCAGGCTATGTCGGTGAAGCAGGCCCTGAGCAAGATGGTGTCCATTATGGCTGCCGACCCCTGCCACGTGGGCAAGCGGCTGGCCATCGTCCACTGCAACTGTCTGGAGCGAGCCTACCACCTGCGGGAGCTGGCGCTGAAGCAGTGCCAGTTCTCAGAGATTCTGATCAGCGAGACCGGCGGCATCTCCACGGTGTACGCCAACGACGGCGGCGTGGTGGCCGCGTACTGAGCGCTTTGTTCTGCCGCCCGGAGGGTATGCCCTTCCGGGCGGTTGTTTTTTGCTTCCTTTTGTGGTATAGTGGCAAAAATATTTTGTTGTAAGGAGGATGCCCTATGAACTATACCATTCGCCCCACCCGGCCGGAGGACGCCGAAGGAACCGCCGCTCTGCGGAAGATGCCGGGGGTGTTTGAAAATACCCTGGGCCTGCCCTCCTACCGGGCGGCCGACAGCGCAGCCTTCATCAATGGGCTGGGTCCCAATGACCATCACTTTGTGGCGGTGCTGGAGGACGGCACCGTTATCGGCGCCGCAGGTCTTCAGGTCTTTTCCAATCCCCGGATGCGCCACGTGGGCAGCGTGGGTCTTTTTGTCCACACCGACTACCAGAACATGGGGGTGGGCACCGCCCTCATGCGCACCCTGCTGGATCTGGCGGACAACTGGCTCATGCTGGTGCGGGTGGAACTCACAGTTTTTGCCGACAATCAGCGGGCTATCCACCTCTACGAAAAGCTGGGCTTTGAAAAAGAGGGACTCAAGCGTATGTCCACCGTCCGGGACGGACAATATGCCGACGAGTACATGATGGCCCGGCTGAGAATGTCCTGAAAAAGTACCGGAGGCGCCGCAAATGCGGCGCCTCCGGTTTCTTCTCTCTGAATTAGTTACTGTGCAGGACGGACCAGCACCTCTTCGGTGGTGCCCAGCATGATGGACTTCTCGCTGGGACGCAGTTCACCGGTGTTCTCGTCCCGGCCCTGAAGCACAAACCGGGCATCGGGATCGCCGATGGTCTGGGCCGCCTCGTTGGAGCCTTCCCAGATGGGATCGCTGGAGGGCTTGCGGTAGCGGTTGAAGATGACACCCAGCACGGTGTCGCCTTCATCCATCCAATCGGTCATCATGTTCCAGTCGCCCGCGCTGTCGCCGAAGACAATCAGCGGGCCGGAGCCGTTGTACTTGGGCGCGATGAAGTTGGTGATGATGGTGCTCTTCCCCTCACCCTGGGTCTGAGCGTACTTGCCCTCGCCGCCCCAGTCGTAGTTATACTCGTTGATGTAGCGGCCGTTGGCGTCCAGCTTGTTGCGCATGGCGAAGACCTGATCCTCCGGCACACCGTAGCCCATGGCCTTGTTGGCCGCCAGGACGGTGTCGATGGGAGAAGCGGAAACGATGTACACATCGATGCCGTTGGCCATCAGGGTGGCATACAGGTCCTTCAGCTCGTCGGTGAAGGTGAGGCCGGTGATAAAGCTGGCGGAAACCACGCCGCTCTTGCCGGGCAGCTCAACGGGAGAAGTCCAGGTCTCCTCGGCATAGCGGCCGTAGGAAGCCCAGTACTTGTGGGAAGCGGTGGCCAGCTCCTGGACCTCAGCGGGGGTCATGCCGGTGAACAGATAGGTGACCCAGGGATAGGAGACGGCGTGATCAAAGTAGTCGCCCAGGTTGTTGTACATGAAGCGCACCTTGGCCGCGAAATCCTGGTACTGGTTGGAGGCGTGGATGTAGTCCAGATCCTTGTCGCCGGCCAGGCCCTTGTAGTTCTTGTACAGCCAGGCATAATCGCTGGAGATGTCGGCGGCCAGGGTGGCGGGGGTGATGTTCTTGCCATCGATGCTGGTGCCCATGCTCTTGTTCAGATCGGGGATGCCGGTCTCCAGCACCTCGGTCATGTCCTCGGGCTTGATCTTGAAGATCAGGTTTTCGATCTGATAGACCAGGAGGGCTTCCTGAATATCAAAGATCACGGAAGTATTATCAAAGTCAAAGACCACATATTTGCCCTTGTTGGCATTTTCATCGATTACAGCCTGGATCCGGGCCCGGGTAGCAGGCGCCCAGTTGCCGGTGATCAGCTGAGTGGGATCGGGCTTGTAGTGGCTGGTGGTGTCGATGGCGGCGGAATCGGTAGCCGCATCCCAGGTGACGCCGATGTCCAGCGCTTCCGCCAGATCCCGGATCTTGAAGAAGTTATTGCCGTTGTTGATGTTGTAGGCTTCCACCTGAACGGGCTTGCCGTCCACGCTGATCTTGGTGGTGGCAGGATTGACCGACAGCGCCGCAAAAGCGGTGGTCATACCCAGGCCCAGAGCGGTCGCCAGACCAAGGGCAAGAATCTTGCTGCTGATGCGATGTTTCTTCATAAAGGGTCTCCTCCTAATACACAATGTGGCCGGAACAGGCCGAACCTGTCCAGCTGCGGAGTCTGTCCTCTTTGCCGGCTCTCCCTCCTTCCTGGTAAAGGCAGGGCCATCATAACACGAGCATGTTTTCCTTTGCAACGAAGCATCGCTATTTCTCCGTATGCGACAATTTCGCTTTCGTTATTTGTGCAATTTATACATTTTTATCTTCCAATATTTCTCTGTTTTTAGCAAGCATGCTCAGTTTGGTGCAAAACAAGTCCATGCTTCCTGTTTTCTTTCCCACCTGGCTGTGGTATAATGCAGGCACGATACGCCCTGCGGCAGACTGAGACATGAGGTGATCCCCAATGGATCTGTGCAACGAAAAAGACATCCGGGCCCTGCTGGGCCGTCACGGCTTCCGGTTCTCCAAGAGCATGGGCCAGAATTTTCTGATCGAAGGATGGGTTCCCCGCGATATCGCCGACGCCTCCGGCGCTGACGAGCACTGCGGCGTGCTGGAGATCGGGCCGGGCATCGGTCCGCTGACGGTGCAGCTGGCCCAGAGAGCGGGCAGAGTGGCCGCCGTTGAGCTGGACAAGTCCCTGCTGCCCATCCTGGACGAGACTCTGGCACCCTATGATAACGTGACCATTATTCCCGGTGACGCCATGAAGCTGGATCTGGCCGCTCTGGCGGCGGAACAGTTCCCCGGCCTCACTCCCCTGGCCTGCGCCAACCTGCCCTACAACATCACCACGCCGGTGATCACCGCCCTCATTGAGGCGGGCTGCTTCCAGGCCATCACGGTGATGATCCAGCGGGAGGTGGCTCTGCGCATCTGCGCCGCCCCCGGCTCGGCGGATTACGGCGCATTTTCCCTGTTCTGTCAGTACTACACCACCCCGGAGCTGCTGTTCCAGGTGCCGCCGGAGTGCTTCCTCCCCGCCCCCAAGGTCACCTCCGCCGTCATCCGGCTGGTGCCCAGGCAGACGCCGCCTCAGGATCTGGTGGAGGAAAAGCTGTTCTTCCGGGTGGTGAAGGCCGCCTTCGCCCAGCGGCGCAAGACGCTGCTCAACACCCTCTCCTCCTCCCTGGGCTCTTCCCTGGACAAGGACGGCCTGCGGCAGGCCATCCAGGAGGCCGGGCTGTCTCCCGATGTCCGGGGCGAGCGGCTGGGAATTGCTGAGTTCGCCGCTCTGGCTGCAAAAATCCGGGATCTGGAGCCCTGACCTCCCGTCGTTCTCAGGTCTGTTTGAAACTTGCAGGAAATAAAATTGCAAAATTGCGCAGGATAGAGAATTGACTTTATGGCCATTTCTGTGTATGATTATGGTCATAGCATCTGAAACTTCCGGGGCTTGACCGCTCCAACCGAGCCCCAGAGAGATCAATACAGAAAAGGGGTCATGCATTATGGCAAACATTGATTTGAATCAATACGGCATCACCGGCGTCACCGAGGTCCTCCGCAATCCCTCTTATGAAGTCCTGTTCCAGGAGGAGACCCGCCCCGACCTGGAGGGCTATGACAAGGGCCAGGTCACCGATCTGGGCGCCGTCAATGTTATGACCGGCATCTACACCGGCCGTTCCCCCAAGGATAAGTTCATCGTCATGGACGACGTGTCCAAGGACACCGTGTGGTGGACCTCCGACGAATTCAAGAACGACAACAAGCCCGCCTCTCCCCAGGCCTGGGCAGCCTGCAAGGAGCTGGCCATTCAGGCGCTGTCCAACAAGAAGCTGTACGTCATGGACGTGTTCTGCGGCACCAATGCCGACACCCGCATGGCCATCCGCTTCATCATGGAGGTGGCCTGGCAGGCTCACTTTGTGAAGAACATGTTCATTGAGCCCACCGCTGAGGAGCTGGAGAACTTCAAGCCCGACTTCGTCTGCTACAACGCCTCCAAGACCAAGGTGACCAACTATAAGGAGCTGGGCCTCAACTCCGAGACCGCCGTGATCTTCAACCTCACCTCCCGTGAGCAGGTCATCCTGAACACCTGGTACGGCGGCGAGATGAAGAAGGGCATGTTCTCCATGATGAACTACTTCCTGCCCCTGAAGGGCATGGCCTCCATGCACTGCTCCGCCAACACCGACATGAACGGCCAGAACACCGCCCTGTTCTTCGGCCTGTCCGGCACCGGCAAGACCACCCTGTCCACCGATCCCAAGCGTCTGCTCATCGGCGACGACGAGCACGGCTGGGACGACAACGGCGTGTTCAACTTCGAGGGCGGCTGCTACGCCAAGGTCATCAACCTGGATAAGGAGTCCGAGCCCGACATCTACAACGCCATCAAGCGCAACGCTCTGCTGGAGAACGTCACTGTGGACGAAAACGGCCACTGCAACTTCAACGACGACTCCGTCACCGAGAACACCCGTGTATCCTACCCCATCGACCACATTGAGAAGATCGTCCGCCCCGTGTCCGCCGGCCCCGACGCCAAGAACGTGATCTTCCTGTCCGCCGACGCCTTCGGCGTGCTGCCTCCCGTGTCCATCCTGACCCCGGAGCAGACCGAGTATTACTTCCTGTCCGGCTTCACCTCCAAGCTGGCCGGCACCGAGCGGGGCATCACCGAGCCCACTCCCACCTTCTCCGCCTGCTTCGGCCAGGCCTTCCTGGAGCTCCATCCCACCAAGTACGGTGAGGAGCTGGTGAAGAAGATGCAGAAGAGCGGCGCCAAGGCTTACCTGGTGAACACCGGCTGGAACGGCACCGGCAAGCGGATCTCCATCAAGGATACCCGCGGCATCATCGACGCTATCCTGGACGGCTCCATCGGGAAGGCGGAGACCAAGACCATCCCCTACTTCAATTTCGAGGTACCCACCGCCCTGCCCGGTGTAGACACCAACATTCTGGATCCCCGCAATACTTACGCCGATCCCTCTGAGTGGGACACCAAGGCCAAGGATCTGGCCGCCCGCTTCATCAAGAACTTTGCCAAGTACACCAGCAACGACGCCGGCAAGGCCCTGGTGGCCGCCGGTCCCAAGGTGGACTAAATACAGCTGTCTTTCCCGGCCCCGGTGCGCCAAGGCGCACTGGGGCCGCTTTTTCTGAGGGAACCACGCTTTCCCTGCGCGTTGTGCACAAATCCCGCCCCGCCTATATTAATGCAAAATATACAAATATCCTTACATAACCCGCATTTCTCCTGGAATTTCCTCCTTAAAAGTGTTAAAATATCAACAAAGGAGGGATCTCATGTATCAGATCGGAGATCTGGTGGTCTACGGCGGCAGCGGCGTCTGTCAGGTCACCGCCCTGGGCGAACCAGCCGGTATGCCGGACAATCGGCGTCTTTATTACACCTTGCAGCCTCTCCACGGAACGGAGGTCATCTACGCCCCTGTGGACTGCAAGGTATCCATGCGTCCTGTGCTTACCGCAGATGAGGCCGAGCATCTGATCGGGCAGCTGCCTGCCATTCAGGCAGACCTTCCTGAGACCGGCAACGTCCAGCTTCTCTCCCGCCGCTATCAGGAGGCTTTCCGCAGCAACAGCTGTCTGGATCTGGTCCGGCTGCTCAAAACCATCCACCAGAAGGACAGCGCCGCCCGCAAGCAGGGCAGGCGTCCCGGCAAGGTGGAGGAACATTTCCGCAAGCGGGCGGAGGACCTGCTCTACGGAGAGCTCTCTGCTGCGCTCTCCATCCCAATAGAAGAGATTCCGGCGTACATCCGCCGCCGTCTGGGCAGTCAGACCACCGCATAGCCATTTTACAGTCTCACCCCCTCCTTTCCCCGCATAGGATAGGCGGAAAGGAGGGTTTTCTTATGCCCATCATCTACCTGTCTCCATCCACTCAGGAAAATAACCTCTACGTCACCGGCGGTACGGAAGAGGAGTGGATGAACCGGCTGGCCGACGCCATGGAACCCTATCTCACCGCCGCCGGTATCCGGTTCTCCCGCAACACCCCCGAAATGACTGCCGTCTCCTCCATACGGGCCTCCAACGCCGGAAATTATGACCTCCACCTGGCGCTCCACTCCAACGCGGCGCCGGAGGGGAAATACGGCCAGGTCCGGGGCATCCTGGTGTTCTACTACCCCGGCTCCGCGGAGGGCCAGAAGGCCGCCGACCTGATCGCCAACGGCCTCAAGACCATCTACCCGCTGCCCAACCTGGTGCGTGCCCAATCCACCAACACCATCGGTGAGGTGCGCCGGGTGCGAGCCCCCTCCGTCTTCCTGGAGCTGGGCTACCACGATAACCCGGACGACGCCGCCTGGGTGACCGGCAACCTGGATGCCATCGCCCGCAACATCGTCCTCTCCCTGACGGAGTACTTCGGCCTGCCCTTCCTGGAGCCTCAGGCGCCCCGCCCGGCGGTAGTGGACGTATCCTGGGGCTATCTCAACATCCGGGACACCCCCTCCCGCTCCGCGCCCGTGCTGGCCAAGGCCTACGACGGCGCCAAGCTCACCGTCCTGAACCAGTGGGAGGACTGGTATGTGGTCCGCTTCGATGGCCTGGTGGGCTGGGCCAGCGCCGATTTCATCACCTTGATCTAACGGTGTCGATTTCAGCGTTCATAAATCGTTCACAGTAAGTTCGGAAACGGTTCATCACTTCCGGGAGGAATCTGATATGATAGAGACCGTAAGGATACCAAAGACATGAGACTCCTCCTCTCTCTTCTCTTTCCAAGTGCACAGCCCACTGTCCTCCCGCAGAGCGGCAACAGCTCTCTGCGGGAGGGACAGACAAAAGTTCCGCGCTGCCTGACCTCAGGGGCGCGTTTTTTGATGCCGGAAACAGGAATAGAAACCATTTATTTCGGCAATACTGCATATGAGGTGAGTAATTTGTCTTATGTCAATCCCGCGATCCGTCCCCAATTCGATTCCATGCCCGCTGATTTGAAAGAACACATCCTGCAAATGAACATCAGACTGGAGACCATGAACGACCTGATGGGCTGTCTGGAGCGCATCATAGCGGAGGAAAAAACCGCCCGCTGAGCCTTCGGCAAAATTTTTCAAGTTTTTTTAAAATAATGCTTGCATTCTGTTTCTATCTGTGCTATCATAACTAAGCTGTCAGCGAGAGAGTTGACACGCGGCTGTAGCTCAGTTGGATAGAGTGTTTGGCTACGAACCAAAAGGTCGGGGGTTCGAATCCCTTCAGCCGTACCAAAAGAAAGACATCTGCTTTTGCAGATGTCTTTCTTTTTTATTGCGCGCAGGCAGGCCTCACAGGTATAATAGAAGCATCAGCAGCCTGAATGGAGGGATCCCTATGTCGCAAACATCGTCTTTTGAACTGCATGTGGCTCAGACCGCCACCCGCTCGCCCAAGCTCTTTTTGTACACGCATTATCAAGACCAGGGCCACGCTCCCTTCCTGACGGTGACGCCGCCCTCGGACAACGACCCCTGCATCGTGCTGGAGTGCAGGGACACCTTTAAGTTCAAGCCCAATCTCCAGGGTGCGGCCAAGAACCGGATCGACCTGTATGCCGCCCGCAGCGCGGCTCTTCCGCTCAGCCAGGCACTGGAGCAGGCGGCGGAAGGCAAGTCTGCGGCTCAGGAGGCACAGGTCCACCCGGAGCGGAACCAGAGCGGCCCCAAGGCCCTCCCTCTGATTCCCACAAAGACCTATCAGGTCCCCCTGGTCAACGCCGGGATGTGGATCGCCGGCGCCAGCGTCTTTTCCGCCAGCTGCCAGCTTTATGCGGAGATGGAGCGGCCCGACCCCAACCATGGCGTGATGCTGGAGGAGGAGCTCCATCTGGGCATCGCGCTGGGACCGGACACCAAGCTCAACGATACGATCAACAAACAGAAAGTAACGGATGTCCAGGTCCCGGATGAGGAACTGAAGGTGCGCAAGGAGAAGAACCCGGTCCCAAAGGGACAGGGCCTGATCCGGATCCGGCTCACGCCCACGCAGGCCGGCAGGCTAGCCCACGCCATCGAGCTTCTCTGTACCTCTACCTAATTATATGGGGAGTGGCCCTTACCTGAGGTAAGGACCACTCCCCTGTTTTTTATCTCAAAGGGTCATGCCGGAGCACTGCTCCAGCAGCTCCCGCTGTCTCTTGTCCAGCTGATAGGCCAGAACAAACAGCTGGTCCAGTTCTCCCCTGGTGTCCTCATAGGAACATTCCGGGCGGAGAAAGGGCTCCGCAAGGGCGCGGGTCCAGGGCTCCGCGGAAAGAAGCGCTGCCACCCGCCCCAGGATATGCTCCTCTATGGTCCCGACTTGTCCCCGGAAGGATACCGTTTGCTCCAGCACGTCGGGTCTGGGGACCGGGATCTGTCGGATCACGCTCTGGGTCAGGTCGATCCCCGGCATTTTGAGCCGGACAAAGGCGTCAAAGCTGGTGGAATTGAAGAGCCCCAGCAGATACAGCAGCGTCCTTTTATCGGAGATCTGCAGCAGCTGGACGGACTGGCAGGTGGGCAGCGTAGGCAGGATCATGGCCACCATGGTACGGTGATTGGTGGGCGAAGTGAGGCTGCGCCAGCACAATGCGTAGGGCTCCGGATAATTGGCCCGCAGCCTGTCCCAAAAGGCCCCGTCGATAAAATAACGGCTGACCGGCTCCGGCTTGAGACCGTCGCTCTGAGGCTGCGTGCGGGCAGATGCCTTGGCGCTGTACTTCTGGGCGTCGGTCATGTCCCCAAAGGTGGAATAGCGGGCGTCATACTGGTAGAGGAATTTCCCCTCATAGATGGGCAGCCAGCCCTTCTCCGGCGTCTTTCTGATGTGGGAGGCGTGGCCGGTCAGGTGTACAATCCGCCCGAAATGGCACGCCGGATAGACCTCTTCAAAGACCGGATGGTCCCTGTGGATCTGGCTCAGGAGCTCCAGTGCCTGGGTGGAAGACACGTTGGGCACCATGGCAGAGGCGGGATTGATCTGTTCCAGTGCCCCATAGTCCAGGGACGCTCTGGGGCAGGTGCGCAGCTCACCGCTGTCGGTCAGCCCCGCCGCCAGCTGGATCTGGCCCCGGCATCTGGTTCCCGCCGTCAGGATACAGAATTTTTCCCGGGCATCAATGGAGAAGATGCGTTTGGTATTGTCAAACAGCGCCAGTGCGTACAGGTGGCCCGGCCCGGCTATGGACCGGAACAGGTCCCGGTAGGTCGGCATGGTGACCAGCGAACTTTTCACGATCAGAGAGAGAACTCCGTCCGGCGCCAGAGCGTGCAGGGCCAGCTCGGTAAACAGAGCGTAGGTGTTGAGCTCACCCCGCAGCGACTCCTTCAGCATGGGATGTGCCTGGGCCAGCCCGGAGTAGGCCTTGTAGTCCGCCAGAATAGCGGAATAGCATCGCCACAGTCCGGGTCGTTCCTCTTTCAGCGCCCGAATCCGCGCTTCCCGCTCCCCCTTCTGGGAGATGGCGGAAATTTCAGGACACAGCAGTTTGAAAAACTTCCGCTCCTCAAAGCGGATCTTTTCCCAGGGAGGGTTCCCCACCACTACGTCGAATCGTTTCCCCAGCAGCGGCCCGTCCCGCCGGAATCCCATGGCCGCCGCGTAATACCGCCCCTGGGCAAACAGCCGCACCTTCTCCTCATAGGCGCCCTCCCCCTCCGTGCAGATCAGGGGATTTCCCAGGTGGAAGTGGCACGCCACCTCGCCCCAGCGGTCCCTGGGCACCATGGGCAGCAGCCCGCACACGGCGATCTGCAGGGCGATGGGGTCGATATCCGCGCCGTGGAACCGCAGGCAGAGCTCCACCGGGTCGGCTCCTCCCTCCCCGCACAGCACCTGGAGCATGGCCTGATAAAACTCTCCGCATCCACAGGAAAAATCCACATAGGACCGCTCTGTGACCGGGGTCTCCTGCCGGCACTCATTCCAATAGAGGTCCTCCACCAGCGCCCGAGCCAGCTGGGGCGGCGTGTAGTAGGCCCCCGCCGTGTCCCGGATGGCCTTTCCCGTCTGATAGCACGCCCCCGTCTCTGTCACCTGAAAATCCTGCTGCAGCAGCGTCTCATACAGCACGGCCACAGAGGGGACAGCTGCCTCCCTTCTCCACGGGATCTCGCCGGACAGCAGCCCGGCATGCTTACCAAAGAACCGGCAGATATCCCGGGACAGGAGCCCCAGCCCCGCCATCCGCTCCAGCGCTGTCCCGGGGTCCGGGATCTCCCCGGGCTGGAACAGGCCCTGGGCATTCAGGCAGGAGAACACGATGGCCTCCAGATAGTGTTTATAGATCTTCACCTGGCCCACATCGGAAAAATCATCCTTCAGCAGGGCGGGCAGATGGTTTGTTACATAGGCCTGGATCGCTTGCAGCAAGATCATCTCATCCTTCAATTGTGGTTATGGTCTGACTGTCCTTCTCAAAGCGGAACACCGGTGCGCCCCGGAAGGCCTTCTCATGGAAGGCGGAAAACTCCTGTTCCACCCAGCGGCAGACCTGATCCCGGTCGTCCCGCAGTCCGGGATACTCCCGCACAAGCAGCGCCCTGAAATCTTCCAACGAAAGATCCAGCCGGGGCAATGGGGCGTCGGTACGGAAGCCCAGAACGGAAATGACCAGTGCGTGCAGGAAGGCGTCCTGATATCGTTTCTGCACCCTTGGGAAGGCCTCAGGCTCCGACAGAAACCTGTCACAGAGCGTTTCACAACTGCCCCCCGTCTCCAGGGCCAGATATTCCAGCAGGCTGTCGCAGCCCCGCACATTCTTGGAAGGCCTGGTCCTGCTCAGTCCGCAGCTTTCCGTCAGCAGAGCTGCCGCCTTCCGATCCAGCTCCTCCGGCCTGATTCCACCGGCAGGTGCTTCCGGCAGAGAAAAGAGATCAGGACCCACGCTTTTTTCCACAGCGGCCATGTCATCCGCCGAAAGGCCCATATGCTTGGCAAGGAACCGGTCCATCTCCCGCTCCAGCAGCAGCTGCTCCCGCTGGCTGGCAAGGTCCTGCCGCAGCCATTCCAGCGCCTCCGCCCGGATGGACCCGGCAGTGCCGGACAGCCGTACGGGGACAAACTCCAGGTTGCAGGGGTGCCGGGAGAGCCGCTCCGCCTTCAGGCTCACGCACCGGTTGCCCCACCGGTCCAGGTCCTCCGAATAGAGGATATCCCGGTCCACTGGGAGCTGCCCGATGTAGCCGGCAGATACCGTCAGCTTCGGGGAGAGCAGGCGGATGAAATAGGTGGCCAGCTTTGTGTTCAAAAAGGCCAGGTGGGCCATGGGCAGTCCCTCGTTAACTCGGATACCCGGGCCGGAGGCGATGAAGATCTGTCCCTTCCGCAGGATGCGGATGTTGAGTCCCGCCGTGCCCGTATCACTGAACACCATCTGGGTCTGCCCAAAATAAGAGGTGTTCCGGAGGGCTGAGCCCGGCGTCTGCCTGATATACTCGCCGTCTTCGCCCCACTTGACGCAGTATTGGTTCAGTCCTTGCCAGCGGGCGTAGCCGCCGCCTTTACTAACGGGGACCCACTCCCGCTGCCCCAGGTGCCTCCAATAGTAGTCCACCAGCTTTTTAGCGTCTCCGGTGGAGGTGCCCTGCATGGGGACCGCATAGGTGCGGTAACTGCCCCAGCGGTCCAGGATGCGCTGGAGGCCGCTGGCGTCGGACATGGAAAAGCGGTGCTTGGGGGCGGAGCGGATCTGTGCCTGAGGGATGGAGGACACATAGGGCCGGTGGTCGGACGCCATCTCCAGCAGCTCCACACACTCCTCCCGCCGGTATGCCGACAGCCCCCAAATCTCCATCCGGTCATCCGGCTGGGGCGGCCTCCGCCTGCATACCACCAGCGCCACATTGGCCTTTTCCCCGGACAGGTCCAGGAAGGCGTCGGCGCCCAGCTCGACGATACACGTAATGGTGCTTCTGTCCAACAGCCAGCCCCGCAGCTCCTCAAAGCTGTCAAGGTACATCCAGCTGGTCTGGGTCACCAGGCCGCAGAAGCCGTCCGGGGCGGTGTCCTCGATACACCGCTGAAGAAAGGCGCTGCACATGTCGCATTTGGCCATGGGGTATGCCTGCTTCAAAAACCGCTTCTGGTCCTCCGGCATCCCTTTCACCGTCTGAAAGGGCGGGTTGGTGATCACATATTTCTTGCCGCAAATCACCTGATCCAGCGTGGTCACGGTATCGGTACCCACCCTGCGGACCGGATGCTGGGCGGGGTCCGGATCCAGGGCCCCCCGTTTTCCGTCCCCAACGGAGGCGTATATGCGGGGCACACAGTCGAAAAAGGTCTCCAGGCTGGGCCTCAGCCCCGCCTCCTCCATCAGCTGGAGTGTCTTCAGCCGCAGATTGATGCTGGCCACCACAGCCAGATCCTGGTCCAGTTCATAGCCGTACAGCCGGTCCAGCCGCCGGCAGAACTCAGCCTCGTCCGACGGCGCTTCTCCCTCCCGGCATAGCCGCTCCAGCACGTGCAGCAGGAAATTCCCGCTGCCGCAGGCCGGGTCCACCACAGAGCCGTCGGGATCGGAGAGAGGCAGGCGCTCTACAATGGCCGAGACCATATATTTCTCCGTAAAAAACTGCGTGGCCGCCAGATCACTGTCCTTGTCCTCCTTGTTGAGATACTGGTACGACCAGGAGAGGACATCGTCAGAAAAGGGGACGACACGCATCAAATGCTTGTCAATAAGAGGCAACTGGGACTGGTCAACCCCGGAGAGCACGTCCGCAAATCCAAAATAGCGCCGGATCCTCTGGGCCACCTCCGATATTTCCTCCTCTTCCAGCCCATGCAGCCGCAGGGAGAGAAGCTTTGCAGAGAGCAGAAGGATGGCCGCCTCCTTCGCCTGGAGCGCACCCAGACCCTGGTCCAGGAGCCCCTGATACAGGCTGCGGGACAGCTTCTTGATGCTTCCGCGGACCTGCTGGACGGACAGCGTCCTGCGCGCGCCTTCCTCATGGCTGACCCTTGCATCCGCCGGCTTCTCAGCGTTCTCGGGAATCCTCCAGACATGGTCTGTCAGTTCGGCACCGGGCACACGGCCCTGGGCGCATAAAATCTGGATGCGCCGCTTTGAAACACCCCATTTTTCAGCCAGTTCTTGTGCAAGCAGATAGCGCATAAAATCACCCGGAATGAAGTATAGCGCTTGGTGCGAATAAAATCAAGAATTTCCCCTCATCTTATTTATCTGTGTTTCCTTCTGCCACTGTTGATTTTTCTTTTCAGGGCGCAAAGGCGCCTATTTCTCCCTTGACAAAAGGTGGGGGTATCATTATAATAATACGTGCTGATTCTTTGCTGTGCTGGAAAAGTAAGGCAGGAAACAGCACAAAAGTTCATCCGGGTGTGGCGAAGCTTGGTATCGCGCTTGGTTCGGGTCCAAGAGGCCGTGGGTTCAAATCCCGCCACTCGGACCATGCGGAGTGTCCTTATAGGATCTGAGTATCCTACAAAGGGCACTCCGCATTTTTTATTGTCAAAATTGGGGCAGCGCCGTTTTCATCGAACAGCAGCCGATCCCGGATGCACAGGAGCTTTACCTTGTGCCGGGTGAGCAGGTCAATGTAGCTTTGGGTCATCCCCCACTCCCGGCCTATCCGGGTCAGGCTATGGACTAACACCACATCCACCCTGCCAGCGACAACGGCCTCGGTCACTTTTTGGAGCGCCGGGCGTTCTAATGTGAGCCCGCTGCCGTATTCGTCCGCAGTGCCGATGATGGTATATCCCGCCTGCTTTGCGTAGAGCTGGAGCAGAAACCGTTGCTGTTCCAATGCAAAAGAATCGTCATGGGCGACACGGCAATACGAACGCATTGTTTCGGCGCTGGTCGCCTTGTCCCCTCTGCCAGTGGTATTTGAGGCGTTTCCCGGCGCGGCGAAGGGGTATTGCAGTTATGTGGAACAGAGGATCGTGATTCAGCCCGGCATGAGCCAGGTACAGACCATCAAGACGCTGGTGCATGAGGTCGCCCACGCCAAATTACATTCCCCGCTGGATATACTGGAAGAAACCAGGCCGGACCGGAGCACCCGCGAGGTGGAGGCGGAGAGCGTGGCCTATGTGGTCTGCCAGCACTTCGGCATCGACACGGCAGACTACTCCTTCGCCTATGTTGCGGACTGGAGCCGGGGCAAAGATCTGGAGGTACTGAAGGCGTCCATCGGGCGCATCCATGCCCTTGCCGCCGAACTGATCGCCGGCATCGAGGGGCCGGAAAAGGAACTTCAAAAGGCACCTTCCCACCGTCAGCGAAAGGCTGGCCGCACAGCCAGGCGCAGGCGGCAGGACGCCCCCGCCAGATAAGAGGTTCTCCGTTAATTCGTCTCGATTTGAGACGCGTTTCGACAATTTCCCGGCCAAACGTGAAAAAAATTTGAAAAAGGAGTGAGCAAGAATGGAGGCTAACAGCCGGATGAGAGAGATCACCGGCAACTTACGGCGCGATATGAAAGACCTTTTGGGTGAGAGCGCCCATATCGTGACCGGCTTTTTCAAGCGCGGCGTGTGTACGGTCCGGGCGGTGGCGGACAAATGGCGGACCTTCACCCAGGATATTTCCGCCGCCGTGGACGAACTAATGAAACCGCCGTTTTTAGAGGGCGGGCCGGACGCCCCTCTCTCCACCATGGAGGAAGGCGCGGAGCCCATCGTCACCGTAACAGGGATCATTGACAGGAATTTCCCCATTGGAAAGCAAATGCCCTTGTCCCTGGCGAATGTGTATGTGGCGGAGATGGACGCCGCCTACCGGGAGGAGGAATTGCCCGCCCAGCCAGTCAAGGTGCGGATCGACTATATCCGGGATGGCCGGACAGACTGCTACTGCCTCCCCCTCCACATCGGGGCGGGCGGCAGTCTGCTGGAACAGATGGAGCGGCATTTAGAGACCTACCGCGCCGACCCGAACCGTGTCTCGGCCCTGTTCCAGCAGGCCCCGGAGGCATACCGCCTCCAGTTGGAAGAGGAATTTACTCCCTTTGTCCGGGAGAGCCTGGAGGATCTGTCCCAAGGCACCTTGCAATATTTCCAGCGTCACTGCGATATTTCCGAACTGGAACAGCAGTTGCAGGGGCAGGCCGCCGTCCTGCCGGAGAGCCAGCGGGCACCGTTTGAAGATAAGGCGGCAAAGACCGTTTTCAGCCTGCGCCGGGCGGCGAATGGGGCCGTTCCACAGGAAGAGCACACAGATCAGACGGAGCAGAGAGCGGCACACCCTGTCCCAGCCAGCCGGGAGGCGTCGCCGGGCGGGGCTACACAGGCCCCACGGCAGGCAGAGGGAGGCGAGAGCCCCCGGCAGTCGGTGAAGGTCAAAATCCGCCGTCTGAAACAGGAACAGGCCAGACGGCCGCAGCGCCCAAAGGTCCGTCTTACCCCTGAACGATGAAAGGCGGCGCCTATGAAACAGCAGGAGTTATATCGCTACTACTCCACCCAGCGGCCCGTGGACCTTGGGACTTATCCCAAGGAGCCGGACAATCCTCTGGTGGGGTTTCTCAACTACGATGACCGGATCAGCGTGGAGCACGGCGCATACCGGGCCTGGGGGGAAGTGACCTATCGCGCCCCTCTGACCCCGGACCAGTTGATCCAGTATGAATTGCAGCCGTCACGGGACAACCCGGATGTGCGCGAGACCATGAGGGAGCAGGCCCAGGCGGTGGGACAGTGGGAGGAGCAAAATCACATCCCGTTTGACCGGCGGCTGACGCAGTGCATCGGGATCGGCGTCTATACCTGCAAGGTTCGCGTCACCCCGGCACAGTTGGCCGAACGGCATCGGATCGCCGTGGACCTGCCCCTTGTCCCCCGCTTTCGGCCCAAAATCAAAAAGCCTCAGCAAATCGAGGAAAGATAGGAGGATCGTTTATGGATTCTGTCAATGCGGGCACAGCCCGGTTTGAAGAAGTGGAGATTTTAGGCATCCCCGCTCTGTTCACCACACTGCGCGTAGACCGCGCCACTGTTCCCAAGGGGATGTACGCCTATGATATGCAGACGGATGCGGAGGACTGGAGCCAGCCCTGCCTGTTGGCACGGCGTGTCCTGGTGGAGCATTTCGGGACAGTGCTCACCGCCAGCCCCATCCACCTGCCGGAGAAGGGGTATCTGGACTTATCCCCCGGCAATTTTAAGGAGCAGGGCATCGGTCAACTGACGGTGGCGGAGTTTGAGGCAAAGCAATTATCCCCCGACTACCAGCTCTCCCGGCCCTGGAGCGCCGCCAAAAGACGGCACAGCCCGGTACTCAACCGATAGATTTGCCATGAAGAAGGCCGCAATACACCGGGACAGGGCAGCTCGGCCAGATTGGAGGTGAATCGAGGAAATGGCAAAGAAATCCTTTTATGAAGTCGGCAGTTATACGGGGGACCTGCAAGAGGGCACTGACTTCTTTGTCCGCCGGCAAATGCGATACTTAGGCGAAAATGCCAACTTCAAGCCCTTTCTGAATACCCCCATCAAGGAACTGGAACAGCAGTTGAAAGAGAGCAAGGCGGCGGAAAAGAAGATTTTTACGGAAGTGCAAGCAGCGGCCAAAGCCTGGGACGCACACGGGGCACAGACCCTTCTGCTGACCAAGGCTATTGAATACCTGAAAACCCCTGTGGTGGAGCACACCGGCAACGAGTGGAAACAGCGCAAAGATGGCTCCTGGGAGATCAGCAACCTGGTCTACAAAATGACTTTCAGCATCATCAAGTTTAGGGATGAGTGGAAGTTGTCCTGGGAACTGCAATACACCGCCCCCGGCCTCGCTCAGGTAAAATACCACTCCTACTATGACCGGGGGCCCAAAAAGCGGATCGTGTATGAGGGTGCGAAAAAGTATAAGACCCTGGCAGGGGCACAGAAGTATATCCAGAGCAAATTTGACCAGTATGCGGAATATTTTGAGAGTATTTCTCCCCCGATTCCCATAGAGGCAAAGGCGTTGTTCTGCGTCAACGGCCAACTGTTGCAAGGCTACTCCGTCCTGCGCACTCCCCCGGCCAGGGAGGAAGTCACGGTCAGCGACCTTCTGGACTGTCTGGATGAGGCGGATATGGAGGTTTCGCCCCCACCGGAGCAGGCCGTACCCAGCGGAGGTGGGGTTCAGCCGGAGACGCCGGTACAAGCGCCGCCGGAACTGGCCGCAGGGCCTCCGCCATCGGAGCGAAAGCAGAAACCGCCGCCTGCCAAGCCCGCCCCTGCTGCCAAGAAGAAGGGGCCGTTGAAAAAACGGCCTGCACTGGTGCGATAGGAGGGCGGGTATGGCATACACGCATATCACCCCTGGCTGGGAGATCGAAATGTCCGCCCATTACTATTCGGATAAAAACGCGGACCGTGTCGCGGAACTGATCCAACTGCCGCGGGAGGAATTAGCTGCCATGGAGGAGGCCAGCGTGGCAAAGGAAAAAACCATTTTCTCCAAATGTTCTGAGATCGAGACCGAATGGAAGAAACAGGCGGCGGAGACGGCGGCGCTCCGTAAGGCAAGAGAGTATTTGCGGGCCCTGCCGGTGGAGCACACGTCCAACCAGTGGAAAGTCAATCAATTCGGCTGGCACGTATTGAGCAACATGGTGTATAAAATGTCGTATCGCGTGTCCGAGCATAAGAAGCCGGATGGAACTCTTATCAACTGCGCTTTATCCTGGGATATTCATTATAATACGCTCCAGCATCCTACTCCCGACTACACCGGCCCCGGCTGGAAGATCGCTGGGCAGAGCGACAAAGTGTTTGCCACTAAGGAGGAAATGGAGCGATACCTGCAAGGCCGGATCAAAGCCTACGCCCACCTGTTCACGGAAATTTCCCCACCTATCCCACAGGATCAAAAGGGCCGGTTTTGCGTCAACGGTGTTTTGCTCCCAGGCTACACCGTGGAGGTCCCGGAGCGCACGCCCCAAGAGGTGGCGGATGACCTTCTCTCCCTTCTGGAGGACGGGGACCTGCCGGAGCAGTCGGAGGGCGACCCCCCTTCACCGCCGTCTGAAAAAGCGGGATCGCCTCTTGAAACGCAGGCTGCTGCCCCACATGAGCGCCGCAGCCCCAAAGAAGATCCAAAAACCGCACATAAAAAGAAACCGCAGCCCTTGAAAAAGCGCAGCACCGCCCCCACACGGTAGACAGCGGCGCAGTGCGCCGCTGTCCGCGCAAGCATAGCATTTTGGTGTCAAAATGCACTCACAGGGATGAAGCTATGACCCTTTACCAATTTTCGGTTGGACTCGTCTGCGTAGAATTCTCCGCTAAACAAGCCCTGATCCTTTTGTACTTGCTGCCCTATGTTCTTTTACGCCCGTTTTCTCCGGGTTTCAGGCGCCTGCAACGTCTCCCTTGTCAAAAGGCACCTCAGGCGATGGTGTTTTTTTCTGCCGTTTATTCTTCCGCCGTCATGTTGCTGTTGACCACATTGAAATGGTGGTTCACCGCCAGCATCAGGTGGGTCTTGTCCCGGCGGCGCAGGGCGTCCACCATCTGCTCGTGGGCGTACTGGAGCTGATTGCCGGTGCGGGGATTCTGGAGGATCCGGCGGCGCATGTCGCTGATGAACCGGTCGATGGTGGAGGACAGGGCCCGGAGAATCTGAATGATGAGCTGATTGCCCGAAATGGCGGCAATCTCGTCGTGGAGCTGCTTGTCCAGCTGGGCCCCCATCTCCGGCGGGCAGGCGGTCATCTGCCGCACCAGGCTGTCCAGCCGGTCCACCTGGCTGTCGGTGATCCGGTCCACCGCCAGCAGCGCCGCCTGCAGCTCCAGCCCCGACCGCAGCTCGGCCAGCTGGTGGTAGTCGATCTGCTGGAGCAGAATGAGCATGTCAAAGGAATCCTGCAAATTGCGCTGGATGTTGCAGCTGATGAAATTGCCCGCCCCCTGGCTGCTCACCAGAAAGCCCATGTGCTCCAGCAGGCGGACGGCCTCCCGCACGGAATTGCGGCTGATGCCCAGCTGCTCGGCCAGCTCCCGCTCGGGGGGCAGGGACTGGCCCAGGGTGAGCTTGCCATCCCGGAGGGCGTCCCCCAAATAGGTCAGTACGTGCTCGTAGGATTTCTGCTGTTCCACCATATGCTCAGCCTCCCTTTCCAAACGATATCTGTGGACTTGTCAGATTGTAACCATTATACCACATCAGTCAACAAGTTGTAAAAGTAGTGCCAATTCGAAAAATTGGTAGGTCCAAAATTGCACAAAAATGACACTAGGAAACTTATGCACCCATACAAATTTAGCTTAAATGCCAATTAAAGCCGGATATTCCCTTGACATTTTGCCGTCATGCGCCTAATATTGCTTTTGAAAAAAGCAAACGGGTGCGTATAGATTTTCTTTTGGTTCTACCATAAGAATGACGGTGTAAGGGAGTGTCTGGCTGTGTTTGTGCGGTTTGTGCTTGCTCTGCTTCCCATCCTCTGGCTGGCTGTGGCCCTCAGCGTCTGGAAACGCCCCGCCTATCAGGTCTGCCCCCTGGCGCTGGCGCTTACCGTGCTGCTGGCCCTGTTCTACTGGAAGAGTCCGGGGACGGAGGTTTTGACCGGCGGCCTGGAGGGAGCCGTCATGGCCCTGTGGCCCATCTCGCTGGTGATCGTGGCAGCGGTGTTCACCTATAATCTGACGGTGCGCACCGGGGCCATGGAGCGCATCAAGGGGATGCTCACCGCGGTGACCCGGGACAAACGGGTGCTGGTGCTCCTGATCGCCTGGGGCTTTGGGGGCTTTATGGAGGGCATGGCGGGCTTCGGCACCGCGGTGGCCATTCCGGCAGGCATCCTGTGCGGCCTGGGCTTCGACCCCATCTTCTCCGCTCTGGTATGTCTGGTGGCCAACGCCACCCCCACCGCCTTCGGCTCCATCGGCATCCCCACCATCACCGCCGCCTCGGTGGCGGGACTGGAGGCCGGCCCCACCGCGGTGGTGGTGGTGCTCCAGCTGGCCCTGATGGTGGTGCTCACCCCCCTGCTGATGGTGATGATGACCGGCGGCGGGGTCCGGGCCCTGAAGAGGGTCTGGCCGGTGGCCCTGGGCTCCGGAGTGGCCTTCGTGATCCCCGAGTTTCTCACCGCCAAGTATGTGGGGGCGGAGCTGCCGGCGGTCACCGGCTCGGTAGTGTGCATGGTGGTAACCATTCTTCTCTCCAAGCTGCTCAAGGGGGAACCCCCCGCCCAATACGCCCTGCCCAGGACCCAGGAGCAGACCGGCCTCACCGTCAGGGACGGGGCGCTGGCCTGGTCCCCCTTCATCCTGATCTTCGTGCTGCTGCTGGCCACCTCCAGCCTGGTACCCCCCATCCATAACCTGCTGGCGGCCGTCAAAAGCGACGTGGTGATCTACTCCGGCCAGGGGGCCAGCCCCTATACCTTCTCCTGGGTCAATACCCCCGGCGTACTGATCTTTATCGCCGCCTTTGTGGGCGGCGCCCTGCAGAAGGCCAGCCTGAAGGTGATGGGCCAGGTGCTGTGGGCCACCCTGAAGCAGATGTCCAAGACCATCATCACCCTGGTGTCCATCCTGGCGGCGGCCAAGATCATGGGCTACTGCGGCATGACCAGTGACATCGCCGCCTTCCTGGTGGCGGTCACCGGGTCGGCCTACCCCATTGTGGCCCCCCTCATCGGCTCCATCGGCACCTTCGTCACCGGCAGCGCCACCTCCGCCTCGGTGCTATTCAGCGGCCTGCAGGCGGAGACCGCCTCCGCCCTGGGGATGGACGCCGTCTGGCTGGTGGCCGCCAACACCATCGGCGCCACGGCGGGCAAGATCATCTCCCCCCAGAGCATCTCCATCGCCTCCGCCGCCACCGATACGGTGGGGCAGGAGAGTACCATCTTGCGGAAATCCATCGGATATTATATCCTGTTTGTAGTGGTGTTCGGTCTCATCGCGCTGCTGGCCCACCCGCTGGCGGCCCTGGTTCTGTGACCGGCACACCGGAAGGAGGAACGGCATATGGCGCAACTCAAACTGCCCTTTGGCCGGGGGCACATCACGGCGGACATCCCCGACGGCCGCCTGGCCGGGGTGCTCCAGTCCAGGGCCCACAGCTATCAGGCCAAGGCGGACCAGCCGGAGCTGGTGCGTCAGGCCCTGGAAAACCCCATCGGCTCCCCCCGCCTGCGGGAGCTGGCGGCGGGCAAGAACAAAGTGGTCATCCTCAGCAGCGACCACACCCGCCCGGTACCCAGCAAGGTGATCCTGCCCCAGCTGGTGGAGGAACTCCGGGCGGGAAATCCCGACGCGGAGATCACCGTACTGGTGGCCACCGGCTTCCACCGGCCCACCACCGAGGCCGAGCTGCTGGACAAATACGGCGAGACGCTTTACCGCCACTCCGGGCTGCGCTTCGTCATCCATGAGAGCGGTAAAAAAGAGGACATGGTCCACCTGGGCACCCTGCCCTCCGGCGGGGAACTGCTTATCAACAAGCTGGCGGCGGAGGCCGACCTGCTGGTGGGAGAGGGCTTCATCGAGCCCCACTTCTTCGCCGGGTTCTCCGGCGGCCGCAAGAGCGTGCTGCCGGGGGTGTCCAGCCGGGAGACCGTGCTGGCCAACCACTGCTCCGCCTTTATTGACAGTCCCAATGCCCGCACCGGCATCCTGGACGGCAACCCCATTCACCGGGATATGCTGTATGCCGCCCAGCAGGCCAAGCTGGCTTTTATCTGCAACGTGGTCATCGACGCTGACAAGCGGGTGATCGCCGCCTTCGCCGGACACTTCGACCAGGCCCACCGGGCAGGGTGCGCCTTTGTAGACCAGCTCTCCGGCGTGGATGCGGTTCCCGCTCCCATCGTCATCACCACCAACGGGGGCTACCCCCTGGACCAGAACCTGTACCAGTCGGTGAAGGGCATGACGGCGGCGGAGGCCACCTGCGCCCCCGGCGGGGTGATCATCATGGTCTCCGCCTGCAGCGACGGCCACGGCGGCCAGTCCTTCTACGACACCTTCGCCCATGAGCCGGACAACCGGAAGATCATGGACCGGTTCCTGGCCACCCCCAGCGACCGCACCATCCCCGACCAGTGGGAGGCCCAGATCCTGTGCCGGGTGCTCCTGCAGCACCCCGTCATCCTGGTGACTCAGGCCCCCCGGGAGATGGTGGAGGCCATGCACCTCCACTGGGCGGCCGACCTGCCCGCCGCCATTGCCCTGGCCGACCGGCTGCTGGGTAAGGCAGACAGCCCCATCACCGTCATTCCCGACGGGGTTTCGGTCATCGTACGCAAGTAAAGGCAAATCCGATGTGATGTTATCAAATAAAGGGGAGCGTTTTTATGAGCCAGTACAACAAGGTCACCCCCGAGCTGATTGAGGCCCTGAAGGCCGCCGTGCCCGGCCGGATCAGCGTGAACGGGGACATCAACGAGGACTTTTCCCACGACGAAATGCCCATCTACGGCAAGGCCATGCCCGAGGTGGTGGCGGAGTGCCTGACCACCGAGGAGGTGGCCGCCGTCATGAAACTGTGCAACGAGAACCGGGTGCCCGTCACCCCCCGGGGCGCCGGCACCGGCCTCACTGGCGGCGCGGTGGCCATCCACGGCGGCGTGGTTCTGTCCACCACCAAGATGAACAAGATCCTCTCCTACGACACCGAGAACATGGTGGTCCGGGTCCAGGCGGGCGTGCTGCTCAACGACCTGGCGGAGGACGCCGCCAAGCAGGGTTTCCTCTATCCCCCCGATCCCGGCGAGAAGTTCGCCACCCTGGGGGGCAACGTGGCCACCAACGCCGGCGGCATGCGGGCGGTGAAGTACGGCGCCACCCGGGACTATGTGCGGGCCATGACGGTGGTGCTGCCCACCGGCGAGATCGTCCATCTGGGGGCCAGCGTGTCCAAGACCAGCTCAGGCTACTCCCTGCTCAACCTGATGATCGGCTCCGAGGGCACCCTGGGCATCATCACCGAGCTCACTCTCAAGCTCATCCCCGCCCCCAAGGAGGTCATCAGCCTGGTGGTGCTCTACGAGAACCTGGAGGACTGCATCTCCACCGTGCCCAAGCTGATGATGGCCAACCTCCACCCCCAGGCCCTGGAGTTCATGGAGCGGGAGATCGTCCGCCTGTCCGAGAGCTACCTGGGCAAGAGCACCTTCCCTCAGACCTTTGAGGGCACCGACGTCAACGCCTACCTGCTGGTCACCTTTGACGGCGAGAACGAGGATCAGCTCACCGAAATTATCGAGCAGGCCTCCGAGGTGGTGCTGGAGGCGGGCGCCCTGGACGTGCTGGTGGCCGACACTCCCCAGCTGAAGAAGGACGCCTGGGCCGCCCGGTCCACCTTCCTGGAGGCCATTGAGGCCAACACCAAGCTGCTGGACGAGTGCGACGTGGTGGTGCCGGTGAACCAGATCGCCCACTATGTCACCTACATCAAGGAGATCTCCGAAGGCTACGACTTTGAGGTCAAGAGCTTCGGCCACGCCGGCGATGGCAACCTGCACATCTACACCTGCTCCAACGACATGGAGCTGGCCGCGTTTGAACAGCAGGTGGCCGACTTTATGGAGAAGGCCTACGCCAAGGCCACCGAGCTGGGCGGCCTGATCTCCGGCGAGCATGGCATCGGCCACGGCAAGCTGGACTACCTGGCTCAGATGGTGGGCCCGGTCAACATGCGTCTGATGCGCGGCATCAAGGAGGTCTTTGACCCCAATCTGGTGCTCAATCCCGGCAAGGTCTGCTACAAGCTGTAATAGAAAGACGACTTACATAGAAGGAGGAACCCGTTATGGCATATCTGATTTCGGAAGAGGCTCAGGAGCTGCTGGGCGCTGTCAAGGAGTTCTGTGAGAAGGAAGTCAAGGAGCAGTGCAAGGAGTACGACCGCTCCGGCGAGTGGCCCAAGGAGATTTACGACAAGGCCATCGAGATGCAGCTGCACATGCTGGAGGTGCCCGAGGAGTACGGCGGCATGGGCCTGAGCCGGGTGGACGTGGCCGCCCTGTTTGAGGAGATGGCCAAGGCCGACGCCGGCTTTGCCACCACCATCTCCGCCAGCGGCCTGGGCACCAAGCCGGTGCTGATCGCCGGCAGCGAGGAGCTGAAGAAGCGGGCCTGCCAGCTGATCGTGGACGGTGGCTTCGGCGCCTTCTGCCTCACCGAGCCGGGCGCCGGCTCCGACGCCAGCGCCGGCAAGACCACCGCCGTGAAGGACGGCGACAGCTACATCCTCAACGGCCGCAAGTGCTTCATCACCAACGGCGGCATCGCCTCCTTCTACTGCGTCACCGCCATGACCGACAAGTCCGCCGGCGTGAAGGGCATGTCTATGTTCTTTGTGGAGGCCGGCACCCCCGGCCTGTCCACCGGCCACGAGGAGGACAAAATGGGCATCCGCACCTCCAACACCTGCGACGTGGTGTTTGAGGACTGCCGCATCCCCGCCTCCAACCTGATCGGCGCGGAGGGCAAGGGCTTCTCCATCGCCATGAAGACCCTGGACCAGGCCCGGACCTGGATGGGCTGCGTGGCCACCGGCATCGCCCAGCGGGCCATGGAGGAGGCCATCGCCTACGGCAAGGAGCGCATCCAGTTCGGCAAGCCCGTGCTGAAGAACCAGGCCCTCCAGTTCAAGGTGGCCGACATGGCCATCAAGATCGAGACCGCCCGCCAGATGGTGGCCCACTCCCTGACCCTGATGGATCAGGGCCTGCCCTACTCCAAGGAGTCCGCCATCGCCAAGTGCTACGCCTCCGACATCGCCATGGAGGTGGCCTCCGAGGCCATCCAGATGTTCGGCGGCTACGGCTACAGCCGGGAGTACCCGGTGGAGAAGCTGCTGCGGGACGCCAAGATCTTCCAGATCTTTGAGGGCACCAACGAGGTGCAGCGCATCGTGGTGGCCAACAACACCATCGGCAAATTCTAAGGCGGGGAGCGTAACGACATGGAAATTCTGGTATGTCTCAAGCAGGTGCCCGACGACTCGGTGGAGCTCCACCTGAAGCCCGGCACCCAGGAGGTGAACCTGGAGGGGGTCACCCCCGTGGTCAACGCCTTTGACACCTACGCTCTGGAGATGGCCACCCGCCTGAAGGAGGCGGTGGGCGGCAGCATCACCGCCATCACCATCGGCCCCGAGGGGGCCAAGGACGCGGTCAAGACCTGCCTGGCGGTGGGGGCCAATCAGGGCTGCCTCATCACCGGCCCCTCCTTCGAGGGGGCGGACACCCTGGGCAAGAGTAAGATCCTGGCCGCCGCCATCCGCAAGCTGGAGGCCGACGCCGGCAAGCCCTTCGACCTGATCTTCTGCGGCCGGGAGGCCACCGACAAGGCCTCCGGCCAGGTGGGCCCCCAGCTGGCCGAGGCCCTGGGCGTGGGGGTGGTCACCGACCTGGTGGACATCCAGCAGACCGACGCCGGCGTGCAGGCCAAGCAGGAGACCGAGGAGGGCTACCGCCTGGTGGACGCCCCCCTGCCCTGCGTGGTCACCGTAAACAAGCCCCCCTATGATCCCCGCTATCCCACCATCAAGAGCAAGCTGGCCGCCCGCAAGATGCCCATTCCCACCCTGGACGCCGCCGCGCTGGGCGGCGTGGCCCCCGGCGCCGCCGGCAGCCATGTGGTGAAGGTGTACGAGCCGGCCAAGCGGCAGGCGGGCGTGAAGCTCAAAGAGGAGACCTGCGAGGAGACCGTGGCCAAGGCCATCGCCATGATGGCGGACGCCAAGGTGCTGTAAAGGAGAGAGCGGTATGGATTGGGGAAATCGCAAGGATATTCTGGTCTTTCTGGAACAAAAGGACGGAAAGGCCCTGAACGGGGCGCTGGAGTGCCTCACCCCCGCCCGGGCTCTGGCCCAGCACACCGGCGGGCAGGTTCTGGCCGTGCTGATGGGCACGGACAACGCCGGGGCGGCGGAGAAGGTTGCCCCTCTGGCTGACGGCGTGCTGGCCGTCACCGGCGGGGACTATTCCGACGGGGCGGCGGACGCCTTCACCTGGGCGCTGGAGCAGCTGGCCGCCCAGTATGAGCCCGCGGCGGTGCTGGCGGGCAACACCCCCCTGGGCCGGGAGATGACCGCCCGGCTGTGCGCCCGGCTGGGGCTGGGCAGCGTCCAGGACGCCACCGCCCTGACCTGGGACGGGGACACCCCGGTGTGGACCGTGCCCCTGTACGGCGGCACCGTGCTCAACGACGTGGTGGTGGACACCCTGCCGGTGGTAGCCACCACCCGCTCCGGCGCCTTTGCCAAGCCGGAGGCCGGCCAGGCCGGCCCCGTTACCCCGGTGGAGCTCCAGGTGCCCGCCGACGCGGTGAAGGTCAAGGTGGCCCAGGCGGTGAAGGAGCTCTCCGAGGCGGTCAACCTGGAGGAGGCCAAGGTCATCGTCACCGGCGGCCGGGGCATGGGCTCCAAGGAGCAGTTTGCCCTGGTGGAGGAGTTGGCCGCCCTGCTGGGCGGCGTGGTGGGCGCCACCCGTCCCGCCATCGAGGACGGCTGGGTCTCCCGGGCCCATCAGGTGGGCCAGTCGGGCAAGATCGTGGCCCCCGCCCTGTACATCGCCTGCGGCGTGTCGGGCGCCACCCAGCACGTGTCCGGCATGAGCGGCTCGGGCTATGTGGTGGCCATCAACAAGGATGAGGACGCCCCCATCTTCGACGTGGCCGACGTGGGCATCGTGGGGGACGTGGCCAAGGTCCTCCCCCTGATGATCGAGGAGATCCGTCAGCGCAAGGCGGAGTAACCTTTCTAAAGGCAGATCCAGAAGGGTCTCGTCCCCTTGGGGGGCGGGCCCTTCTGTTTTTTGGGGTTGCCTTTTGGGGGAAAGTGTGATATCCTCGAACGGCAGCCAAAGGCTAGCAAAATAATAGGAAAAAGGAGGAAAATCAGGTGGACCTATGCGGACGAAGTACCAACGCGGGCTGTGAGCTTCCCTCAGGGGACAGGGCTGGCGCCGCCTGGTTTTCCCTGTAAGCAGGGCAGGCCGGGCGGGGCCCGGCTGTCTGTTCCCAAATACGGAAGGTTCCGCCGCGGGGAGGGTCAGGGGTTGAAAACCCGCCGCATTGCCGCGGCGCGCCTGTTTTGGTCACTTCCTCGCTGTATTTTAACGACAGGAGGAGAGACCCATGAAACAGAATCTGACCCTGGAGGCGCTGCGGCAGCTGCTGGAGCGCCGGGATATGTGCGCCCTGCGGGACGCACTGACCCAGACCCACCCCGCCGACCTGGCGGAGCTGCTGGATGAGCTGGACCGGCCGGAGATGCTGGCGGTCTTCCGGGCCCTGCCCAAGGAGCTGGCGGCGGAGGTGTTTTCCGACCTGCCGCCGGAGGACCAGCAGGCCCTGATCCAGGCGGCCACCGACCAGGAGCTGTCCGCCATTGTGGAGGAGCTGTGGGTGGACGACGCAGTGGACCTGCTGGAGGAGTTGCCCGCCGGCGTGGTGAAGCGGGTGCTCCAGGCCGCCCGGCCGGACACCCGGCAGCTCATCAACCAGTTCCTCCACTACCCGGAGAACTCGGTGGGCAGCATCATGACCGCCGAATTTACCGACCTGAAGCGGGACATGACGGTTGCCCAGGCCATCGCCCATATCCGCAGGACGGGGGCGGACTCGGAGAGCATCTATACCTGCTACGTCACCGACGCCGCCCGGCGTCTGGAGGGCGTGGTCACCATCCGGGAGCTGCTGCTGACCGGGGACCAGGCCCTGGTGGCCGACCTGATGGAGCGGGACGTGATCACCGCCGGGACCGGCGAGGACCGGGAGGAGGCGGTGGCCCGGCTGATGAAGTACGATTTCCTCTCCCTGCCGGTGGTGGACAGGGAGGGCCGGCTGGTGGGCATCGTCACGGTGGACGACGGCATGGACGTGCTGGAGGAGGAGGCCACCGAGGACTTTGAGAAGATGGCGGCCATGGCCCCCTCGGAAAGGCCCTATCTGAAAACCGGGGTGTTCACCCTGGCCCGGCACCGCATTGTGTGGCTGCTGGTGCTGATGATCTCCGGCATGATCACCGGCGGCATCCTGGGCCGGTATGAGGCGGCCTTCTCCGCCATGCCCTTGCTGGTCACCTTCATTCCCATGCTCACCGACACCGGCGGCAACGCCGGCAGCCAGTCCAGCACTCTGGTGATCCGTGGCATGGCGGTGGGCGAGATCCGCCTGCGGGACTTTGCCAGGGTTTTTTGGAAGGAGCTGCGGGTGAGCATGCTGGTGGGGGCCGCCCTCAGCACGGTAAACTATGTCCGGCTCATCCTCACCTACCCGGGCCAGACCGCCACCGCCCTGACGGTGGCCGCCGCCCTGTTTGTCACGGTGCTGCTGGCCAAGACGGTGGGGGGCGCGCTCCCCATGGCGGCCAAGTTCTTCAAGGCCGACCCGGCCATTATGGCCGCCCCCCTCATCACCACCATTGTGGACGCCATCTCCCTGGTGGTCTACTTCAACATCGCCAGCGCTCTGCTGCCCCTTGCATGAAAAAATCCCTGTCCGCATCGGCGGACAGGGATTTTTCAGTTTCAGTTCTCCTTGCCCCGGCGCACATCCCCGATCACCTTGATGATCTGGATGACCAGAGTGGGCAGGAAGGCCAGCAGAACGATCTCTCCCAGGTTGGCGACTCCGAAAGCGGGAGCCACCATAAACAGGCCCTTGAGGCCGGGGATAAAGAGCACCGCCAGCAGCAGCACCACGCCGGCAAAGAAGGCCATGACGGAGTACTTGTTGGTGGAGAACTTCAGGCGGAAGATGGACGCGTCGCCCCGGCAGTTGAAGCCGTGGAACAGACGGGCCAGGGTGAGGGTGGCGAAGGCCATGGTGGAGGCCAGGACGGCGTCGCCCCCCTGATAGCCCAGGTAGAAGGCAATCATGGTGACGATGGCGATGAGCAGGCCCTGGCCGCCGATGCGGGTCAGCAGGTCCCGGCTGAGGATGGGCTCCTTGGGGTCCCGGGGCTTCTGGTCCAGCAGGCCCCGGCGTGCAGGCTCCATGCCTATGGCGATGGCGGGCAGGGAGTCGGTGAGCAGGTTGATAAACAGCAGGTGGACCGGCTGGAAGGGCACCGGCAGGGCCAGCAGAGAGGCGTAGAGCACACAGAAGATGCCGGCGGTGTTGCCGCTGAGCAGGAACTGGATGGCGTTTTTGATGTTAGCGTACACACTGCGGCCGTTGACCACCGCCTTGACGATGGTGGCGAAGTTGTCGTCGGCCAGGATCATGGAGGCGGCGTCCTTGGATACCTCGGTGCCGGTGATGCCCATGGCCACGCCGATATCCGCCTTCTTCAGGGCGGGGGCGTCGTTGACGCCGTCGCCGGTCATGGACACGATGTTCCCCTTCCGCTGCCAGGCGTTGACGATGCGGATCTTGTGCTCGGGGGACACCCGGGCGTACACCGAGATCTTCTCCAGCCGTCCGTCCAGATCGGCGTCGGTCATCTGGTCCAGCTCCAGGCCGGACACCGCCTCGTCCCCGTCCCGGAAAATCCCCAGCTGGCGGGCGATGGCGGAGGCAGTGACCTTGTGGTCGCCGGTGATCATGATGGTGCGGATGCCGCCCCGCTTGGCGTCGGCCACCGCCTGTACTGCCTCGGGCCGAGGCGGGTCGATCATGGAGATAAGGCCGATGAAGGTAAACTCGTTTTCATCCTCCAGGGTCAGGGGCCGAACGCTGTCTATCTCCTTGTAGGCAAAGGCCAACACTCGCAGGCCCTCCATGGACAGCTCCATATTTACCCGGGCGATCTCCTCTTTCCGCTCGGGAGTGAGCTCCACCTTCCCCTCCCGGGTCAGCAGCCACTTGGACCGATCCAGCAGTACATCGATGGCGCCCTTGGTGAACAGCGTGGGAACCCCATCAATGTCATGGAGGGTGCTCATCAGCTTGCGGTCGGAGTCAAAGGCCAGCTCGCCCAGCCGGGGATGCTGGGCACGATAGGTCTCCTCGTCCACACCGAACTTCTCGCCCAGCATCACCAGGGCCACCTCGGTGGGGTCACCGATAGAGGAGCCAGTCTCCTCATTGTTGGTGGCGTCGCTGGCCAGCAGGGCGGCCTTGAGCAGCAGCCGCTGCACGTCGTTCACCAGCTCCAGGTCATCTCCCTCCAGCAGGGAGCCGTCGGCGTACACCTTCTGGGGGGTCATCTTGTTCTGGGTCAGGGTGCCCGTCTTATCCGAGCAGATGACGGAGACGGAACCCAGGCTCTCCACCGCCTTCAGGTCCTTCATAATGGCGTTCTGTCTGGCCATCTTCTGGGTACCCATGGCCAGCACAATGGTGACAATGGAAGAGAGCGCCTCGGGAATAGCGGCCACCGCCAGAGCCACGGCGAACATGAGGGAGTCCAGCACTCCCATGCCGGTACGGAACACCGACAGGGCAAACACCACCGCGCAGATGGCCATGATCACGATGGCCAGCTTGGCGGAGAAGCTGTCCAGGGACTGCTGCAGGGGGGTCTTGCGCTGCTGGGTCTGGTTCATGAGGGCGGCAATCTTGCCCAGCTCGGTATTCATGCCGGTGGCGGTGACCAGCACGGTGGCCCGGCCGTAGGTCACCAGGGAGCCGGAAAACACCATGCTCTTCTGGTCGCCCAGGGCCACCTGGCCGCCGGTGATCACGTCGGCGGTCTTTTCATCTTGTCCTCCCCTGTCAAGTTTCGGTACAATAGGGCCAAAGTGAGGAGGAGATCACATGAACGGACTATCATTTATTCGCCGGCGGTGTAATCTGAGCCAGGGACAATTAGCTGAAAAACTGGGCGTCACCCGTCAGGCCATCAACCTGTGGGAAAACCGTCGGGAACCGCTGCCGAAGGCCCGCAAGGAGCAACTCAGCCGGTTTTTCGGTTTGGAGCCGGAGCTGTTTGATGAGATTAACCAGGAGCAAAAAGATGCTTTGCTCCATCGTCCCTGTTTCATGTACCGGGATGACGATGGACATGATTACTTCCTGTTCCGGGAAAATCCGCTGAAGCCTTTCGGCTGCCTACTGAACGGGAAAGCCGACCAGTCTTTCACCCAGGATGAGCAGATGATTTTGGACCGCCGGGAACTGGAAGAGATGCTGGACATCCTGCGTGAGGCGGTGTTTCCAAAGGATCGTTCCCGGTGGACAGCGTGGGACTCCAATGTGGCCATGAACCGGATGCGGTGTATTCTGGGGGGTATGACGGATGCTCTGGAGGCGATTCAAAAGCACCCAAAGGATCGGAAGATGGACTGTTTCTATCTGATGATGCAGGTCGAACTGGCCTTGGCGCTGGCCCTGGGTGGGATTGAAAAAGACGACCTTCCTCACCAAACGGAGAATGACCAGCCAGGTCTGGATACGCAATCTATTATCAGTTTAGCTGATGAATTTCAGCGTTGGCTGCGCAAGCGTGCAGAGGAAGCCGACTCTTTTCTTGCCAAATAGTTGCTTTTTCTGTACAATGACAACAGAAAGGAGGCGTGACCTGTGACAATTCGTTGTCCTCACTGCGGCAGTCCCGTAATGGTTCGAGGCAACCGGTGGGAGTGCGGCTGGTGCGGTGATTTTGGTGGTGTCTCGTCTCTCCATCCCACGGAACAGGCCAAGCTGATGCAGGTGGCTGCACCCTCTATTTCGTTCACCATCACAGTGACGGATACCTCCGATGACGAGGAGGAAACTCCAAGTAGCTTTTCCCGGAGTGAGCTGGAGGACATGGTGCGCCGGTGGGATTTTTCTGAAAATGAGTGGGCCTGCCGGGATCTGCTCATTGCTGCCTTTCCAGAGACTGTTAGCCGCTGGTCGGCAGAGGAGCTTTCCGAGATGGATGCCATGAATCTTATGGTGGAAACTGGCGAGCGCGATCCAGAGACTGCGATTCAGATGATGAAACTACTGCTGGACACCGCGGAGATGCACCTCCAGAATCCGGAGGCAGCATATTTTCTGCTGGGAAATGAACTGTATGATCTCTGCCTGTCCGGATATATCCGCCCCAGACTGCTGGAGCACCTTAAGGCAGATGACCGTCTAGCCCGGCAGCTCTTTCAGAGCGCTTATGTAGGCAGTCCCCAGGAGGATATTCTCCTGTCCTGCTCTCAACTAGAGGAGAAAGAACTGCGGCAGAAACTGTTGGATTTTCTGGCTTGCAATCCCTTCCCCCATGACAAAATCGAACTGGAGCCGGACGAGGCGTAACCCAGGTATTTTCACCGGGGCGTATTCTTTGTATAGGTATGCTAAAAATTGATACGCCTGAAGCGAAAAAACAACTTACATCTCAGCTGTGTCAGAGGTACAATACCCCAAACCCGAACATGAAAAAGAGCCCTTCTGAACAGGCCACGGCAGTTATGCCGTGCCTGGTCAAGAAGGGCTCTTTGACCACATGTTTGACCACCGGTAGCGCCGGAGCACTCGGAAACAGCGGGATTAAGAGCGTCAAAAAGTAATTAAAATATAGCAAAAACAGACGAAAATAGCCATGAATAACCACAAAATTTGCTTCAACCGTTTGGGAGTAGGATGCCAGGAGTTCAAATCTCCCTATTTGGACCAAAACCACGCAAAATCATTTGATTTTACGTGGTTTTTCTTTGTAAAAGAAAACCACCGGCAATGCCGGTGGTTCCAAAAAGCTTTAGCTATGCCCAGAAAAAATATCCGAGCGAAGCGAGGAAACAGTAAAAAACGAAGGAGAGGAAAGGAGAGAAATATTGGAAATGGAATATAGGAGAACCCTACCGCTATTTGAATAGCAGCAGGGCACTCCATGCAAGAGAAATTCAGTTGTGAGCCTATAGGCTCTGCTGGTAAAAGGCCCTAAGGGGGCCTGTGCAAACCACCGGCACGGCCGGTGGTTATGATTATTTTTATTGCAAAATACACTCAAGCACTTCCCAGTGGGAAAGCTTGCTTCTTCCAAGGCAAAAAAGCGTGCCTGACGACCGGTTTTCCTCCTTGTTTCTTTGTCCCAGCATTGCGCCTCGAGCAGTCCACGAGCAGAATAACCCGCTTTGCATCATTTATTATAAAAATTTAGGGAATCATCGAAACCTTTTACTCCTGGATAATCCGGTCCATTCGGCGAGAAACAGGGATAACCACTTGCGAAAGTGGGAATCTTTCGTTATACTGATACCAACTGATACTATATCATATATAGCGTGTTAAAAATTGATACACCTGCTTCACGAAAGTGCCGTTAATCACTTCCACAAAAGAGCGCCCCTTCGACAGCGAGTCAAAGGGACAGCTTTCGGCGCTTTACGATATGGGTTCCGGCGGCTCGAACTTCAGCCGGATGGGATAGAAATCCAGCACAAAGTGCTCCTCATCCAGTTTTGTGTCTGGATGGCGGTTGGATGTTCCAAACTTCACATCCCCGATCTGGTGGGTGTAGTCCGGGGGACAGGTACCGAACACGACATACTGGCAGACGCAGTATTCCAGGTATCCGTCCTCATCCGGTTCCAACGGAGAGGTCTCAAAGGGCTTGTCGATATCCACCCCCAGGGAATCCAGATAGCGGGCCACCTCCGGATAGGCCCCTTTGACCCTGGCGCAGTAGTTCCGGCAATAACCACAGCTACAGATGTTTTCGGGGCCGAGGCTGCTGTAATAGGCCCTTGTTTTCTCTATGTCCGGCTTCATCACAACTTTTTTCCGTCCTTTCTCACAAGAATGCTCAAAAAATGCAGGTAGTAGGTAAGGAGCGTGCATCCGCGCCCTTATACCATTTCATCCCCTCAGCCGAGGCCAGGGAAAACAGGGGCAGGGGAGTATCCCCGGATACGTCCAACCACTCTCCCAGCTTCCGCAGGGCCGCTTCAAACTCCGGATTAAGCACCTGAGCCCAGCACTCCTGCTCATGGGTGATGGTCTCAAAGAACATCTCATTTCCCCGGAAAAAGCAGGGATCCTCCATGTTGCTGTAATGATCCCCCTCGGAGAAGATATCCGGGCACCCCTCCCTGGCTTTCTTGTAAAGCCCCAGCAAAACCGCATTCTGCTGCTCTTCCGACTGCCCCTGCCCATCAGCCTCCATGTAGGCAGAGAAGCGATCCCATGCCTCCTCCGATGCCCGGTCGTAGACGGCGTACTTTTCTTCCAGATACGCCTGGTGGCCGGCGGGGGCCAGGCTCTGTTCCGCCTCAAACAGGTGGTGGATATGCCGGAGCAGAATTTCTTTTGTCTCCCGGTTGGCCCGGTACAGATAACACGTTTCCCGGCTCTGCCTGTCAAACCAGTGCAGGATGCCGTAGGAGGCATATTCCCCCACCAGCCAGGGGCGAAGCTCCTGCTCCAGGGTGCCGTCCCGGGCGCCGGGCCATCCGCACCGGAGGAGGGAAAAGGTGTCTGCCTGGGCAAAGCACAGCTCCATCAGGGCGCGGAACTGCGCCCCCGCAATGGTCCGTTCTGTATCGTCGTCGAAATAGCTGGAGTTTTTGAAATGTAAAACTGAGCTCATCGCTATGTTTCTCCTTTTCTGCTCTCTCGGTGCTGACATTATAGCACAGAGGACCGGGAGAAGCGCCTGAACATTCCCTTAAGTTTTCTTAACCTATGACGGCAAAAGGCCTCTTTTTGTTTAGCCTCTTGCTTCAATCTGCGTTCAGAGGTACAATGCAGACAATCCGAAATAGGCAAAACGCTCCCCGTCCCTGCCGGGATCCCGGCAAAGGACGGAGAGCGTTTTTGACCACAGAACCCACCACATACAGCCCCGGAGCACACGGAAAACCCGCATTCAAAGAGGGCCGGAGAGTAAGAGAATCGGAGCGGAAACGGCCAAAAATAAGCAAAAAGCACTAGAAAAAGTGTTTTAGCTCCCTTCGGGTCCAAGAGGCCGTGGGTTCAAATCCCGCCACTCGGACCATGCGGAGTGCCCTTATAGGATCTGAGTATCCTACAAAGGACACTCCGCATTTTTTATTCCTCTATAAGAAAACACAAAGGCGGCACCGTTAAAGGTGCCGCCTTAAAGCTATCTGGAATCAAAACAGGTTCTCATCAACCTCTTGGAAGGAATATTCTGTTCCACAGACTGTAACGGACTCGACTAAGCTCAAGTCGATAGCCTGTTTTGGTATAAACCGATAGACCTGTATTTCTTTCCCCTCCGTGTCCACATAGTCATGATCCAGCTGCCAAGCCGCAGCATAATCCCGGGGCAGTTCAGCAATCAGGTCGTGTGTGCCGTCCGTGTAGTTCAGCGCCGCATCTTTCAGCGTTTCATTTACGCTTATGATCCAATTGTTGCAGAACAAAACTTCCTTCTTCCGCTCATCCTCCAGACCTGCCTGTTGGGCGTTGGACTCTCGGAACCATTGGGACATGTCCGGCGTCTCCAGCTCCACCTCAATATACCCGGCAAAGACCGAGATCCGCCGGATTCGGCCCTCCGATGCGTAGTCCGGGATATCCAGCGGCGGGAAATCCGCCCTCCACGCCATTTCAAAATGGGCCTTTCTATTGACCACCACCTCATCTGCCGGACAGCTGACGGATTCACTTTCGGTAACAGGGATCATCACCGTGCCATATGACTGCACTTCCTTCAGATTCTGAGTCAGAACGAGCTCCAGTTCAAGCTGCCCCACAGTCGCCAGCTCTTCACCGCGCAGGCTCACTTTGACCAGTGCAGTCTGCATTTCAGCATCATAGCCGGTTTGCTCCACAAAGTATCCGCATCCCGAAGCGCTGATGCCGCTCAGATCCCACTCGTACAGAGGTGAGGTACTGCCAGAGTGAATTGCCGCCGCGATCTCTTCCGGGACGGGGGACACCTCAAAATATGCATAGACCTGCTGGCCGGAACACATCGTCGCCAGAAGGGATGCATGCGTGCCTTCTGCTTCCCCGTCCGCGCTGCCGCCGTCTTCATATTCTGTCCACTCCGGGATCGGCTTCGCTGTAGAAACGCCCATATCCGCTCTGGCTGCATCCCGCAGGGAGTATACGATGGCAAACGCCGTCAAGCAGCAAAGCGACGCTACCACAGCGGCAATCAGCAGACTGCGGGAAAAGGTGCTTCGAATGATGTTCCGTCCGCCCCGTTCTGGTCTCTCTCCCCTGCTGTTCTGCCCGATTCCGGCCATGGTCAGCTTCCTGATCCTCGATGCGGAGAGCGGAGTGTCGCCGGTCAGTTCCACGCTTTCCTCCGTGTAGGAGCCCAATAAGTCGAAAACATCTCGCTTCATACGCATATTCCTCCTTTCGCCAACCACTCTTTCAGCTTCATTCGGCCCCGCCGCAATTTAGTTTTGATTGTAGACTCGTTCAGCGCCATGCCGGCAGATATCTCCTTTATGGATTGGGCGTAATAGTAATGCCGCAAAAAGATCTCCCGATCCTGCGGTGACAGGGACTCTATCGCCTGCCGGACCAGTTCCCTTTCCTCCAAACGCGCCGCGTTTTCGGCCGGATCCTCCGGGTCCGGGATATCCAGAACCTCCTCCTCCAGAGGCAGCGTCCGGCCCATCTCCCGCAGCTTATTCCTCGCCTTGTTTCTGGCCACCGCCCCCAGCCACCCCTTCACATGGCCAGGCTCCAGGTCGGCTGCCTGAGCCCATGCAGCCAGGAAAACATCGGAAACCACTTCTTCCGCATCTTCCGGCGGCATGGCGCCCCGAAGAATATTCCACACGACAACAGATACATACGGTATGTAGATATCCATAAGCGCCTCCAGTCCGGAGGGATCTCCGGCTTTTATCCGCTGCAATATGGCCGGCTCTCTCATAAGCGGTCCTCACCTCCTGCAAAAGCTGTTTTCACTCATAATATCACAAACAAGCCTTTACAGGTTTCATTCCCGCTTCTGTAAAATTCCTCCAGGCAAAGCCCCGCCTGGGCGATCTCCACAGGATACCGTAGGATAAAGCCGTACTCCCAGCAGTGCTCCATCAGCTGCTCCACGTACTCGCTGAACAGAGTCTCCTGATCTCCTCGGGTGCGATAGGAGGATCAAATCAGGGTGACAAGCCCTCTGCCCGACAGGCGTCCATCATCGTCTGCAAGTCGGGGTAATGCAGCTCATCCACTGCCATGCCGTTTCTCAAAACGGCATGGCCCTCCGGGACCGGATTTCAGGGATTGACCAGGATCAGGTCCCATTCCTCGCTTTCATCGTCAGTCGGAGCAGAACGCAAGCACCGCGATCAGGCCCAAGATTCCAAACCATCGGATGTTTTTGCATATAAAAAGACCACCTTTCTATGTCCATCATAGAAAGGTGGTTCGTTTAAACGGCTTCGCTCTCCAAAGCTATTTGTCTTGTATTTTATCTTTCAACACCTTACAGAACGAAAATCTCAACTCTACTGTTTGCTTATGGTTTTTCCCATCGATAACAACAAGATGAAGCTGACACTGCCCCCCGTGTACAGATACCTTTGCATTGTACCAAAACATACCGACAATATTGGGCTGCTGAGGGATATCCCTATGCCAATGGGCCAAAAGCAAAAAAAGACCTGAAATCTTGCGATTTCAGGTCTTTTTTGGTGGAGATAAGCGGGATCGAACCGCTGACCTCTTGAATGCCATTCAAGCGCTCTCCCAGCTGAGCTATACCCCCGTATTCAATCTGCCGGAGCAGTGAACAAGGGATATTATAGCGACTGGTTCTCAGTTTGTCAACAGTTTTTTCTCATTTTTTTCGTTTTTTCTAAAACCTACTCCCGGGCAGTGGCTTTGAGGTAGCCCTGCACCCCAGCGGAGGTGGACAAGCTCATGGCCTCCTGAGCCACCTGGCCAGCCTCCTCCCCCCGCCACTGGTGGATTCTGGCCCGGGTGGCCAGCACGGCGGAGGCACTGACCGAGAACTCGTCCAGTCCCCAACTCATCAGCAGCGGAATCAGACAGGGATCGGCGGCCGCCTCTCCGCACATACCTACGGGAATCCCGGCCTGCTTGGCAGCCTGGATCACGCTTCGGATGGAACGAAGCACCGCGGGATGGAAGGTGGTATACAGCTTCTCCACCTTGGCGTTGCCCCGGTCCACCGCCATCACGTACTGGGTCAGGTCATTGGTGCCGATGGAGAAGAAGTCGCTCTCCTGGGCCAGCAGGTCAGCAATCAGCGCCGCGGCGGGAGTTTCCACCATGATGCCCAGAGCGATATCCTTGTCGTAGGGCATGCCCTCAGCCTCCAGCTCGCTCTTGCACTGCTCCAGCAGCGCCCGGGCGCCCCGGATCTCCTCCAGGCTGGTCACCAGAGGGAGCATGATCTTAATGTTGCGCAGCTCCGCACCGGCCCGCAGCAGGGCCCGGAGCTGGACCTTGTACAGGTCCGGCCGGTCCAGGCAGTAGCGGATGGCCCGGTGGCCCAGGAAGGGGTTTTCCTCCTTCTCCATGCCCAGGTAGTCGATGGCCTTGTCGCCGCCCACATCCAGAGTGCGGATAATGACCTCTTTCCCGGCCATCGTGCGGGAGACCGCCTGATAGGCCTCCATCTGCTCGGTCTCGGAGGGAACGTTGGTGCGGTCCATGAACAGGAACTCCGTACGGAACAGGCCGATTCCCTCGGCACCGGCAGCCGCGGCTGCCTCCGCCTCGGCGGGAGAGCCGATGTTGGCATACAGTCCGTAGCGCTTGCCGTCGGCATCCACCGTCTCACGGTCCCGGTAGACCGCCAGAAGGGCACGCTTCTTTTGGAACTCCTCCTGCTTTTTCAGGTACTCGCCCCGAGTCAGCTGGTCGGGATTGAGCAGGGCCACGCCCTCTGTGCCGTCCACAATGACGCCGTCCCCGTCCTTCACCAGCTCCAGAGCCTTGGGCACACTGAGGACCGCAGGCAGCTCCAAAGCACGGGCCAGAATGGCGGAGTGGCTGGTCCGCCCGCCGGTCTCGGTGAGGATGGCGGCCACGTTCTCCTTTTTCAGGCCCACCGTCATGGAAGGAGTCAGGTCGTGGGCCACCAGGACGCTGCCGGCAGGCAGCTCGCTGACATCCACGCCCTCGGCTCCCAGCAGGATGGCCAGCACCCGGCTGCGGATGTCCCGCACGTCGGTGGCCCGCTGACGCATCAGCTCGTCATCCACACCGGCGAACATCTCGGCATACATGGTGCACACCTGGTCCACCGCCGCCTCGGCACACTGGCCGCCCTCGATGATCTCCGTCATCTGGCTCTGCATGAAGGGGTCACTCAGCATGGCAATCTGCCCGGTGAGAATTTCAGACTCCTTCTGGCCTACCTGGGCGCGGATATGCTCCGCCATGGCGGCGGTGCGCTCATTGAACTGCTGGATCGCGGTTTGAAGGCGGTCTTTCTCCACCTCTTTCCCTCCGTAGGGGACGGAGGAATAGTCCAGATTACGCTCCCGTACGCAGACTGCCTTTCCGATGCCAATTCCCTCGGAAGCGCCGATGCCGTGCAAAATCATAGCGGTTCTCCTTCCTGTAACCTTTCGCGGGCGGCTGAACCGCTCACTCCCCCAGTCCGGACTCGACCAGCTCCACCGCGGCCTTCAGGGCCTCGGCTTCCTGCTCGCCGGAGCACTGGATTTCAATCTCGCTGCCCTGCTTGATGCAGGCGGCCATCAGGTGCATGATGCTTTTGGCGTTGATGGTCTTGTCACCGAAAATGATAGTGACGTCGCTCTTGTACTTGGCCATGGTGTTCACAAAGAGCTGGGCGGGACGCATGTGCATGCCCTGGGGATTTACGACTTTAGTATGAGCGGATACCATAACAATACTTCCTTTCTCAGTTACACTTATACTTTTTTCTTCTTCAGGATACCCAGCAGGAGCATACCCACCAGGGAGCCCACGGCCAGGGCAATGACATAACCCAGCACGTTGGTCATCACAGGGAATACGAAGATGCCGCCGTGGGGCGCGGGGAGGGCACAGCCGAAGGCCATGGACAGAGCGCCGGCCACACCGGAGCCCACAATGCAGGCGGGGAGCACATGGAGAGGATCACTGGCGGCAAAGGGAATGGCGCCTTCGGTGATGAAGCACAGGCCCATGATATAGTTGACCACGCCGGACTTGCGCTCGTCCGCGGTAAAGCGGTTCTTAAAGAAGGTGGTAGCCAGGGCGATGGCAATGGGGGGCACCATGCCGCCCACCATAACGGCGGCCATGATGTCGGAACCCTGTCCGGCGGCCATGGTGGCCAGGGTGGAGGTACCGAACACGTAGGCGGCCTTATTGAAGGGTCCGCCCATATCCACGGCCATCATACCGGCCAGCACGATACCCAGCACAATCTTGCTGCCCTCACCCATGGCCTCCAGGCCGGAGTAGAGAGCGTTGTTGATGGCTCCTACGATGGGGTTGATCAGGCACATAAACAGGCCGATAATCAGCAGGCCCACCACCGGGTAGATCAAAATCGGTTTCAGGCCCTCCAAGGCGTGAGGCAGCTTGTCGCACACCTTACGCATGGCCAGCATCAGGTAGCCGGCAGCAAAACCGGCAATCAGAGCGCCCAGGAAGCCGGCGGACACTGCGCCGCCTGCGGGGCTGGTAAAGGTGGCGCCGGAGACTGCCAGCGCGCCGCCCACAAAGCCTACCATCAGGCCCGGCCGGTCGGCGATAGACATGGCGATGAAGCCGGCCAGGATGGGCAGCATGAAGTTGAAGGCCACGTTGCCGATGTTCTTGAACCAGGCGGCAATGGGGGTATTGGTGCCGAAGTTGGCATAGTCGATGGAAGCATCGTCCAGCAGGAAGGCCAGAGCGATCAGGATGCCGCCGCCGATGACGAAAGGCAGCATATGGGATACGCCGTTCATCAGCTGCTTATACAGCTTGCGGCCGATGCTCTCATTGGAGACCTCACGGATCGTCTCGCCGGTGTGGTGGTAAATGGGGGCGTTGGGAGCCTGACGAATCAGCTCCTCCGGCTTATGAATGCCGTCGGACACCGGCACCCGCAGCACATGCTTGCCGTCAAACCGGGCCAGGTCCACGTCCTTGTCGGCGGCAATGATGATGCCGTCGCAGGCTTCAATCTCCGCCTGGGTCAGAATGTTCTTGGCACCGCCGGAGCCCTGAGTCTCGGCCTTCACCGGAATGCCCAGCTCCTTGCCCTTCTTCTCCAGGGCCTCGGCCGCCATATAGGTGTGGGCGATGCCGGTGGGACAGGCGGTAACCGCCAGAATCCGGGGACCGGTCTGAGCAGGGGCTTCCTCCTGGGCGGGTGCCTGGGCGGGAACCTCCTCGGGGAACTTGGCGGCTTCAAACCGGTCAATGGCCTCCATAAAGGTCTTGGCATCAGGGGCGGAGCGGAGGGCGCTGACAAACTCAGGGTCCATCAGCAGCACCATCAGGTGAGAGAGAATCTCCAGGTGCAGGTCGCCGTCCATGGGGGCGGCAATCATAAAGAACAGGTCGGAGGGCATGCCGTCCATGGCATTGTAGTCCACGCCCTCCTTCAGGATGCAGGCCGCCAGACTGGGGGCGGTCACGCAGTCGCTTTTGGCGTGGGGAACGGCAATGCCGGCCTCAATGGCCGTACTGCTCTGGGCCTCACGGGCCAGAATGGCCTGTTTGTAGCCCTCCTTGTCGGTGAGGCAGCCGCTCTTAGCCTGCAGGCCCACCAGAAGGTCGATCGCGGCCCCTTTGTCTGCTGCGGTGGCCCCAAGCGCAATTTTGTCCGGGCTCAGCAAATCAACGATACGCATTTGAACCAAACTCCTTCCTCTTCGGATTAAGGATTAAAAGGTATGCATCAAGGCCCGGACTTCCTCACCCGTGGCCAGACCAATGGAAAACGCGGTGGCGGAGCCGGCGGCGGCGCCCAGCCGGTGGGCGTAGGCATAGTCGCCTTTCTCCAGCCAGCCTGCCAGGAAGCCGGCCACCATGGAGTCGCCCGCTCCCACCGAATTGCGGACCTCGCCTTTGGGAACACCCAGCCGGTGGCTGGTCCCCGTCTCGTCCAACAACAGAGAGCCATCCCCCGCCATGGAAACCAACACGTTGCGGGCTCCCCGCTCCTGAAGCTGGGCGGCGCAGTCCAGAATCTCCTGGTCGCTCTTCAGCTCTCGGTCAAAGATCTCGCCCAGCTCCAGATTATTGGGCTTGATAAGGAAGGGCCGGTAGGGCAGCACCTTGCACAGCAGGTCCCGGGTGGCGTCCACTACCGTAAGGATTCCCCGGCCCTCCAGCCGGGCCAGAATCCGCTCATAGATATCGCTGGGCAGGGTGGCCGGAATGGAGCCGGACACCACCAGGATATCCCCTTCCTTCAGCTGGTCCAGCTTCCGGAACATCTCCTCCAGAGCTTCTTCGCTGATATCCGGCCCCCGCCCGTTGATTTCGGTCTCGGTCCCCGCTTTGATTTTTACATTGATGCGGGTCAAGCCGTCCTTCAGCCAGATAAAGTCCGTGCGGATACCGTTTTTCTGCAACCCCTCTTCCAGTGCCCGGCCGGTAAAGCCAGCCAGGAAACCCAGAGCCACATTTTCCACTCCCAGGTTCCGCAGGACGGTGGAGACGTTGATTCCCTTCCCGCCCAGCTGAAGCTCTTCCTCGGCGGTACGGTTGACCTCCCCGGCCCGGAATGCGTCCATACGGACCACATAATCCAGAGCCGGATTGAATGTAACCGTATAAATCATGTCTCAGACCTCCTTGATAATGGTGTGTTCCAGATAGCTTTTATCAGAAAGCTGATCGGTAATGACGCTGGCCTTCTCCAAAGGCAGGACGGTGGCCGCCGTCACCTTCTCAAACTTGCTGTTGTCTGCCAGAATGTAAGTCAGATACGCCCGTTCGGATGCCTTCCGCTTTACCGCAGCCTCCTCCGGGTCCGGGGTGGTGTACCCCTGCCGCACGGTAATGCCGTTGATGCCCAGAAACGCCTTGGTAAAGTTGTAGCGCTCCAGCCCGGCCAGGGCATCCGCGCCAACCACCGCCCCCGTGCCCGGCTTCAGCCAGCCGCCCAGCACATGGCCTCGCAGCCCCAGCTCCAGCAGCCGTTGGGCACAGGCCACGCCGTTGGTCACAAACAGGGCCTTGCAGTCCTTCAGGTATTCCATCATGCGGACGGTAGTGGTGCCGGCGTCAATATAAACTACGTCGTCATCATCAATCAGGCTGGCCGCATAGCGGGCGATCCGCTCCTTCTCCGGCTGGTGGAGCAGGCTCTTGGTGCCCACATCCGGCTCTTCTCCCTGAAACTCGCTGCCGGTCAGCACCGCGCCGCCGTGGACCTTGTTCAGCCTCCCCTGTCTGGCCAGCGTATTCAGGTCCCGCCGGATGGTGGCCTCTGAGGCGCCGGTCAGGTTGCAAAGGTGAGGCACGCTGGCCGCCCGGTTGGCATTGAGCTCCCGCAGAATCACTTCAAATCGCTGTTCCGCTAACATCTCTCCTCCTCCTCTCTGCTCGTTTTTGATTGTTTCTTTTTGTGCTTTCAATATATCATCATTGTCGATCACTTTCAATCTTTTTTAATCAATTTCAATCACAAAAAATCACGGCACTTTTTAGGCAACTTCTACAACCTGTCGGTTGAGGTAAAAAAAGCGAAGCGCCGTAAAACGGCGCTTCGCTTTTTTTGATTTCATTATTCTCACTCGGCAAATTTAGATATAATATCGCAGAAAGCTAGAGATGGAAAACCATCAATTACAGGTCAATATCTACCTCATACTTGTCTTTAATAAGCATATAATTTGCATTGTACTTTTGTGCAAGTTCCAAAAACCGTGCATTGTCCTCCAATACAGTTTCTATGGTGCATCCATCACTTAAACGATTTTCTATTATGTTGGAATATCCTTTGATATCAGCAAAATGATTTTTGATATAATCTTTACTCATAATAAGGCAATAGTATTTTATATGGGAGAGATATTCATTTGCAAAGTCTTTTGACCAGTCAAAGGGAATATAGCACCCTTCAATGATCAGATTTTGCCCATTCTCTATGGCGGTTTTTATCATTTCGCGAATAATAGGCCACAAATAATCCGTGAGCGCAGTATCTTCTTCCGGCGTCAGTTTCGTATAGCCGCTGCGGATAAGTCCCATCTTCAAGTGATCGATTGATAAATAAGGGATTTTATACTTCTCAAGCAATTTTTGAGCAAGTGCAGTTTTCCCAGTGTGAGATGCTCCTGTTATTAAGATGACCATCGTTCTCTCCTGCCCTATATTTTGGCGTCTGCCGTCTTTGAATATGATACCATAAAAGGCGCTTGCAGTTCTACAGCACGGTCAGCCCGATAAGCCTTCGATTCACAGCCAGCAGATAAAAACCCGGCAAAGCATTGTGTTACAACGCTTTGCCGGGTTTACTATCTTACTCCCATTCGATGGTGCCGGTGGGCTTGGGCGTCAGGTCGTACAGGACACGGTTGATACCCTTCACCTCATGGGTGATGCGGTAGGTAATGTGCTGGAGCAGGTCAAAGGGCACGTTCTCCACCGTGGCGGTCATGGCATCCACGGTGTTGACGGCACGGATGATGGCCGGCCACTCGTCGGCCCGCTTGCCGTCCCGGACGCCCACGCTCTTCACGTCAGGCACGATGGTGAAGTACTGCCACACCTTGCCCTCCAGGCCGTTCTTGGCAAACTCCTCCCGGAGAATGGCGTCGGACTCACGCAGGGCCTCCAGCCGGTCACGGGTAATGGCACCCAGGCAGCGCACGCCCAGGCCGGGGCCGGGGAAGGGCTGACGGTACACCATGTTGTCGGGCAGGCCCAGGGCCTTGCCGCAGGCACGCACCTCGTCCTTAAAGAGCATCTTCAGGGGCTCCACCAGCTCGAAGTCCAGATTCTCAGGCAGGCCGCCCACGTTGTGGTGGCTCTTCACCGCCTTCACGGTCTTGGTGCCGGACTCGATGATATCGGGGTAAATGGTGCCCTGGCCCAGGAAGGAGATGCCCTCCAGCTTGCGGGCCTCCTCGTCAAAGACGCGGATGAACTCCTCGCCGATGATCTTGCGCTTGCGCTCGGGGTCGGACACGCCGGCCAGCTTGTCCAGGAAGCGGTCCACCGCGTCCACATAGATCAGGTTGGCGTCCATCTCGTGGCGGAACACCTGCACCACCTGCTCAGGCTCACCCTTGCGGAGCAGGCCGTGGTTGACGTGGACACAGGTGAGCTGCTTGCCGATGGCCTTGATAAGCAGAGCGGCCACCACGGAGGAGTCCACGCCGCCGGACAGGGCCAGCAGCACCTTCTTGTCACCCACCTGCCGGCGGATCAGCTCGATCTGGTCGGCGATGAAGTTTTCCATGTTCCAGTTGGCCTGGGCGCCGCACACACCGAAGATAAAGTTGGACAGAGCCTGCTTGCGCTCCTCGGGATCGGCGGGCCAGGGGGCGTCCCCCTTGTGGTCGGCCAGCAGCACCGGCACCTCGCAGTTGTAGATGTCCTTGGAGACGTCGATCTCCACCCCGTCCACCACGCGGTTGGGGCCGCCATTGAGAATGATGCCCTTCACGTTGGGCAGAGCATGCAGCTGCTCCAGCGTGATATCGTGGGGATGGATCTCACTGTAAACGCCCAGCGCGCGAATCTCACGGGCCAGCTGCGCGTTTTCGCCGCTGCCCAGGTCCAAAATAAGGATCATGTCCTGCTTCATCCCAGTTCCTCCCTGTTAAAATTTCGGTAAGCATCATTATAGCACACTTACAGGGCAGATGCATCCCCTAAGTTCCAGAATTCGACGATTCCTCCGACACATACTCCAGCAGATCCCCGGGCTGGCAGTCCAGGGCCTTGCAGATGGCCTCCAGGGTGGTGAAGCGCACCGCCTTGGCGTGGTTGTTTTTCAGAATGGACAGGTTGGCCAGGGTGATATCCACCTTGGCGGAGAGCTCGTTGAGGCTCATTTTCCGCTTGGCCATCATCACATCCAGGTTGACAATGATCGGCATAGCTCCACCCCCTAAATGGTGAGATCGTTTTCTGCCTTCAGCTCCGCCGCCTGGCGGAACAGGGCGGACATCACCAGGCAGAGCAGCCCCGCCATAAAGAATACGGGGACAAACAGGGCGTTATAGGAAAGCAGCGGCTCGATGGTGCGGTAGTACGCCAGACCCCAGATCAGGCGAACCAGGGCAGCGGCGGAAATCAGGAAGCTACACACCGCAGCCAATCGGAGGCTTTTGCTGTTCTTCTCCTGAAAGGGTAAGCCCTCCAGCACGGTGTCCAGCACCCGCCGGGCCTGCCACAGTACCACCGCGGTGCACACGCCGCAGAACAGAAGAAAAGCCGACAGCACATCTGCGTAAGCACCGTTCTGTCCCCACTGGCTCCACCCGCCCAACAGCAGCATAGCGAGGGTATCGTCGGTATCATATCGCCACCACTCCGCCAGTCCCTGATGTACACTGATGTGAACCATTCCAGGTACCAGCAGCAGGGCAATCAGATTACACACAAAGGTAATGATGACCAATATCTTCAATGCTCCGGCCAGCTTCTGCACGGCAGTCTTTTCCATGGTATCTCCCCCTTTGGGGAGAGTATACCATGGCTTTTATCGTTTTTCAATAAAAAAGTGAAGGGCGTCCACACGGACGCCCTTCTGTTATACCCGAATGGCCCCCAGCACCTCTCCGATAGGGGCGTTGATGACCAGGTCGGCCTCCCTATCGTAGGGGGTGGAGCTTTTGTTGATCAGGGTCAGCTTGTTTCCCCGGTAGTAGCGGATCAGGCCCGCCGCCGGGTACACTGCCAGGGAGGTGCCGCCGATGATCAGCATGTCCGCCCGGGAGATGGCCAGTACCGCGGCCTCGATGGTCTCCTGATCCAGAGACTCCTCATAGAGCACTACGTCGGGCTTGATGGTCCCGCCGCACACCGGGCAGTGAGGCACACCCTGGCTCTTCATCATAAAGTCCAGGTCGTAGAACTGATGGCACTTCATGCAGTAGTTGCGGTGGACGGAGCCGTGGAGCTCATACACGGCCACGCTGCCCGCCGCCTGGTGGAGGCCGTCGATATTCTGGGTCACCACCGCTTTCAGCTTCCCCGCCTGCTCCAGCTCCGCCAGCTTCAAATGGGCGGCGTTGGGCTTGGCGTCGGGAAAGAGCATTTTGTTGCGGTAGAAGCGATAGAACTCCTCCGGCTCCTTCTTAAAGAAGGTATGGCTCAGGATGGTCTCCGGGGGATATTTGTACTGCTGATTGTACAGCCCGTCCACACTGCGGAAATCAGGGATGCCGCTCTCTGTGGACACCCCGGCCCCGCCGAAAAAGACGATGTTAGAGCTTTCGCTGATCCAGTCCTGGAGCTGTTTGCGATGGTCGTCCATGAGAGAGATCCTCCTTTTACTTCGTTTTCCGGTGGCGGCAGTAGGTATGGGGGCAGCTGGAGCAGCCGCCGCAGTCACAGCCCCGCTTGCCCTTCAGGCTCTGATGGAAGCGATAAATAAGGTAGACCGCCGCCCAGATAATGAGGGCGGCCACCCCGATGTAGATCAGGATCTTGAGCATAGCATTACCTCAAAAACAGGGAGCCGATCTGGTACACCAGGAAGGAGCCCAGCCAGGCGGCACACAGCTGCCAACAGATGGAGGCCAGGGTCCACTTCACCGAGTTCATCTCCTTGCGGATGGTGGACACCGCCGCCACGCAGGGGACGTAGAGCAGCACGAACACCAGGAAGGAGTAGGCGGCCAGGGGGCTCTGGAAGGTACCGCCCAGGGCGGCGGCAATGGCGGCGCCGCTGGCGGTGACCGAGAAGCCGTAGAACATGCTCATGGAGGACACCACCATCTCCTTGGCAATGAGGCCGGAGAGGAGGGCCACCGCGGCCTGCCAGGTACCGAATCCCAGAGGCACAAAGACAGGAGCCAGGAAGGAACCGATGGCGCCCAGGATGGAATACTCGGCGTCGGACACCATGCCGAAGGCGCCGTTCTCCACACCGAAGGTCTGGAGGAACCACAGCAGCACGCTCATGGCCAGGATCAGGGTGCCCGCCTTGACCAGGAAGCCCTTCACTTTCTCCCATACGTGGAGAGCGATGTTTTTCAGGGTGGGCAGACGGTAAGGAGGCAGCTCCAGCACGAAGGCGGCGGGCTCGCCCTTGAACACCAGCTTTTTCAGCAGGATACCGGAGATGATGGCAAAGATCAGGCCCAGCAGGTACAGGGAGAACACCACCAGCCCGCCGTATTTGGGGAAGAAGGCTGCGGTGAGCAAGCCGTACACCGGCAGCCGGGCGGAGCAGGACATGAAAGGCACCAGCATGATGGTCATGCGGCGGTCCTTCTCATTTTCCATGGTGCGGGCGCCCATGACGGCGGGCACAGTGCAGCCGAAGCCCATGAGCATGGGGATAAAGGCTTTGCCGGACAGGCCGAACCGGCGGAGCAGCCGGTCCATGATAAAGGCCGCCCGGGCCATGTAGCCGGAATCCTCCAGGAAGGAGAGGAACAGGAACAGAATGGCGATCTGGGGCAGGAAGGTGAGCACACCGCCCACGCCGGCGATGACGCCATCCACCAGCAGGGCCTCCACCCAGGGGGCGGTGCCGGCGGCGGCCAGGACGCCCCGGACCCATTCCGCAAAATATCCGCCGATGAGGGTATCCACCCCGTCGGCCAGCACCTGACCGGGACCGAAGGTGAGGGCGAACATGGCCAGCATCATCAGCAGAAACACCGGGATGGCCAGGAATTTGTGGGTGACGATGGCGTCCACCCGGTCGGACAGGGTGGGCGTACCCAGGGGCCGGCCCCGGGTAACAGAGCTCTCCACCACCTTCTGGATGAACTGATACCGGGCGTCGGCAATGAGCGTCTCCCGATCGCCCAGGTCATAGGCACCCTCGTATTCCCGACAGACCGCCTCCAGCTTTTCCTTGGTGGCGCTGTCCAGTCCCAGTGCCTCTTCCACCAGAGAGTCTCCCTCAATGAGCTTGATGGAGGCCCAGTGAGCGGGGATATTGGCGGCATAGGCCTTGTCGTGGATCAGCTCGCCCACCTTGTGGTGAATCTGGTGGGTGAAATCGTCGTACAGGTCGTCGGGCTCCACGGTGACTCCCACATGCATCTGCTTGTGGGCCACCTCCAGCAGCTCCTGGATGTTTTTGCCCGACCGGGCAGTGATGGGGATGACGGGCACCCCCAACGCCTTGGACAGGCCGTCCACATCGATCCTGTCCCCGTGCTTCTCCACCTCGTCCATAAAGTTGAGGGCGATGACCATGGGCCGCTCCAGCTCCAACAGCTGGGCGGTAAGGTACAGGTTACGCTCGATGTTGGTGGCGTCGATGATATCGATGATGGCGTCGGGCCGCTCCCCCACGATAAAGTCACGGGCCACGATCTCCTCCATGGAGTAGGGGGACAGCGAGTAAATGCCGGGCAGGTCCACCACCGTCACCGGCTTGCCGTCCACCTCCGCCTTGCCCTCCTTCTTCTCCACCGTCACGCCGGGCCAGTTGCCCACGTACTGGTTGGAGCCGGTGAGGGCGTTAAAGAGGGTGGTCTTGCCGCAGTTGGGGTTGCCCACCAGGGCCAGCTTCATCTCCCGGGTGTCGTGGCTGGCGTAGTCGGGCTCTCCGCCGTGCTCAGCGGCTTCGTGAGCATGGTCGGCGTCCATCCGGCGCAAAGTCTCCTCGTCGGGGATATGCTGCACCATGCCCATGCGCTGCTTGCGCACCTTGGCCCGGCGCTCTCCCTCCTCACCGGTGGCGATGAGGATCTGAGCGGCGTCCGACTTGCGGAGGGACAGCTCATAGCCCCGCAGATTCAGCTCCAGCGGATCGCCGAAGGGGGCGATCTTGCGCACGGTGACCTCCGTACCGGGGGTCAGGCCCATATCCACCAGCCGGCGCTTCACCGGCCCGCTCTCGTTGCCCACCCGCAGGATGGTACCCCGTTCGCCGGGCTGCACTTCCTCCAAAGTTCGTTGATTTGTCTTGGTCTCTTCCCTGTTCATGCTTCATCCGTCCATATAAGTTAATCTTATCTAATTCAGCCGCTTTATTATACTACGCCGCACAGCGGACACGCAAGGGATGGGTTCTGCCATTTTTCACAAATATACGCAAAAAGGGGATGGCTTTCGCCATCCCCTTCTTCAATCGCGGGAAATCTTACTCCTCGTGGTCGTGGTCCTCACAACCGCAGCCGCAGCCGCAGTCGTCGTCCTCGTCCTCACAGCAGCAGTCGTCGGACAGGTCCAGAGCAAACTTCTGCTTGCAGCCGGGGCACTGGATCACGCCCTCCTCCAGCACGGACTCGTCAATCATCAGAGTCTCGCCGCAGTTGGGGCAGTCAACCTCGAAGAAATCGTCGTCGTCGCAGCAGCAGTCGTCGTCATCCTCGTCCTCGTCGTCGAACACGGCCTTCTCCACGTCGGACAGGTCGTCGGAAATGGCGTCGATCTCCTCGCCCAGAGCCTCGGCGTTCTCCTCCAGATCCTCGATGGACATGCCGATCTCCTCCAGGATGCCGATCATCACGGAGATGAGCTTGCCTTCCTTGGACTTCTCGGTGTCGATGTTCAGGCCCTCAGCCAGGCCCTTCAGGTACGCGACCTTCTCAGAAATCGTCATGATACGCCCTCCTTTTGTCAGCAGACAGCTTTAGGCCTTGCAACGCTCAAGATACTCGCCGGTACGGGTGTCGATCTTGATCTTGTCGCCGGGGTTGATGAACAGGGGCACCTTGATCTCGGCGCCGGTCTCCAGGGTGGCGGGCTTGGTCACGTTGGTGGCAGTGTCGCCCTTGAAGCCGGGATCGGTCTCGGTGACCTCCAGCTCCACGAAGGTGGGGGGCTCAACGGCGAAGATCTTGCCCTTGTAGGAGTTGATCTTGCACACCATGTTCTCCTTCACGAAGCGGAAGTTGTCGCCCAGCAGCTCAGCGCCGATGGGCACCAGGTCGTAGGTCTCGCCGTCCATGAAGTAGTACAGATCGCCGTCGTTGTAGCTGTACTCCATGTCCTTGCGCTCCACATAGGCCTGCTCGAACTTGGCGGTGGGGTTGAAGGAGGTCTCGGTCACGCCGCCGGTGATGACGTTCTTCATCTTGGTGCGGACGAAGGCGGCACCCTTACCGGGCTTGACGTGCTGGAACTCCACCACCTGCATGACCTGACCATCCATCTCGAAGGTCACGCCGTTGCGGAAATCACTGGCAGTAATTGTAGGCATTACTATTCACTCTCCAAAAAGGTATTCAAAAACTCAGCTAAGTTATTTTACCCCATTATTCCCCTGTTTGCAAGGCTTTTTACAGAATAATCAGTTCTTTGGGAGATTTGGTGATATCCACATTGCCCTCAGCGGTGTAAATGAGCACATCCTCAATACGAACGCCGAACTTTCCGGGCAGATAGATGCCCGGTTCGGCAGATACCACGGCGCCTACGGGCATGGGAGTCTCGTCCCGGCCGTTGGCATTGGGGGACTCGTGGATCTCGATACCCACGCTGTGGCCGAAGCCGTGACCGAAGTAGGGGCCGTAGCCCGCCTCCTCGATGACCTTGGCGGCGGCCATGTGGACCTCCTTGCCGGGCACACCCGCCTTGGCCTTGGCGATGCCGGCCAGCTGGGCCTTCAGCACGGTGTCGTACACCTTGCGCATCTCCTCAGTGGGCTCGCCCAGGGCGATGGTGCGGGTCATGTCGGAGCAGTAGCCGCCATATTTGCAGCCAAAGTCCATGGTGATGAAGTCGCCCTTCTGCACCTTCCGCTCACCGGGGATGGCGTGGGGCAGGCTGCCGTTGGGGCCGGAGGCCACGATGGGATCGAAGCTCATCTTGTCTGCACCCCGGCACAGCATCTCGTACTGGAGCCGGGCGGCGATCTCCTGCTCGGTCATGCCGGGCTGGATGAACTTCAGGATGGCGTCAAAGGCGGCGTCGGTGATCTCCTGGGCCTTCTTCATCAGGGCGATCTCCTCCTCGTCCTTGGCGGCCCGGAGGGTGTTCAGCAGCTTCTGCGCGGGCACCAGCTGGCAGGGCAGAGCAGCCTCGTAGTCCCGGAAGGCGGCCACGGTCAGGTAGCCGTCCTCAAAGCCCAGCTTCTTCACCCCCAGCTCTTCCACAGCCTGGATGACCAGGGACTTCTGGCCCACGGAGGCGGAGGTCATGGTGATCTTGGCGCCGGCGACCAGTTTCTCCGCCGCCTCAATATAGCGGGAATCGGTGAAATAGCGGCACTCGGTCTTGGTCACCACCACCGCGCCCTCGCCGTGGAAGCCGATGGCATAGTATTCCCCGGGGTCGCTCATGATAAGCATTCCGTCCAGGCCGTACTCGTCCAGCTTGGCTGCAATCTGTTTCAGATGGTTCATTTGAAAGACTTCCTTTCTGATATCATGCGTTCTGATAGAGTCGTTTCATGGTCAATGCGTCCTCGGCCTGTGTTCCGGCCGATTCGCAGATAAAGGTGGGGCTCCAGCCCCGGCGGGCCACCTCCGCCATCAGGGGTGCAGGATCGGGCCCAAAATCCTCCTGATCGAAGGTCAGGTGCATTTTCTCGCCCCCGTTGGGGGTGAACTGGATCTTGGAAAAATGGCTGTGGAAGCGGGATGCCCGCTCCTCCCCCAGCACCTCCGCGATCCGGTCCAGCATGTTCACGCAGGCCTCATGGCCCTCCAGCTCTCCCAAGGAGCGGGCGTACAGGTGGCCGAAGTCCACGCAGGGGGTGAGCCGCCCGTCCAGAGTGCACAGCTCCAGCACCTCGTCCAGATCCCCCAGCTGATTGATCTTGCCCATGGTCTCGGGACAGAGGGTGATGTGGCCGAAGCCGGCGTCATCGCAGGCGGCCACCACCTCTTTCAGAGATTTCAGGGCAATGTCCTGGGCCTCTCTTCTGGTGCGCTTCATCAGCGCTCCGGAGTGGATAACCACCCGGGTGGCTCCCATCCAGTCCGCCGCCTGACAGGCTGCGGTGATGTAGCCGATGGTCTTTTTCAGGCTGTCCGGGTCAGGATTGGCCAGGTTGATAAAGTAGGGGGCGTGGAGGGACAGGGCGATGTCCGCCTCCTTTGCCGCTGCACCCACCTTTCTGGCGGTCTCCTCCCCTACGTTGACGCCCTTGCCGCACTGGTACTCGTAGCAATCCAGGCCCAGCCCCGCCAGCCAGCGGGGGGCGTCCACAGAGGATTTATAGGGAAAGGAATCGGCGTTGCCCGCCGGTCCGAAGATAGCGCTCATAGCGGTTTGGTTCTCCTTTTCGTCAGGGCGCGGAAGGGCCACTCCACGGCGTACCGCAGGTAGCGGCCGGGGTTGCCCGCCAGGCGGATGGGCTCCACCAGCAGGGTAAACACACCCGCGTTCCGTCCGCCCAAAATATCGGTAAAGATCTGGTCCCCCACAATGGCGGTCTGTTCCGCCGTGCAGCCCATCTGTTCCATGGCTTTGTAGAAAGAGCCGGGCTTGGGCTTGCCGGCGTGGCCGATGAAGGGGACGCCCAGCGCCTGGGAGAAGCGGCTGGGCCGGTCCGGGTGGCGGTTATTGGACAGGACAAAGAGGGTAACTCCCTGCTCTGCCAGCTCCGCCGTCCAGGCCCGTACTTTCTCGTCTGGCTCGGGCACCCCGTAGGGCACCAGGGTATTGTCCAGGTCGGTCAGCAAAAGCCGGATCCCCCGCCTGGCCAAGGCCGCCGGGTCGATATCATAGATGCTCTGCCCGGCCCAATGGGCCGTCAGGGAAAAAGCCATTGTGTCACCTCGTCTAATCGCAAATTGGTCCGCATAGAATTATACACAGTTCTCTCAGCATGGACAAGGGGGTACCTGGAATATGCAAGGAAAATACGATCTGATCCTCACCGCGCCGCCGGGAGACTGCCGGGCGGCGGCCCGCTTCGGACTGCCGGTGGCCCACGCCGCCTACCGGGTGGGGGGCGGCCCCCATCTGTTTCGGGCCAATCTGCCCATGCCGGTGCGGGGTGGGCTGATGGCGGTGGACTGCACCGGCTTCGACGGCCGGGGGGAAAGCGGTCCCTTCTGTCAGGAGGTGCTGCGGGAGTGCGCCGCCCGGGGATTCACCGGGGTGCTGTGCGACTTTGAAGGGCGGCCCTTCCCCCTGCTGGTCCAGATCCTCCGGGAGCTGGAGGGCCTGCTGGAAAAGCGGGGCTGGCCCCTCTACGTGCCCGAGGCCTATGGCCCCCACACCAGCCGAGCCAGGGTGCTGATCTCCTCCGCCCTGTCCGGTGGCTCCCTAACCCAGCGGCTGTCCGAGGTCAGGGAGCGGTTCGGCGACCGGGCGGTGCTGGCGGTGGAGCGGGTGGCGGAGGACTTCTTCCTCCCCTCTCTGGACGGCCAGGGCCGGCCGCTGCCCCGGGAACAGCTCAGCACTATGCTGGAGGAACGCTCCCCCTCCGTCTTTTTCTCCACCGAGCTGTGCGCCCACTACTTTACTTACATGTCCCGGGAAAACGGAGCCCACTTCGTCCTCTTCGACGACGCCGGTTCCATCCGCAAAAAGCTGCGGCTGGCCCAGAATATGGGCATCCGTCAGGCGGTGCTGTCCTATCCCCAGGTGGACGATCTGCTGGAGGATCTGCTCTCAGGGCTGCAATAAAAAAGGAGCGCCGCGGTTTCCCGCGGCGCTCCCTGCAATCAGGCAGGATTCTGCTCGAAATTGATGGTGTAGGACAGCTCCTCGTTCTCGTTGCCGGCGGCATCCTTCAGGACGCCGGCAGCCAGGTCAAACTGGAACTCACCGGCCACAAACTTGTTGCCGTTTTCATTGGTGACGGTGATGTGGAGCTTGGTGGGGTCTTCCTCGTCAATGACGAAGGTACCAAACTCCTCCTCGGCGATGGTAATCTTCAGCTCCCCGTCGCCGGCTACCACAGCCTCGCTGAGGATGACGGTCAGGCTGGTGAACTCCTGGCCCTCGTCAAAGTTGACGGTGGCGCCGTCCTCCACGGAAACGCCGTCGATCTCAAAGCCCGCCACGGTGGGAGCGGTGGTATCCAGAGGCACGGACACGTCGGAGACAGTCATCTCCTCCTCCACAAAGTACATGGAGCCAAACTGGTTGCCCGCCTTGTCCTTCACGGAGAAGTAGAAGGTCATGGGGCTGCCGTCGGCGGCCTCCCGCAGCAGCTTGGTGGCGGCGGGGTTGAAAGTGATCTCCCACTTCTGCTCACCCACGGTGTCGGTGTAGCGGACGGAGGCACCAATGCCGCTCTCCTCGTCCAGGATCTCCTGGTCCTTGGCCTCCACGGTGAACTCGGGGAAGCTCTCCTCCAGGCTGTGGTCCACCTCCAGGTAGGCCAGCTCGCCCTGGTCGGACACGGGCACGGTGAGGGTCAGGGTATCGTCGTCGCCCAGCAGGGTCACGCTCTCCTTCTCCAGCTTGGGAGCGGCAATGTCGGCGCCGGCCTCCTGCTCAAAGGCAACGGTCCACACATAATAGGGGGTGCGGCCCTCGTCGTCCTTCAGGGCAACATGGCGGCGGGCGGTGAGATAGCCGGCGGAGTTGCCCGCAGCGTCAAAGAGCTCCTTATCGTAGCGCATGCCGTCGCCCAGCTTGGCGCTGTTGAAGTCAAAGGTCCAGACGAACTCGGTCTCGTTATCCACATAGAGGTTGGTGATCTGCACCTCGCCGGAGATGGTGTAGCCCAGGCCCTCCAGGGCGCTGTTGTTCACCGCGTCGCCCTCGGGCGTACCGGAGCTGCCGATCTTGGTCAGCACCCCGTCCTCCTTGGTGTACAGGGCCTCAGAGAAGCGGATGGTCACCTTGCCGTCCTCCTCGGTCACCTGGGAGACAGTGGGCGCGGGATCGGCAGGGGTGCCACCGCCGCCGCCGGAGCCGCCGCCGTTGTTGCCGCCGTCAGAACCGCCGTTGTTGTCGCCGCCATTCTCGCCGTCGCCGCCAACCTGGTTGCCCTCGCTGTCGGTGGGCTGCTCCACGCCGTCGGCCACCTCCAGGCTGCCGGGCAGCTTGCCATCCAGCACCACGCCGTCTGCGTTGACGCCGGCCTTGTCAATGGTGCCCTGGTTGTCCACCTGGGCGGAGGCATTGAGCTCCAGCTCCTGCACGGAGGCGCCGGATTCCACCTTCAGCTGGGCGTCGGCATTGACGCTCATGTACCCGGCGGCGCTGGCGCCGGACAGGGTCAGGGACACGGGAGCGTCCACCTTCACCAGGCCGCTTTCCAGGTCCCGGGCGGTGATCTTGGCTCCGGCACTGCCGGAAGCCACCACCAGGCCGGCCGTCTCACCGGAGACCTCCACCACACTGCCGCTGCGGGCGGCGGTCTGGCCCGCGTTCACCACCACAAAGCGGTTGGCATCCTCCGCGGTCACGGTGGAGGAGCCGGTCACATAGTCGCTGATGGCCTTGTCCAGCAGGGCCATGGTGGAAGCACGGTCGATCTGGGCCAGAGGCGCCAGGCGGGAGCCGTCCTCCACGCCGCTGAGGATCCCCAGCTCAGCCAGAGGATCCAGGTAGCCGGCCGCCCAGGCGGCGGCAGTGTCACCGTCGGTAAACTGGCTCAGGTCGGGCATACCCTCCTCCCGGATGCCGATGGCCCGGGCAAACATCACCATGGTCTCCTGACGGGTAATGGTGCGCTCGGCGTTGGCGTTGGCGCCGTCGCCCTCCATGATGCCGGCGGCGGTGCACTTCAGAATGGCGTCGGCATACCACTCGTCGCCCTTCAGGTCGGCGTAGCGGTTCTCCGCCTTCTCCGTCAGACCCAGCATGCGGGCAAAAATAGTGGCCAGCTCGCCCCGAGTCAGGTTGGCGGTGGGCTGAAACAGACCGGCGTGGTTGCCCTCCACCAGGCCGGCATCCAGCCAGCGCTGAATGGAATCAGCCGCCCAGCTCTGCTCCACGTCCGGCAGGGTGGGCTTGTCCGTGTCGGCAGCCAGAGCCGGCAGGCCGGCAGAAAGGCCCATGGAAAGTGTCAAAAGCAGGGCCAGCGGTTTTTTTGCATCCATCGGTTATTTCCTCCAAATTGCATTCAGTTTACAGAATGTGCGACATGTATTTCTCACGCAATTCATACCGGGACGCTATTATATCAGCTTTTATCCACCTGTCAACGAACCCGGGCAGTCCAAATCCTTCCACCCCCAAAGCCCTTGGAGGGCAACATTTTGCGGCTTTTCCAAATTTCTCTTTTTCGATGGAATACAGCAAAAAAGGACACGGCGCACAGGCCGTGTCCTTTTTCATGTTTCCATTATTCCCAGTTCTGAAGGCGCTCGTCCAGCACTGAGCGCCGGTGGAAGCTGACATAGTCCGGGAAGGCGTCAGGGCAGTGCTGGCGGATGGCCGCCACCACCAGCTCCGGGTTCAGGCCCGGATTCTGGGCCTTCAGGATCAGGTCCAGGGTAATGGTGTCCCGCCGCTCCTCCACAGTGGCCTGGCGGATCAGGGGGATCAGGTCTACCTCCACCTTACCGCTCTTGGCCTTCTTGCTCCGCTTCTCCATCACCAGGGTCTCCCGGGCCAGCAGGTCCTGGATGGCAGACTCGGCGCCGAAGGGTGCGCCGGCCTCATACTCCATGGTGACGATGTAGTTTACATAGCTGAGCTCCTTCACCGGACGCACCGCCTCATAGCAGCGGTTGACGGTGATACCGGCGGGCAGGGCGGCGTTCATTTTGGCCGGCACCTGGTCCAGAGGGGTGTCCAGCACCTGGCACTCCAGCACCTCGCACCCGCTGGAAAAGCCCACGGACAGGGGCAGAGGGATGGAGACGAAGGCGTGGGGATTAAAGCCCTCAGTATGCTTGATGGCGATGCCCGCCCGGAGGAAGGACCGCTGGAAGGTACGCATCAGGTCCAGGTGGGAGATAAATTTGGCGGTGTCCGCCTTGGAAAAGGCCAGTCTATGCATCGCATTTCCCTCCCGGACAGAATCGATTGGCTCCGCAGCCGGAGCACTTGGCCCGGCAGTCGGGGGTGATGACCGCCGCATAGGCCTGCTCCCGCTCCCGCCACAGGAAGGAACGGGTCACGCCCACAGAGGTCACGTCCCAGGGGAAGAGCTCGTCCTTCTCCCGGGTGCGGTTGGCGTAGAAGGCGGGGTCCACGCCGCAGGCCTGGAAAGCCTCCATCCAGCGGTCGAAGTCGAAACCCTCGCTCCAGGCGTCGAACTTGGCGCCGTGGCGCCAGGCATACTCGATGACCTCGGCCACCTTCCGGTCGCCCCGGGCGAAGACCGCCTCCAGGAAGCTGGTCTGAGAGTCATGCCAGTTATATTTGATGGAACGGCCCCGCATGTGCTCCCGCAGCAGCTTCACCCGCCGCAGGTACTCCTCCATGGAGATCTGGGGCTCCCACTGGAAGGCGGTGTGGGGCTTGGGCACGAACCAGGCGGTGGACACGGTGATGGTCACACCCCGCTTGGGGTTGGGGGTGACCTCCTTCCAGGTCTGGTACACCTTTTCCGCCAGGTCGGCGATGCCCAGCACATCCTCGTCGGTCTCGGTGGGCAGGCCCAGCATGAAGTACAGCTTCACGCTGCTCCAGCCGCCGGAGAAGGCGGTGCGGCAGGAGCGGAGCAGGTCCTCCTCGGTGACGTTCTTGTTGATGGCGTCCCGCAGGCGCTGGGTACCCGCCTCGGGCGCGAAGGTCAGGCCGGACTTGCGGACATGCTGCACCCGCTCCATCAGGCCCAGGGAGAAGTTGTCCGCCCGCAGGGAGGGCAGGGACAGGGAGACCTTGTTGGGCTCACACCACTCCAGCAGGCCGTCGCACAGGTGCTCCAGAGGACGGTAGTCGCTGGTGGACAGAGAGGACATGGTCATCTCCTGATAGCCGGAGTCCTTGCAGGCCTCGATACCCTGCTGAATGAGGATCTCCGGGTCACGGGCGCGCACGGGCCGGTAGGCGTATCCCGCCTGGCAGAACCGGCAGCCCCGGATGCAGCCCCGGAACAGCTCCAGCATCACCCGGTCGTGGACAATCTCGGTGGAGGGCACGATGGTCTTCACCGGGAAATAGCTGTGGTCAAAGTCCTGCACGATCCGCTTGGTCACCACCGCCGGAGCCCCCTCCGTGGGGGTCACCGACTCCAGGGTGCCGTCGCTCTTGTAGGACACCTGATACAGGGAGGGCACATAGACGCCGCCGATCTGAGCGGCGGCCACCAGGAACTCCTCCTTGCTCCAGTACTCGTCCCGGGCCTTGCGGTAGAGGTGGATGATCTCCTGGCTGACCTCCTCACCCTCACCCAGCACGAACAGGTCCACAAAGGGCGCCAGAGGCTCGGGGTTATAGGCGCAGGTGCCGCCGGCCACCACGATGGGAGACAGGCCGTAGCGCTCCTCACTGCGCAGGGGCAGCCCTGCCAGGTCCAGCATGTTGAGCACATTGCTGTAGGCCATCTCATAGCCCAGGGAGAAGCCGATCAGGTCAAAATCAGCGATGGAATCCCCGCTCTCCAGGCCGTACAGGGGGATGCCCTCCCGGCGCATCTCCTCCTCCATGTCCAGCCAGGGGGCGAACACCCGCTCGCACCACACGCCGTCCATTTCATTCATCACGCCGTAGAGGATCCGCATGCCCAAATTGGACATGCCGATTTCATAAGTATCAGGGAAGCACAGCGCGTAGCGCACATCCACGCTGCGGCGGTCCTTCACCACTGCGTTGTATTCTCCCCCGGTATAGCGGGCGGGCTTCTGCACCCGCGGGAGGATATGTTCCAGTGTACGATTCATGCCGAACCCTCTCTATGATCCTTCAATAATTGCCTAAAAAATAGAGCATGTTATTATACTATACATAACCCTCCGGTGCAAGGGAAATTTCTCCCTTCCTCAGCCGGGAAGCAGGAAAGCCGTCAGACAGAGCACCGCCAGGCCCACCACATTGGCAGCGGTGAACACCAGCAAATAGCGGCCCGGCCGGGCGCCGGGAGACTTCAGATAGCTTTTTAGGGAAATGAGGCTGGCCAGGGAGGCGATGGGGGTACCCAGGCCGCCAATATTGGTGCCCATCAGCAAACCCCGCCAGTCGGCGGTAAAGCCGGAGAGGAGCACCGCCGCCGGCACATTGCTGATGACCTGACTGGCCAGGCCGGCGGTGAGGGCGGTGCGGCCCTCCATCAGGGCAGCGATGGCGTCGTGGATAGGCGGACAGGCTCCCACATTGCCGGCAAACAGGAAAAAGCAGAAGAATGTGGCCAGCAGGCCGTAGTCCACCCTGCGGAACAGAGGCCGGTCAAAAATCACCATGGCGCTGAGAACGATGGCCAGCAGTGCGGGATAGGGCAGCACCCGGAACACCGACAGCAGGCACAGCAGGAACAGCCCCGCCATCAGACCCAGCTTGCCCCGGGACTGAATGTGGGCCTGCTCGGCGAAAGCCACCCGGATGCCCTCCGGCTTGACGCACAGGGCGGCGATGACCAGTCCCACCAGGCTCACCAGAGACAGCGGAAGGGTCACGGAGAAAAACTGACCGGCGGTCAGCTCATAGTTGGCATATAAGTACAGGTTCTGGGGGTTGCCCACAGGGGTGGCCATGCTGCCCAGGTTGGCGGCGATGGTCTGGAGCACCACAATATAAATCAGACGCTCCGTCCGCCCAATGAGGCCCAGCACCAGAATGGCAAAGGGCACAAAGGTGATCAGCGCCACGTCGTTGGTCACCAGCATGGACACAAAGAAGGGCAGCAGCACCAGCACCAGAGTCACGAACCGCATCCGCCGCTCCCCTGCCAGCAGCCGCTGGGCCAGCACGGCGAACACGCCGCACTCCTGGAGACCGGCCACCACAGACATCAGACAGAACAGCAGGGAGAGCACCCGCCAGTCGATGTAGTTGAGATAGGCCGCCGAAGGTGGATTGAGGGCCACCGAAATCAGGGCGCATACCGCCGCGATGCAGAGCACCGGCTCCTTTTTCCAAAAGCGCAGTACGCCGCCTTCTCTCTTTTCCATCCCGATCCCCTCTTCCGGACATGACGAAAAAGCCACCCTGGCGGGTGGCTTTTCCTTCTTCTCATTCAGCCGATTGCCTTATTTCAGATTTTAATGGATTCCCGTGCCGCGGTCAAGGGGTGACGGCGGCTTTTTTCGCTCCCCCTCAAGAGCGCCGGAAATCTTCCACCACGTCGGCCAGATGCACCGGCGAAAGCCCCGCGCTGTTGCAGCACTCAGCCAGACGGTTCACTTCCTGGAAATCAGTCGAGATGCGGCTCACACACACGCCGCCCCGGCTCCGGATGCCGTACATCTGGGGCCGGGTGGTCTCGTCCAGAAAGACCCGATACATCACGCGGTTGTTTTTCATTGCTCCTCTCTCCTCATTTCATGGTATTTCTTCTTTCGTGGGTCATCGACTTGATTCGACCGGATCCGAGAAGGCCGCATGCTATAATACCGCAAACGCCCTTACCGTTGTCCGATCTGCGCATGATTCGCTATCTCCTCCCTCATTTCCTACATGTTGTGGTCTTCCCTTTCCACATATTCTGTATAGTGTATCTCGCGCAGATTGTCAACGGCCGGCGCCCATTTGAATCGCTTCTCCGGAATTTTTACCACATCCGGTTTTTGCCGGAGAACAGGAGGGGTACTATGTCCCTGATGGTGGAAAAGCTGGCCTATCTGAAAAAGCAATGCCGATTGACCACGGAGCAGACCGCTCAGCTCTCCAATATCCCGGTTGGCACGCTGAACAAGATCTTCTCCGGCCAAACCAAGCACCCGGCGGCGGAACATATGGACCGGATCTCCCAGGTGTTCCGGGTGTCCGTCCACTACCTGCTGGACGATGAGCTGCCCACTGAGTGCTGCTTCAACGCCTATACAGAGGACGGTCTGTTCTCACTGTCCGCGGAGGAGGCGCGTTTCGTCACCCAATACCGCCGTTTGGACACCGGGGCCAAGCACGCCCTGTCCGCCATGGCCTCCCTGCTGCGGGTGCCCGCAGGTCTGCTGGCCGGCACCGTCCCCGTCAGGCGCACCTTCTGCTACGCCTCCCCAGCACCAGAGGGCGTCTCACGACCAGTCCGAACCATCCTCCTGCCTGAGACCGATCCCGCTGTCCGGCAGGCTGACTTCACCGTGCTGCTGCGGGACGGCTGCATGGAACCCATTTATCCTTCCGGCTCCGTCCTGCTCTGCCGCCGCGGCCCCATTGGCAAAGAGGATTACGGTTTGTATCAGCTCAACCAGGAGCTGCTCCTGCGCCGCTCGGTCCGCCGCCGGGGCGTCACCCGCCTGGTGGCGCCCAGCCTGGAATACAAGGACATCATCGTGGCGGAAACTGACTTCCTGGAATGCCTCGGCGTGATTACCGGCCTGGTATGCGGTTATCGCTGGGGCTAAGTCCGGTTGACAAGGAAAACAAAGGATGATACCATACCATTAGAAACACTGCGGGCGGCCGCCTGCGGTCATACGGGAAACTTTTGGAAATGGAGGGGAGATGACGGTACAAGCCGGCATCTCCCCTGTCTTTTTCGCGCTATGGGGAGGAGTGTCATCATGGAAGTCAAGTCTGATATTGAGATCGCACAGGCCTGTGAAATGAAGCACATCAGGGACATCGCGGCGGTAGCCGGGGTGGACGAGGATTATCTGGAGTACTACGGCAAGTACAAGGCCAAGATCGACCTGAAGCTGCTGGCCGACCGGGCAGACAAACCCGATGGCAAGCTGATCCTGGTCACCGCCATCAACCCCACCCCCGCCGGCGAGGGCAAGACCACCACCACGGTGGGTCTGGCCGACGGCATGCGGCGGCTGGGCAAGAACACGGTGGTTGCCCTGCGGGAGCCCTCCCTGGGCCCCGTGTTCGGCGTCAAGGGCGGCGCGGCCGGCGGCGGCTACGCCCAGGTGGTGCCCATGGAGGACATCAACCTCCACTTCACCGGCGACTTCCACGCCATCGGGGCGGCCAACAACCTGCTGGCCGCTATGCTGGACAACCACATCCAGCAGGGCAATGAGCTGGATATCGACGTCAAACACATCACCTGGAAGCGCTGCGTGGACATGAACGACCGGCAGCTGCGCAATATCGTGTGCGGCCTGGGCGGCCGGATGCAGGGCGTGCCCCGGGAGGACGGCTTCGACATCACCGTGGCCTCCGAGATCATGGCGGTGCTCTGTCTGGCCACCAGCCTGTCCGACCTGAAGGCCCGGCTGGGCCGGATGGTGGTGGCCTACACCCGCGGCGGCGCTCCCATCACCGCCCACGACCTGAAGGCCGAGGGCGCCATGGCCGCCCTGCTGAAGGATGCCATCAAGCCCAACCTGGTCCAGACCCTGGAGGGCACTCCCGCCTTCATCCACGGCGGCCCCTTCGCCAATATTGCCCACGGCTGTAACTCCGTCATGGCCACCCGAGTGGCCCTCAAGATGGGAGACTATGTGATCACCGAGGCGGGCTTCGGCGCCGACCTGGGCGCGGAGAAGTTCCTGGACATCAAGTGCCGGCTGGCCGACCTCCACCCCGCGGCGGTGGTGCTGGTGGCCACCGTCCGTGCCCTGAAGCACCACGGCGGCTGCCCCAAGACCGAGCTGGGCAAGGAGCACCTGGACGCCCTGGAAAAGGGCTTGCCCAACCTGCTGCGCCACGTGGAGAACATCACCAACGTCTACGGTCTGCCCTGTGTGGTGGCCATCAACCGCTTCCCCACCGACACCGAGGCCGAGCTGAAGCTGGTGGAGGACAAGTGTAAGGAGCTGGGGGTCAACGTGGCACTCAGCGAAGTGTGGGCCAAGGGCGGCGAGGGCGGCATGGCCCTGGCCGAGGAGGTCATCCGCCTGTGCGAGCAGCCCAACCAGTTCCTCTTCGCCTATGAGCTGGACCAGAGCATCGAGGCCAAGCTGGCCGACATCGTGAAGAAGGTCTACCACGGGGACGGCGTGGTCCTCACCCCCGCCGCCAAGAAGCAGGCGGCGGAGCTCACCGCTCTGGGCTTCGGCGGTCTGCCCATCTGCATGGCCAAGACCCAGTATTCCTTCTCCGATGACCAGACCCTGCTGGGCGCTCCCGACGGCTTCACCGTCACGGTGCGCAACATCAAGGTGTCCGCCGGAGCCGGGTTCCTGGTGGCCCTCACCGGCGATATCATGACCATGCCCGGTCTGCCCAAGGTACCTGCCGCCGAGAAGGTGGATGTGGACGAGAACGGCAAGATCTCCGGACTGTTTTAAAGGGAGGTGCCCGCTGATGAACACCGCTGAACAGACTTGTCAGGGCTTCCTGGACGCCCTGGCCTCCAAGGCGCCTGTCCCTGGCGGCGGCGGCGCCTCCGCCCTGGTGGGCGCCCTGGGCGCCGCCCTGTGTACCATGGTGGGCAATTACACCGTGGGTAAGAAAAAATACGCCGACGTGGAGGAGGACGTGAAGGCCCTCATGGCCAAAGCCGAGGACATCCGCGCCCGGCTGCTGGCTCTGGTGGACGCCGACGCGGAGGCCTTTGAGCCGCTGTCCAAAGCCTACGCCATCCCCAAGGACGACCCCAGCCGGGAGGCTGTTATGGAGAAGTGCCTCCAGGACGCCGCCGCCACCCCCATGGCTATCCTGCGGCTGAGCTGCGAGGCCATTGACCTCCACCGTGAGATGCTGGACAAGGGCAGCGTCATTATGCTCTCCGACGTAGGCACCGGGGTGATCTTCTGCCAGAGCACCCTGTACGGCGCCGCCCTCAACGTGCGGGTGAACACCAAGAGCATGGCTGACCGGGCCTTTGCCCAGGCCATGGACGCGGAAGTGGACGCCCTGGTGGAAAAATACAGCGTCATTGCCCGGCAGGTATATGACGCGGTGATGGGGAGGTTTGTGTGATGGCGGAACTTTGGAAAGGCGCCCCTGTGGCCGCCGCCCTCACCGAGCGGCTGATCCCCCGGGCCCAGGCCCTTGCGGAAAAGGGCGTGACCCCCACCCTGGCCATCGTCCGGGTGGGCGAGCGGCCGGAGGACCTGTCCTACGAGCGGGGCGCCCTGAAGCGGTGCGAAAAGGTGGGCATCGCCGTACGGCAGTTCCTGCTCACCTCTGAGGCCACCCAGACCGATCTGATGGAGGTCATCGAGGAGATCAACCGGGATGATTCCATCCACGGCTGTCTCATGTTCCGTCCCCTGCCCAAGCACATGGATGAACAGGCGGCCTGCGCCGCCCTCTCCCCCGCCAAGGATGTGGACGGCATCACCGCCGGGTCCCTGGCGGCGGTATTCTCCGGCAGCGGCGCGGGCTATCCCCCCTGCACCGCTCAGGCCTGTCTGGAGATCCTGGACCACTACGGCTATGAGCTGAAGGGCAAGCGGGCGGTGGTGGTGGGCCGCAGCCTGGTCATCGGCAAGCCGGTATCTATGCTGCTGCTGGGCCGTCACGCCACCGTCACCATCTGCCACACCCGCACCGCCGATCTGGCCGCCGAGTGCCGCCGGGCGGAGGTGCTGGTGGCCGCGGCAGGCAAGGCGGGAGCGGTATCCGCCCAGTGCCTGGCTCCCGGCCAGGTGGTGCTGGATGTGGGCATCAACGTGGACGAAAACGGCAATCTGGTGGGCGATGTGGACTTTGCCGCGGCGGAGACTACGGTGGATGCCATCACCCCTGTCCCCGGCGGCGTGGGCGCGGTGACCACTTCGGTGCTGGCCCGCCACGTCATCGAGGCGGCGGAAAAAGCCATCGGATAAACGCATACAAAAACGCGGACGGCTTCCAGCCGTCCGCGTTTTTCGTTGTCATGGCGCCAGCTTTTCTGCCGCCAGGGTCATCTGTGTCTGGGTCAGTTCAAAGTCAGGCTCCAGCTCCACGATCCGTCCCGGCCAGCACACCAGATACGTGGTGGATGCCCGCTCGCCCCTCACCCACAGCTGATACGCCTGCTCCGCCCCCCAGGGAGCGGGGTCTGCAGCCTTGTAGGTGTAGAGGCGCACCTCCTCCCCGTCCTCTGTCTCCGCTGTCCAGTCGTCCCGGTCGTGGAGCAGCTCCTCCACGCACCAGTCGTACAGGAGGGGCAGGTGGACGTCCACAATGGTGTAATCCAAGGTGGCAAACCGCTCTCCCGGCTGGAGCTGGTCGTAGAAGATGTGCTGATAGAAGTTCCGCTCGGTAATCAAAAAGGTGGAATCCGCCTGCCGCCGGGTGATATAGCGGTCATCCTCCACTCCGGTCAGCTCCTCCACCGACAGGGGCGGGTCGATCAGTTCCTCCATGGAGGAGATCCGCCCGGTGGTGATGCCCCAGAGCAGCCCGCCCATGATGCCTCCCATCAGGACGAAAGCCAGCACCACATCCACCGTGAGGGTAACGCCCCGGTTGAGGGCCCGGGAGGCTTTCCGTGCCTTGAGGAAGTTTTTTACCCCGTTGACCACCACGAACAGCAGGGCGTAGCACGCCAGCATGAGGATCAGTACCAGCCGGAAGCCGGGCTTCCGGTCGGCAATGAGAAGATAGGCAAGGGACAGCACCGTCACCACCAGCATAGCCAGCAGCAGCTTATGGCACCCCTTTGTGGGCACGAACTCCCCCAGGGGCGCGGCCTTTTTGGCCTTATGCCGCCAGGTGAAGTAGCGGAACAGATCGACGGCGCACCACAGAAAGAGCATCAGCCAGATGGCCCCGGTAGCCAGGTTGTAGGCGCTGGACAGCAGGTCAATGGGCCGGTGGGTCAGGGACCACAGCCAGGAGCCCCCCATGCAGAACCCAATGACCAGCAGGATAAACTGGAAGGGCAGCACCCGCTTCATCATTTTCCCGATCCGTTCCAGCTCCAATGAGGGCTCGGTGTCGATGGGTACCGGATCTGGGTCCTCATTGTAAAAGACCTGCATCTGTCCGGAGGTGGCCGCCAGCTTCCAGCCGGACTGGAGGCAGAAGTCGTGGAACTCCTGCTGCTCCTCGGTGGGCTCCGGGTCAAACTGGGAGGCCCGCAGATAATAGGTAACGGTAAAATGGAGCTGTTTGGGCTCGATCCGCCGATAGTACCAGCCCAGGTTGCTCATCCGCTCCAGCAGCCAGCCCTGAGCTGCCCGCTTTTCCAGGTGGCGCTCCATAGTGGTGCGGTCATAGTAGGAAAAGGGAATAAAATCCCACTTGCGGTCCTTCATGGCTGCTCCTCCTCCCCAAATACAGCCCGGTAGTCCCAGGCCTGGGCACAGATGCGGCGGTATTCCCCCGACAGAGCCTCTTTTCCCTTGTCGGTAAGCACGTAGCTCCGGCGGCGTCCCTCCGCTCTGGTCTCCCGGATCATCCCCGCCTCCGCGAACTGCTCCAGCAGGTTATACAGAGTGCCCGATCCCACCCGCACCCGGCCCCCTGTCATGGCCGGGATACGCTCCATGATATCCATGCCGCAGCACTCCTTGCTGAGGCAGAGCAGGATATAATACATCTGCTCGGTTAGGGTCTGGAATTTTGGCCGGGGCATGTTTCTCACCTCTATTCTCGAATATCGACATTCCCTATTTGCATTGTATTCTCGAATATCGACATTGTCAAGGATTTCTTTTTTTCTTGCACCTGTCCGGACAGGATGGTATGATAAAGGGTATTCTTCTTTTGGATAAAAAACGACAAGGAGCGGGTGTGGTTCATGGCAGAAGCAGACCAGAATTTGCTGACAGTGGGCAGCGTACCCAGGAAAATGCTGACCTTTGCTCTGCCTATCTTCCTGAGCAACCTGTTCCAGCAGCTGTACAACGCGGTGGATTCCCTGATCGTGGGCAAGTTCATCGGGCAGCAGGCCCTGGCGGCCGTCAGCTCCTCCGGCAGCTTGATTTTATTGCTGGTGGGCTTTATCAACGGCCTGTCCATGGGCGCAGGCGTGCTTATCGCCCGGTTTTACGGTGCTCAGGATGACGACCATGTGGAGCGGGCGGTCCACACCACGGTGGCTCTGGGCATCACCGCCGGAGCAGTTCTGACAGTGGTCGGGGTCATTCTTACCCCACAGATCCTGCGATGGATCGGCACACCCGCCGACGTGATCCAGAACTCCATTCTCTATTTCCGCATTTATTTTCTGGGCTCCAGCGCGGTGGTGCTGTACAACATGTCCGCCAGCATCCTCCAGTCGGTGGGCGACAGCCGCAGCCCCATGAAGTACCTCATTCTGGCCTCCGTCACCAATGTGGTACTGGACCTGCTCTTCGTGGCGGTGTTCCACCTGGGCGTGGGCAGCGCCGCCCTGGCTACCATCCTCAGCCAGATCCTCTGCGCCAGCCTGGCCCTGGGCCGGCTCACCCGCACCGACCGGAGCTATCGCATCCGCTGGCGGCGGGTACGGTTCGAGGGCGTCATGCTGCGGCAGGTAGTCACCCTGGGCATCCCCTCGGGGGTACAGAACTCGGTGGTCTCCCTGGCCAACGTCATCGTCCAGGCCAATATCAACGCCTTCGGATCCTCCGCCATGGCGGGCTGCGGGGCATACAGCAAGATCGAGGGCTTCGCCTTCCTCCCTGTCACCTGCTTCGCCCTGGCCCTGTCCACCTTCGTCAGTCAGAACATCGGCGCCCAGCGTTACGACCGGGTGCGGGCGGGCATGAAGTTCGGCCTGCTGTGCAGTCCCATTCTGGCTGAGTGCATCGGCGTGGCTATCTTCTTCCTGTCGCCGGTGCTGGTGGGTGCCTTCAACAGCGACCCGGCCGTCATTTCCTTCGGGGTCAATTACGCCCACACTGTGTCGCTGTTCTACTGTCTGCTGTCCTTCTCTCACTGCTGCGCCGGTATCATGCGGGGCATGGGCAGACCTATCGTGCCCATGACCATCATGCTCTCCGTGTGGTGCGCCCTGCGCATCACCTACATCACCCTGACGGTCCGGGTCATCCCGTCCATCCAGGTGGTCTACTGGGCCTACCCTCTGACCTGGGCCATCAGCTCGATCCTGTTCGTTTTTTGTCTCAGCAAACTGCGCTTTCCCCCTATGCTCTCTGAGGAGAAGGGCGCCCATCAAGCAAGGAGTGTTTCCCCATGAAAATCATCGACAAGCTCAATCAGGACAAGGTCACCCTGTCCTTTGAGGTATTTCCTCCCAAGACCAGCGACACCTACGAGTCCGTGGCCAGAGCCACCCAGGAGATCGCCGCCCTGCGGCCCGATTTCATGAGCGTCACCTACGGCGCGGGGGGCGGCACCAGCGACTACACCGTAGGCATCGCCGCCGGCATCCAGGACCAGTACGGCGTGGACGTGCTGGCCCACCTGACCTGTGCCTCCTCCACCAAGGAGCATGTGGCAAAGGTACTGGAGCAGCTGAAGGCCAGAGGCATCCAGAACGTGCTGGCTCTCCGGGGAGACATTCCGGAGGGCGGCGCCCCCGCCCACGACTACCATTACGCCGCTGAGCTGGTGCGCGACATCAAGGCCCAGGGGGACTTCTGCGTGGGCGGCGCCTGCTACCCGGAGGGACACCCGGAATCTCCCACCAAAAACATCGACATCGACCACCTGAAAGCCAAGGTGGAGGCTGGCTGCCAGTTCCTCACCACCCAGATGTTCTTTGACAACAACATTCTCTACAACTTCCTCTACCGCATCCGGGAGAAGGGCATCACCGTGCCGGTGGTGGCGGGCATCATGCCGGTGACCAACGGCAAGCAGATCGCCCGCATCTGCAAGCTGTCCGGCACCTACCTGCCCGAGCGGTTCAAGGCCATTGTGGACAAGTTCGGGGACAATCCCCCTGCCATGCGGCAGGCCGGCGTGGCCTACGCCACCGATCAGATCATCGATCTGATCGCCAACGGGGTGAACCACATCCACATCTATTCCATGAACAAGCCCGAGATCGCCGCCGGCATTCAGGCCAGCCTGTCGGAGATTTTGAAATGAACGTGACTGCCCCCTACGAGGAGGTGTGCCGCTACCTGGGCTACAAAAAGGGCGTCAGGCCGGAGCCCGAGGCGGACGCCCTCATCCGCGCCTGCACCGCACGGGTGGAGCAGGCGGCCCAGCCCCGGACGGTGAGTACCGTCCTCCCCCTCACCTTTCATGATGGAAATGAGATGGAGCTGGGGCCTATCCGGGTAAAAAGCGCCGCCCTCCACCGGAACCTGCTGGGCTGTGAGGAGGTCATCCTCTTCGCCGCCACGCTGGGGCTGGAGGTAGACCGGCTCATTGCTCGGGCCGGAGCCGGCCGGGTGGCCGAAGGGGCCATCTATCAGGCGGCGGGAGCCGCCCTCATTGAAGAGGTATGCGACCGGGCCAACGACGTCCTCCGGACCGAGAGCGAAGGGGAAGGGTGGTATCTGCGGCCCCGGTTCAGCCCGGGCTACGGGGACTTCCCCATCGCCTGCCAGCCAGAGATCGCCCGGCTGCTCCGCACCCCGGAGCGCATCGGCCTGACGGTGACCGACAGCATGCTGCTGGTCCCCGTCAAGTCGGTGACGGCGGTCATCGGCCGCTCCCGTCAGGCCATCGCCTGCCACCGGCAGGGCTGTGAGGCCTGCGGCAAAACAGACTGCGCATTCAGGAGAGAGTAAGCATGAATTTAAGAGAAAAATTGGGGCGGGAACGCCTGTTTTTTGACGGAGGCACCGGCACCCTGCTCCAGGCTCAGGGCCTGAAGGGCGGGGAGCTGCCCGAGACCTGGAACCTGCTCCACCCGGAGCGGATCGCCGCCCTCCACCGGGCCTATCTGGAGGCGGGCAGCGACATCGTCTGCACCAACACCTTTGGAGCCAACGCTTTAAAGTTCCCGGCAGGCGGACAGTTCGACCTGGAGGCCATTGTAAAGGCCGGCGTGGAGATCGCCCGCTCCGCCCGGGCGGAGGTTGGCCGGGAGTCCGACGCATACATCGCTCTGGACATGGGTCCTACAGGCAAGCTGCTCAAGCCCATGGGGGAGCTGGACTTTGAGGATGCGGTGGCCCTCTACGCCCAGGTGGTGCGCATCGGCGCTGCCGCCGGGGCCGACCTGGTGATCATCGAGACCATGAGCGACAGCTACGAGGCCAAGGCCGCCGTGCTGGCCGCCAAGGAGAACTGCGACCTGCCGGTGATCGTCACCACGGTGTACGGGGAGAACGGCAAGCTGCTCACCGGCGGCACCGTGGCCTCTACCGTGGCCCTGCTGGAGGGTCTGGGGGTGGACGCCCTGGGCGTCAACTGCGGCATGGGCCCCGCCCAGATGGAGCCCATCGTGAAAGAGCTGGCCGCCTGCGCCTCCCTGCCCATCGTGGTCAACCCCAACGCCGGTCTGCCCCGCACCGAGGGAGGCCGGACGGTGTTCGACGTGGGGCCGGAGGAGTTTGCCTCCGTGATGGAGACCCTGTCCGCCTACGGCGTCCACCTGATGGGCGGCTGCTGCGGCACTACCCCCGACCACATCCGTGCCCTGACCGCCCGCTGCCGGAACCTGCCCTTCACCCAGCCGGTGAAGAAGGAGCGCACGGTGGTGTCCTCCTACTCCCGGGCGGTGGAGATCGGCAGGAACCCGGTGCTCATCGGGGAGCGGATCAACCCCACCGGCAAGAAGCGGTTCAAGCAGGCCCTGCGGGAGCACGACATTGAGTATCTGCTCAACGAGGGCTTTGCCCAGGAGGAGGCGGGCGCCCACATTCTGGACGTGAACGTGGGCCTGCCGGAGATCGACGAGCCCGCCCTCCTCACCGAGGCAGTGTGCGCCATCCAGGCGGTCATCCCCCTGCCCCTCCAGCTGGACACCTCCGACCCCGTAGCCATGGAGCGGGCCATGCGCCGCTACAACGGCAAGCCCATGCTCAACTCGGTGAGCGGCAAGGCGGAGAGCATGGAGGCGGTGTTCCCCCTGGTGAAAAAGTACGGCGGCGTGGTGGTGGGCCTCACCCTGGACGAGGGCGGCATCCCCGACACCGCCGACGGCCGGGTGGCTATCGCCAAAAAGATCCGGGACACCGCCGCTCAGTACGGCATCCCCGCCCACGATATCGTCATCGATCCGCTGACCCTCACCGTGTCCTCCCAGGCCGACGCCGCCCTGGTGACCCTGGAGGCCCTGGGCCGCATCGGACCGGAGGTGGGCTGCCCCACCATCCTGGGTGTATCCAACGTGTCCTTCGGCCTACCTCAGCGGGAACTGGTAAACAGTGCCTTCTTCACCATGGCCCTGCAGAAGGGGCTGAGCTGCGCCATTCTCAACCCCCTGTCCGCCGGGATGATGGCGGCTTACCGCTCTTACCGGGCCCTCACCGGGCTGGACGGGCAGTGCGGGGACTATATCGCCGCCTACGGCGGGCAGGCCGCCGCACCTGCCGCACCGGCTGCCGCCGGGCCTGCCGCTCCCCTGGACGAGTGCGTCATCCGGGGTCTGAAGGAGGGCGCGGCGGAGGCCGCCAAGGCCGCTCTGGAGCGCGGCGCCGCCCCCCTGGAGCTGGTGGACCAGCTGCTGATCCCCGCCCTGGACCAGGTGGGCCAGGGGTTTGAAAAGGGCACCCTCTATCTGCCCCAGCTGCTGATGAGCGCCGAGGCCGCCAAGGCCGCCTTTGAGGTGGTGAAGGCCGCCATGGCCGGTCAGCCCCAGGAGAAGCGGGGCACCGTGGTGCTGGCCACGGTGAAGGGGGACATCCACGACATCGGCAAGAACATCGTCAAGGTGCTGCTGGAAAACTACGGCTTCCAGGTGGACGACCTGGGCCGGGACGTGGCTCCCGAGGCCATCGCGGCGGCCGCCGCTCAGCCGGAGGTAAAGCTGGTTGGTCTCAGCGCCCTGATGACTACCACGGTGGTACACATGGAGGAGACCATCGCCCTGCTCCGGCAGCAGGCGCCCCAGGTCCAGGTGGTGGTTGGCGGCGCGGTGCTGACGGCGGAGTACGCCAAGCGGATCGGCGCCCACTGCTACGCCAAGGACGCCATGGCCACCGTCCACTTTGCCCAGCAGGTCTATCCCCAGGCATAAGTGAGAAAAACCGCTGATTTTGTAATTTTTGTTTTACAAGCCGATCTTTTTCATGTATAATATTTGCGCCGCGTGAAATTCCGCGGCTAATCCAAACATATTAGGAGTGTTGATTTATGAGCCGGATGGTCGGTACCGTATCCATGGGAATCCGGGCTCCCATTATCCGTGAAGGCGACAACCTGGTGGACATCGTCACCGGGTCTGTGCTGGAAGCCGTAAAAGACGGCGCGATCACCGTCCGCGATCGGGACGTGGTGGCCATGACCGAGGCTATCGTGGCCCGGGCCCAGGGCAACTACGCCACCGTGGACGACATCGCCGCCGATGTGAAAGCCAAGCTGGGCGGCGAGACCATTGGCGTCATCTTCCCCATTCTCAGCCGCAACCGCTTCGCCATCTGCCTGCGTGGCATCGCCAAGGGCGCCAAGAAGATCGTCCTCATGCTGTCCTATCCCTCCGACGAGGTGGGCAATCACCTCATCGACGAGGACGTGATGGACGAGAAGGGCGTGGATCCCTACAAGGATGTGCTCTCCCTGGAGCGCTATCGTGAGCTGTTCGGCTACACCACCCACCCCTTCACCGGCGTGGACTATGTGGACTACTACTCCAACCTGATCCGGGAGTGCGGCGCCGAGGTGGAGGTCATCTTCGCCAACGATCCCCGGGCCATCCTGTCCTACACCAAGAACGTGCTGAACTGCGACATCCACACCCGCGCCCGCACCAAGCGCCGCCTGGTGGCTGCCGGCGCCGAGAAGGTGTTCGGCCTGGACGAGATCATGACCGCCTCCATCAACGGCAGCGGCTACAATGAGAACTACGGCCTGCTGGGCTCCAACAAGTCCACCGAGGACAAGGTGAAGCTGTTCCCCCGCCCCTGCCAGGACCTGGTGGAGGCTATCCAGGCCAAGCTGCTGGCCGAAACCGGCAAGCATGTGGAGGTCATGGTGTACGGCGACGGCGCCTTCAAGGACCCCGTGGGCAAGATCTGGGAGCTGGCCGACCCGGTGGTCTCCCCCGCCTACACCGCCGGTCTGGAGGGCACCCCCAACGAGCTGAAGCTGAAGTACCTGGCGGACAATGACTTTGCCGCCCTGTCCGGCGAGGCTCTGCGGGACGCCATCAAGAACGAGATCAAGAAGAAGGACGGCTCTCTGGTGGGCAAGATGGCCTCTCAGGGCACTACCCCCCGCCGCCTCACCGACCTGATCGGGTCTCTGTGCGACCTGACCTCCGGCTCCGGCGACAAGGGTACTCCTATCGTCTACATCCAGGGCTATTTCGACAACTACACCACCGAATAAGCACATAGAAAAACGGTCCCCCTTCCTGCGGAGGGGGACCGTTTTTTATGCTCTTTTTGCTTTCCTGGAACGCAGCAGCTCATACAGCCAGTCGAACCCGGCGGCAGCCAGGACGATCAGCAGCACGGTCATGGTGCTGCGGTAACGGATCTGGATCTCAATAAACAGGTGGGCACAGAAGTACGCCAGGGCGGTCAGCATCAGCAGGCGCTGGGTTTCCGGCAGGGGCTTCCGCCGACGCAGGACGGACAGGGCGCCCCCTGCGTTTGCCAAGCCCATGGCGATATAACACCCGGCTCCCAGCCGCTGCAGCTTGTCCACAAGGTAAACCACCAGTTCCTTCAGGCCCCGCTGCTCCAGTTCCTCCAGGTAGCGGGGAGTCAGAATCCAGGAGGCGTCCTCAAAGCCGCCCCACATGATGCGGATCTTCTGCACCATCAGCTTCAGCAGGTCAGGCAGGGAGATGGACAGCCGTTCCTTCGCCAGCGCCTCCAATACCTGACGCTGATCCACCCCTGCCCCGAATACCGCCGCCGCATCGGTGTCGCTGTACCGGCCCATGGTCTCCTGATTGAGCCCCAGGATGAATTTCCACTCCGGAGCACGGTTGGTCAGCCCGTACTGGTTCAATCCCGTCCAGATCACCAGACCGGACAGCAGCTTTCCGCACAGGAAATAGGCCGCCAGAAAGCACAGCCCGGGGAGCAGCCGCGCCCACAGGGCATGGCTTCTGTCTCCCAGCCACTCCAGGACCCGGAGCACCAGGCAGGCACACATGGCCATGGCTGCCACCACTCCCATGGGCCGCACCGCATTGCTGAGGGCCAGCAGCACACCTCCCGCGCCGCCCAGCCACAGCTGTACGCTCCATTTCCTGGCCGGAGCGGTACAAACCCAGAGGGCCGCCAGCAGGAGGAATTCCGACAGGTGCTGGTTGGTCAGCAGCGGGATCAGAAAATAGGTGCCCGGATAGAACAGAAACAGCAGCGCCGACACTCGGGCCGCCCGCTCGGAGGCAAAGCGCTTTGCCAGACCGTAGACCAGAAGATTGGTCAGGGCGGAAAAGAGGGTGTTGGTCAGCCGGAAGATCACCGGCAACGGGCCGAACAGCTTGATGACGCCGGCCAGCAGGGCCACGAAGAAGCTCTGATAGGGCCACAGCTGGAAATAGGATGTGTCGTTCAAAATATTGTTCCCCTGGGCCAGCTGCTCCGCCGCGTAGTGGAGCAGGTAGAAGTCGCTCTCCAGCTGTGGGGTGACTGTCAAAGCCACCGCACCTTTGAGGACCAGCGCGGCAGCGAAAAGAAGCATCAGAAAGATCCGGGTACCCGGCCGCTCTTTGGGCAGAAACAGCGCGCCGGCCAGCATGCACAGCGCGGGCACCGCCGCATAGAGCAGGAAAAATCCTCTGGGATTGGTGTTGGCCAGTAAGACGTATGCGGATGCCGCGGCGATCATCAGTCCCACGGCAGCAAAGGCAAGCAGGATCAGCCCTTTTGCCGCAGAGGGAAGGAGGGTCCGTTCCCGGGACCGCACGGTGGTCTGCATGTTCATCCTCCTCTCCTGCCCGATTAGCAAACAAGGCCGCCTATAGGCGGCCTTGTTTGTACATTTCAGTTACTTTCCCGCGCAGGCGGTGCAGCCGCCGCAGCCGGGGTGGGACTCATTCCACAGCTTCTCAGCGGTGGGGGTCCAGTTGTCGGCGTAGGGGTGAGTCTTGGCAGTCAGATGCTCCACGCTCTCAGGAGACTGAGGATCGGTGGAGTGGGCGCCGGTCTCATGTACCATCTTTTCAATGAACTCAGGATTCTCCAGCATGGGGCAGGGCCGCAGCATGTTCTCGTTGAAGGGCTGGTTGTTGTGATAGGCCATAAACATGGGGGACTGCAGGCACTCCAGCAGGGTCTTCTCCCGGATGTTGGAGTCGGAGTAGTGGATGAACACGCAGGGGTCCACATCGCCGTTGGCGTTGATGTGGAGGTAGCGCCGGCCGCCAGCGATACAGCCGCCCACGTACTCGGCGTCGTTCTGGAAGTCCATGGCGAAGATGCCCTTGGTCTGGCGCATGGCACGGATGCGGTGGTAGATCTCCTCACGCTGCTCGGGAGTAGGCATCAGCTCGGGGGCGGCGTCGTTGCCCACGGGCATGTAGTGGAAGAACCAGATGAAGTAGGCGCCCAGATCCATGATCTTGTCGTAGAACTCTTCACTGGTGATATCCTTGTAGTTGACGCTGGTGTAGCAGGTGGAGATGCCGAAGGGCAGCTTGTGGCTCTTCAGCAGGGCCATGGCGTCGGTGACCTTCTTGTAGATGCCCTGGCCGCGGCGGGAGTCGTTGGCCTCCTCGAAGCCCTCCAGGCTGATGGCGGGGATGAAGTTGCCCACCCGCAGCAGATCCTGGCAGAACTCCTCGTCAATGAGGGTGGCGTTGGTGAAGGACAGGAAGGCCACATCGTTGTGCTTCTCACACAGGGCGATCAGGTCCTTCTTGCGCACCAGAGGCTCGCCGCCGGTGTAGATGTACATGTAGATACCCAGTTCCTTGCCCTGGGTGATGATGGAGTCGATCTCATCAAAGGTCAGATTCAGCTTGTTGCCGTACTCCGCCGCCCAGCAGCCGGTGCAGTGCAGGTTGCAGGCAGAGGTGGGATCCAGCAGAATGGCCCAGGGAATGTTGCAGCCGTACTTCTTGCGGCACTCCTCCTGCTTGGGCCAGCCCACCAGGTTGGCGTTGACGAAGAAGTTGTTGAACACGGTCTTCAGCACGTCGGGATCGGTCTGGGTCCAAACCTTCTCGATCAGCTGATGCCAGCAGGAGTCCTCGTCGTTGATGACCCGGTCAAAGGCAGCCCGCTGAGGCGCCAGCGTGTCGCCGGCAAACTTGTTGACCAGATCCATGACCTTGCTCATGTTGTTCATGGGGTCTTTATCCAAATAATCAAACACTTTGGCCAGGCCATAGCGCTTCAAACTGTCAGGAATCTTCATAATGCTTCCCCTTTCATGATAAAATGACATCTTTCAGATTTGTCAATATGATACCGCCCTTTCCCGGAAAGGAAAATAGACAAATCCCCCTTCCTGTCCAAACTCTAGACAAAAACGGCAGTTTGCTTAAATTCTACGCAGAACGTTCCATAATCTTTCTGTAATTTTAACAATTTCAAGATGTGATTTTTAATATCATTTCCTTTTTTCTTGCCTTTCTTTCCCAGTCACGTTACAATGACCTCGAAAAGGGGGAGGCACCATGGAGCTTAACGCAGACGCCCGGGCTGCACTTGACGCTATGCGGGAAGGTATCACCATCATTGATACCAACGGCCACATCGTCTTCGGCAACCGGGCTTACCGGGAGTTTTTAAATAAGGAAGCCGGAGGCGACATCGGCCCCATTGAGGGCTACCGGCTGCGGGATCTGCGGCCAGGGGCCCGGCTGCCCGACGTGCTGGAGGCGGGCAAGCCCATCCTTCACCTGACCCGTCAGGAGATCAAGGACTTTTACTTTGTTAATATGTATCCCATCTATCAGGATGGGGCGCTCATCGGCGGACTGTCGGTGGTCACCTTCCTGGAGGACGCCTATCAGACCAAGGAGGAGCTGGAGGCCATAGAAGCCCGCAGCCGCCAGGTGCTCCGCCGCATCAACAAGGCCAACGGCGCCCGGTACACCTTTGATGACATCACTGCCGTCAGCCCGGCCACCGTTCAGGTAAAGGAGTTGGCTCAGAAAGTAGCGGCCACCGACGCCGCCGTACTGCTGGAGAGCGAGAGCGGCACCGGCAAGGAGCTGTACGCCCAGGCCATCCACAACGCCAGTTCCCGTCGGGACGGGGTCTTTGTGGCCATCAACTGCGCCAGCTTCAACGCCAACATGCTGGAGTCGGAGCTGTTCGGCTATGTGGAGGGGGCCTTCACCGGCGCCAAACGCGGCGGCAAGATGGGCCTGTTTGAGGCCGCCGCCGGCGGCACCCTCTTCCTGGATGAGATCTCCGAGATGGACCTGGGCCTCCAGGCCAAGCTGCTGCGGGCTCTTCAGGAACGCCGCATCCGCCCGGTGGGGGGCGTGAAGGAGATCGATGTGGACGTGCGGGTCATCGCCGCCTGCAATGCCGACCTGCCTCAATACGTCCGGGAGGGCAAGTTCCGCAAGGACCTCTATTATCGCCTGAACACCTTCCCTCTCCACATCCCGCCCCTGCGGGAGCGGCGGGAGGATATCTCCCCCCTGGCCAATTCCATTCTCAACCAGCTCTCTCACAAGCTCCGCCGCCCTTTCTCCCTCACGGTGGAGGCCGCCCAGCGGCTGCGGGAGCACGACTGGCCCGGCAACGTGCGGGAGCTGCGCAATGTGCTGGAGTTCTCCGCCTACCTCACCCCCTCCGGCATCATCACCGCCGACTCCCTCCCCGGCGACCTGAGTCAGCCCAAGAGTGAGGACACCCAGGGCCTTACCCTGGCTCAGCGTACCCGCGCCTTTGAAAAGCAGGTCATCCAGGAGGCGCTGGCCCGCAACGGGTCCACCCTGGAGGGCAAAAAAAAGACCGCCAAGGAACTGGGGATCTCCCTGGCCAGCCTGTACAACAAGCTGGGCAACTGAATATTCCAAATTTTTAGAAATGACTTCTAAAATCTTAGAATGTGCTGTGTCTGAGTGCTTTGCGCACCGGGTCCAAATGTGACCCCTCCGTTTAGTTCTAAGATTTTAGAAGTTTTTCTTCTCCGTACTGTGCGGCCAGCAGGATAAAAACCGGGCGCGTTCCTTGGCTTCCAAGGGTTTGAGCATGATTTTTCCTCTTTTTCCAAACTTGGCACGCGGATTGTTTTATCATTGGGTGACAGGCGGTAAGGAGAGGCCGCCTGACAGAAAAAGAGGAGGTTTTGCAATGTCACCCTTAGCAATACTTGGATTTCTGACCGTCATCGTCATGCTGGTCCTCATCATGACAAAGAAAGCATCCCCCCTGGTGGCCCTTATCGTGGTACCTGTGGTCACCGGCATCATCGCCTGTTTCTTTATGGCCGTGGTTCCTGAGGACGCCCCTGAGGGAACCGCCGCCGTGGTAGACTTCGTAGCCAACTTCAAGTCCCTGGGCGGTATGATCACCGGCTCCAAGGGCATCGGCTCCGTGGCTGCCACCGGCGTCATGTTCATCTTCTCTATCCTGTTCTTCGGCATCCTCACCGACGCCGGCACCTTCCGTCCCATTATCAAAGGTATCCTGAACATGGTGGGCACCGACCCCGTCAAGATCGGCATCGGCACCGCCATCCTGGCCGCCATCGTCCACCTGGACGGCTCCGGCGCCGTTACCTTCCTGATCTGCGTGCCCGCCCTGCTGCCTCTGTATGACGCGCTGGGCATGCGCCGCACCACCCTGGCCACCATCGTGGCTCTCTCCGCCGGCACCATGAACATCCTGCCCTGGGGCGGCCCCACCATCCGGGCTGCCACCGCGCTGGGCATGGGCGATAACGCCGTGGCCTTCTTCATGCCCGTCCTGCCCGCCGTCATCGTGGGTCTGGTGTGCGTGCTGATCATCGCCGCCTTCCTGGGCGCCGGTGAGAAGAAGCGCATCGGCGCTGTGGCCCTCCAGGCTGTGGGCCACACCGAGCAGGAGCTCACCGACGAGCAGAAGGAGCTGCTGCGGCCCCACCTGTTCTGGGTGAACATCATCCTGATCATCGCCGCCATCGCTTCCCTGCTGTTCTCCGGCTTCGCCCCCGCTGTGGTCTTCATGGTGTTCTATGTGCTGGCCACCGTCATCAACTACCCCAAGGTGAAGGACTCCAAGGCCCGTGTGGACGCCCACGCCAAGGAAGCCCTGATGATGTGCTCCGTGCTCTTCGCCGCCGGCTGCTTTACCGGCATCATGCAGGGCACCGGCATGATCTCCGAGATGTCCAACGCCCTGGTAGCCATCATCCCCAATTCTCTGGGCAAGTTCTTCCCCATCATCGTGGGTATCATCGGTATGCCCGCCTCCCTGCTGTTTGACCCCGACTCCTTCTACTACGGCGTGCTGCCCGTCCTGGCTGAGACCGCTCAGGGCTTCGGCGTCACCGGTCTGGATGTGGGCCGCGCGGCCATCCTGGGCCAGATGACCGTGGGCTTCCCCGTCTCCCCCCTCACCGCCTCCACCTTCCTGCTGGTGGGTCTGGCCGGCGTGGACTTCGGCGAGCACCAGAAGAAGACCATCCCCCTGGCCTGGCTGGTTTCTCTGATCATGGTCGTGGTGGCCGTCATCACCGGCGGCATCGCCCTTTGATCCTGTTTTCTGATCCATTCATCTGTTTGTGCAGAAAGGAAGTCATTGTATGAAAAGCATCCGCATCGGCAGCGGCGCCGGCTACGCCGGCGACCGTCTGGAGCCCTCCCTGGAGCTTATTGAGAAGGGCAATCTGGATTATATCAGCTACGAGTGCCTGGCCGAGCGCACCATCGCCATCGGCCAGCAGGCCAAGCTGAAGGACCCCACCAAGGGCTATAACGGCCTTCTGGAGCACCGCATGGAGAAGGCTCTTCCCCTGTGCTGGGAGCACAAGGTGAAGCTCATCACCAACATGGGCTCCGCCAATCCCCAGGCTGCCGCCCAGAAGTGTGTGGAGATCGCCCGCAAGCACGGCCTGAAGGGTATGAAGATCGCCTGCGTCACCGGCGATGACCTGCTGCCCGTCATCGACAAGTACATGGACACCGAGGTGTGGGAGACCCACGAGCCTCTGTCCAAGCTCCCCGGCGAGATCGTCTCCGCCAACGCCTACATGGGCGTGGAGGGCATCCTGAAAGCCCTGGACATGGGCGCCGATGTGGTCATCACGGGCCGCGTGGCCGACCCCGCCATCTTCATGGCTCCCATGATCCATGAGTTCGGCTGGTCCCTGGAGGACTGGGACAAGCTGGGCAAGGGCACCATTATGGGCCACCTGCTGGAGTGCGGCGGCCAGGTCACCGGCGGCTACTTCGCCGAGCCCGGCAAGAAGGACGTGCCCGGCGTGGGCCACCTGGGCTTCCCCATCATTGAGGTGTCCGAGGACGGCTCCTTCTTCGTCACCAAGGTGCCCGAGGCCGGCGGCATGGTCACCGTGGAGACCTGCTCCGAGCAGATCTGCTACGAGATCCACGACCCCGAGAACTACCTGACTCCCGACGTGGTGGCCGACTGCAAGAACATCACCTTCACCGAGGTGGAGAAGGACAAGGTGGCGGTCACCGGCATCACCGGCAAGCCCAAGACCGAGACCTTCAAGTGCTCCATCGGCTACCGCGACTGCTTCATCGGCGACGGTGAGATCAGCTACGGCGGCCCCGGCTGTGTGGCCCGCGGCAAGCTGGCTCTGGATATCATCAAGGAGCGGCTGGAACTGGTGGCCCCCGGCGTGTTCGACGAGCTGAAGTTTGACCTGATCGGCTGCAACAGCCTGTACTGGAATCCCGACTTCAAGTACAACGAGGAGCCCAGCGAGGTGCGGGTCCGGGTGGCCGGCCGCGCCAAGACCAAGGCTGAGGCCGACATCATCGGCAACGAGGTGGAGGCCCTGTACACCAACGGTCCCGCCGGCGGCTGCGGCGCTGTCAAGCGCACCCGCGACATCGTCTCTGTGGCCTCCATCCTGGTGAGCCGCTACGACGTCAAGCCCGAAGCCGAGATCTTTGAAGTCTGATTCTGAGACAGAAAGGAAGCATTTGCTATGAAACTCTGGGACCTCGCGCACTCCCGTACCGGCGATAAGGGCAACATCTCCAACATCTCCCTCATCGCCTATGACCCCAAGGACTATGAGATGCTCAAGGAGAAGGTCACCGCCGAGCGTGTGAAGGAGCATTTCAAGGGCATGGTCAAGGGTGAGGTCGTTCGCTATGAGCTGCCCAACATCCACGCCCTCAACTTTGTGATGTACGCCGCTCTGGGCGGCGGCGTCACCCGCTCCCTGTCCGTGGATATGCACGGCAAGGGCCTGTCCTCCTACCTGCTGGACATGGAGATCTGAGTCTTTCCCAATTTCCCATAAACAGGCGGGGGGGGGCCCCCCACCCCGGGCCCCCCCCGGCCGGTTTATTAAATCCAATGAATAACAAGATA
>NZ_JBQHUF010000009.1:0-116324 GCF_052065355.1 Flavonifractor sp. HCP28S3_F3
CCGCCCCCCCCCGCCCACCCGCCGCCCCCCCGCTCCTGTTGTGTGTGTGAACAGAGAGGTAAAAGAGAGAGTAGAGAGGAGGTTGGTTTGTCATTTCTTCCTGACATGCTTATCATACATGACGGGACTCTCTCATTGGTGAACGGACTGTGAACAGAATATAAAGGTATTATAAAGGATACTAAAAATTGCTTAACCTCCCATGTAGGAGAAGTGCATATAGTCGTGATAGCCCTGGCTGGCATCGCTGTCATAGGCCCAGGCGTCGCCGCCCCAGCTCCAGCCGTGCTCGGCAAAAATCCGCACCACCGAGCTGTCCGGAGCGATGGAGTAGGGGTTGCTGCCCGGCTGCCACAGACTGCCCACCAGTACCTGGCCGTCCCGGATCTGGTAATTCTCGTTGGCGTTGATGTCGATGGCGGTACCGCAGTTGTGTTCGCCGGTGGCACTGTCGCCCCGCCAGGAGTAGCCGCCGATGTCGTGGATGGGGAACTGCTCAGGATCGTTGTAGATCTCGGTAAAGATGGCCTTTACATCTTCGGCAATGGCGCTGTGTACGGTCAGAGACAGGGTGGAGCTGACCTTTTTACCGCCCTGCAGCTTCCACACCGGAATGGTGATGGTGGTCATGGCGGCCTTGGCCTCCTCCTGATTGGCAAAGCGGCGCTTGGTGGGGTCCCCAAAGAGAAGGGTGTACTTGCGCTCGTTCTCGCCCTGGAATTTCAGCCAAAAATCCTGCTTGGCGTAGTCCTCGTAGGAGGCAAGACCCTGCTCTACCTTTTCCCAGAAGTCTGCCTCCTCCCGCTGCGCCTGGGTCATGGGCTCATAGTACAGCGTGTAGGTGTCGCAGACGGAGCTGACCTGGTCGACGAAGCCGCCCTCCCAGCTATAGTTGTAGTACTTCAATGCATCCGTGTCGATCTGGTAGGGGAGGCTGGACAGGTATGTACCGATCTGAACGGACATTTGCTGGTCAGGCAAAATGGGCTGTCCGGTGGTCCGATTCAAAATACGAACGGTAATATCTTTTGAATCATATTGCGAACAGGAATCGACCACATCCAAAACCCGCATCACCAGCACCGTGCCGTCGCAGCGCTGGATGGAGTCGTTGCAGCCGAAAGAGCCGTCGCTCTTGCCGTTGATAATCCCCAGTTCCACCAGACCGGCCACGGCCTGCTGATGCAGGGAATCCATGGTGTTCCAGTCGGAGAAAAGGGTCGGATCGGGAACCTGCTCCCAGACAAAGTAGACGTCCCAGGCTTCCGACGGCAGTGCATTGTACAGCAGCACTGCCGCATCCTGCCGGGAGATATTGCTTCCCAGGGTCTCCGCCGTAACCGGCAGAGCGTCCTCTTCCCGCAGAAGACCGGCGTCTGCCGCTGCGGCATAGCCCGCCTGGTCCCAGGCCAGACCGGCGTCAGTAGCGGACTGGTAGGCGTCGGGGGCGAAGGTGCGGGCGATCATGGTCAGGAACTGACCCCAGCTCATGGTGTCGGCGGGGGCCATCCGGCCGTCACCCACACCTTGAATGATACCCAGCTCAGAGGCTTCCATCAGGTCGGAGTAGGCCCAGTGGCTTTCCGGCAGATCTTTGTACCCGGCGGCCAGGGCGGGCACAGCCAGGGTCAGGGCCAGAGCCCCGGCTAAAATCAGACTTTGGATGCGGCGTTTTACGGACATTTCTTCCCTCAGCTCCTTCAATTGTACAGATAAAATAAGTTTAGTACGAAGACGGAAGAAAAGCAAGAAAATGGACGAAACTTGTCGGGGCATCAGGCAGGCGCTTTACAAGGCGGCCTGTCGGGCCGTATAATGGGAGAAAACAGGCCAAGGAGGAAGCGGGATGAACAGTCTGCTGTGCTGTCCCATCTGTGGGGAAGAGCTGAGCCGGGAAGAGGGGCGCTATGCCTGTCCCAACGGACACAGCTATGACAGAGCCAGGGAGGGGTACGTCCATCTTCTGCCCGCCAACCGAAAGCACGCCAAGGAGCCGGGGGATGACAAGGGCATGACAGCTGCCCGGAACCGGTTTCTTTCCGGGGATCACTATGCACCGCTGCGGCAGGCCCTGTGTGACCTGTCTGTGGAGCGGATAGGCTGTGAAGGGGCGGTGCTGGACTCGGACTGCGGCGAGGGATACTATACCCAGAGCGTGTTTCAGGCGCTGACCGGAGCGGGAAAGTCCGTCCGACTGGCGGGCATTGACCTCTCCAAGCCCTCGGTGCGTCTGGCGGCCAGACGGCTGCCGGAAGGGGAGTTCGCCGTAGCTTCCGCCTACCATCTGCCGGTGGGGACCGAGCGGGTAGATCTGCTGCTCAATTGCTTTTCGCCCTTGGCCCTGGAGGAGTTTAAGCGGGTACTCCGTCCCGGCGGGGCTTTCCTGTATGTGGTGCCGGGTGCAGACCACCTGTGGGAACTGAAGCAGGTGCTCTACGATACCCCTTACCGCAATAAGGAGGAGGACATTCCCTACGAGGGGTTTTCCTGCGAGACGGTGGTGCCGGTGCGGTATCAGATGTCAGTGAAAGGGGAAGCTCTGGCCGACCTGTTCCAGATGACGCCTTATTACTGGAAGACGCCCAAGGAGGGGGCCGCCCGGCTGGCGGCTCTGGGCGGTTTGGAAATCACGGCGGACTTTCGGATCCATGTGTTCCGAAGAGTGTGACCAGAAAAGGAAAAAGGAAGCCATGCACAATGTGCATGGCTTCCTTTTTTGCTGAGCCCAGGGAAGAGTTATGCCTGGATTGGACAATGCGCACAAAATGTCGAAAGATGTGCGGAAAAAAGTATGAGAAAAAATCATACTTGCCCACTCAAATCACTGTGATAAACTGAAAATAGACTTGTTGGTCGATATTGGCAGATTGGAGGACTGCCAAGAAAAATGAAAGAAAAGATAGGAAGTGATGCCCGTTCCAATGTGCCTGTGAGCTGTAATCGTTCCAGCAAAAAAGAAGAGGTGAAATTTATGGGAATACAGAGAAATAAGCGTGTGCTGTCTCTGCTGCTTGTGGGTGCGCTTTTGTCCGGTGCGGTATCTCCGGCTTTTGCGCTGCAGCCGCCTGCGGAGGGACAGGTCCAGGACAGCTTGGTAAACGGCTTTTCAGAGGACCCTGACCGCTATGAAATCTATCCCGTTCCCCACTCGGCGGTCTATCCGGAGGGCGCGTCTTCCTTTACCATGACAAAAGAAGTCAATGCGGTCATTGAGAGCGGCGTTGACAGCAGCACAAAGGAATTTTTGGAGGAGATCCTTGCCGGCTATGGTATGACTATGACCACATCCGGCTCTGTGGATCCGAGCAAGACCAACATCCTGCTGGGCATTTACGGTGACGAGGATACCACCGTTGCGGATCCCACACCCACTTCCCGCACGGACCTGTTTGAAGACACGGACAGCACCGGGAAAGGGAAGTATGATCCCTATATGTTGGTGGCTGAAACGGGCGAAAATGAGAACGGGATCGTAACCATAGTGGGTAAGGATACAGACTGTGTCTATTATGGTCTTGCCACGCTTCAGATGATGTTCACATCCTTTGCCGGCCAGAAGTTTCTGCCGGTGACCATTGAAGACTACTCCAACGTGCGGTTCCGGGACTTTATCGAGGGCTTTTATGGCGGCTTTGACTATGCGGGCCGGGAAAGCCAGATGCGCTCCATCCGTGACGTGAAGGGCAATATCTATGTGTTTGCCTCCAAAACAGATCCCTACCATTCCGACCACTGGTATGAGCTCTATCCCGATGAGGAATTGGCGCAGATCAAGCATCTGGTGGAAGTCGGCGAGGAGACCAAGGTAGCCTATACCTGGTCGGTACACATCGGGAAGGGCGGCTTTTTCAACGGTGCCAGCACAAATCCGGATGCCGGTGCCCGGTACGAGAAGTATCTGGAAAATCTGGCGAAGCTGGAGGCAAAGTTCCAGCAGCTTTACGATGTAGGCGTGCGGAATTTCCATGTGCTCAACGACGACTACAACAGCGGCACCAACGCTGACGTGGTGGTGCTGCTCAATACGCTGAATGCCTGGTGCAAGGAAAAGGGCTGCGGCCCCATCCTGTACTGCCCCAAGAACTATAATGTGGGCTGGGCCGGCGGCGGAAGCGAGCTGAAGGAACTGGCGGGACTTGATGATGACATTTATCTCTACTGGACCGGTTCTGACGTCAACTCTCCCATCAACCAGAGTAATATCAGCTTCCCCTATGAGAAGTCCGGCCAGTATCCGGCCACATGGCTGAACTATCCCTGCTCTGAGCACGACAAGAGCGGTATTTATCTGGGTGACATCAGCCATTATGTCTCTGAGGCGGACGGCCTTACCGGGCAGATGGGCATTATCTCCAACCCGGTAAACTATCCCGAAGCCAATAAGGTAGCCTACTTCCAGCTGCTCTCCTGGGGCTGGAACCGGGATAACTATACCTCCTATCTGGAAGAGCTGTGGGAAGACTGCTTCAAGTATCTCCAGCCGGAGGTCTATGATTCCTACCTCACGATTGCCCGCAATGTGTCCAACTGTCCTGAGTCTGGCCGCATCAAGGAGGGCTTCCCTGAGTCGGAATACCTAAAGGATAAGCTGGACTCGGTCCAGACCAAGGCCCTTGCCGGTGAGACCCTTGCCGGTGACCCGGAGGTAGAGGCGCTGCTGCAGGAATTCAGCCACATCCTGTCTGCGGTGGAGGACTTCCGGGCCAACTGTACCAACGAGGCTCTGGTAGCGGAGCTGGATCCCTGGCTCAGCTCTCTGACGGGGATCACCAATGCCTGCAAATCCGCGCTGGAGGCCATCCTTGCGCTCCAGGCCGGGGATACCAACGGCGCGTGGCTAGCGCTGTCCAATGCCAGCCTGGGCCTGGACGAGTGGGACAACTACCCCACCCCTCAGTATGCCGAGAAGATGGCCAAGGCGGGCAGCAAGCGGCTGCAGCCCTTTGCGTCGAAGCTGGTTCCTTACATCAAAGAGGCCATTGTGCCCGTCCTGTTCCCTGACGGCGGCACGAAAGACGAGCCCACGTTCTATGGCATGATCAACGGCAAGCAGCTGACTGCCGATGCCGAGTCGGACAAGATGTTTGACGGCAGCGACGCCACGGCGTCTTCCTTTGCCGGCACCCAGCTGCAGGGCGACTATCTGGGCGTGGATTTGGGCAGCGTAAAGACGGTCAGCTCCGTTCAGGTCCTGCAGGGCGCGGACGACGAGGATCAGAGCTACTTCCACGACGCGGTCCTGGAGTGCTCTGCTGACGGTGAGAACTGGACTGCCCTGACGGCCAGAGCGGATTCCTGCCGCATCCAGGCGGATGGGCTCACGATTCCGGCCCGCTATGTGCGCATGCGCCTGACGGGCGACGGCAGCGGGGATATGACCCGGGTCCGTGAGTTTACCGTGACTGCCGCCTCTCAGGAGGGGACATCCCTGGTCTATACCAATCTGGACAGCGAAGAGGGCCTGTCTGTGGCAGAGTCCGGCGGCGTCTATACGCTGAGCGTCAGCCAGTCTCTTACCCTGGAGCCCGGCCAGTATGTCGGAATCCGGCTGCCTGAGATCATGGGCATCAGCGATATCGCGCTGGATGGTGAGATCCCGGCGGGCTTTGCAGTACAGATCTCCACTAACGGCGCGGTATGGACGGACGGAGCCATCGAGGATACGACCACGGTGCGCTATATCCGGCTGATCAACCAGTCGGAGAGTGCCTATACCGGCGAGCTTCCTGCACTCTCCGCCACAGTGTCCTATATCCAGACCGATTTGTCCTATGTGTCCACAAATATGGGCCTCTATTCAGGAAACTGGAGCAATATTGTGGACGGTGACCGCAGCTCTCTGGCCTGGACCAATGCCAAGCAGACCGAAGGCCAGTACATTATCTTTGACATGGGCTCCAGCCAGCCGGTTTATGACGTAACACTTTACTTCCCGGAAGAGGGCGACTATCCCCACTATCTGGACATCAGCATCGGCGACAGTTCCGATCCTGCCGGTGACTGGACTCTGCTGAAGAGCTTCGACAATCACCCGGATATGGAGGTGCCTTACCGCTACTATGCCTGCAATGGCGGCGGTCAGGCGGCCCGGTATATCAAGCTGGAGATCAGCAAGACGGACAGCGGCTGGATCAAATTTAATGAGCTGGAAGTCAATAAGAAGCTGGATCAGGGTGACCCGCTGGGCGCGTTCAGCGGCGAGCCCAAGGGCGATTTTGACAAGACCATGGATGGAGATATCACCACCTTCTTTGCGCCCGGCGAGATCGGGGCAGAGGGCGGCTATATGCAGTATCTCATTTCCGAGGATCCTGCCATCAGCAGCGTTACCATCGTCCAGTCCCCCACCTCCATCTGCGGCGCGGAGTTCTCCGTCCAGACGGCAGATGGGAACTGGGTCCCTGTGGGTACGCTGGATCAGGGTATCTGTACCTTTAAAACAGCCGGGCTGGGCGACCTGCTGGCCATCCGGCTGGATTGGAAGGCCGGTACCAGCCCGGCCATTGCCGAGATCGTGCTTCAGACCGGCGGGGAAGATGTGACGGTTCCCTCCGAGGATCTGCCTTTGCATGAGGCCGGCATCTATGCGCCGGTGGGCGATACCAGCCTGGAGATAGCAGTGGACCGCGGCACGCCCGAGGCGTTCGTGGGCCTGCCCCATCAGGCAGAGGTGGAGACCAGTGGCGGCCATACCGTGACCCTTCCTGTCTCCTGGTCCTGCCCGGACGGCTATGACGGAACTGTACCCGGTGTCTATTCCTTTACCGGCGTCTATGAGCTGGATGGGACCGGACTTACCAATCCGGGCGGCTTTGAACTGAGTGCCTCCGTCACGGTGCGGACGGTACCGGAGGATCCCGGACAGCCGCCTGTGACTCCGCCCACGGAGAATCTGGCGCTGGGCCGTCCTGTGGAGGTCTCCGGCTATGAGCCGGGCGGACCCCAGGGCAACAAGGATGTGGTGGTCAACGGGGTGACCAACAGCACCGATATCAATGAGCGGTGGAGTTCCAACTACATGAAGGGCGGCGGCCTGGTGGACGGAAAGCAGACGCCCTCCTGGGTCATCGTAGATCTGGGCGAAGACGTGGACGGCATCCAGTCCGTCAAAGCCTACTATCACGCCAAGGTATGGCCCACCGACTATGTGGTGCAGTTCTCGGCCGACGGCCAGGATTGGACGGATGCGGAGACCATCCAGCGTGACAATGGTTCCCTGGCCGACGCGCCTGTGGACGAGCTGGACCTGACTGATGCCCAGATCCCCGACGGGGTCCGGTATATCCGCCTCTATTTCAATACCGTCAATGAGAATGCAGCGGGCCATTCCGTCGGCCTGAAGGAGCTGGAGGTCTACGGCACCCGTGAGATCCCCGGCGGAACAGTCACCTTCGAGCCTGAAGTAGTGTCCGCCGATCCCGTGACCGCCGTGGGCCAGCTGGGCAGCGAATTTGACGCGCTGCAGCTGCCTGAGACCGTTGCAGTACACCTGAAGGACGGCAGCGTGGTCAGCCTGCCTGTGGACTGGCAGAGCGATGGCTACGACAACGCCAGCGGTGAGGCGCAGACCCTGACCGGCACGCTGGATGTGGCTGCGCTGAGCGCTTATGAGATCACCAATCCCGAGCAGATCACGGCCAGCCTGACGCTGACGCTGACCGGTACGCCTGAGGTGGAGAGCGTGCTGCTCAACCCCTCCGGGCTCACCGTGTTGGAAGGCACTGCGTTTGAGAGCCTGGAGCTGCCGGACCAGGCGGTCCTGCAGCTGGATAACGGCTATACCGTTACCTGCGGACTGGCCTGGAACAGCGAAAGCTATGATCCCCAGTACATTGGTGTCCAGACCGTTTCCGGAACGCTGGTCCTGCCCGAGCAGGTGAATAACTCCCTGGGACTGACTGCCCAGATGCCTGTCACCGTGACCAGCAGTGCGCCCGAGACCGTTACCGTGACCTTTAACAGCAATGGCGGCAGCGCCGTAGCGGCTCAGACCGTGGCTTACGGCGGCACGGTGCGGGAGCCCGATCCTCCCACCCGTTCCGGCTACCGCTTTGCCGGCTGGTATTCCGACCCGGGACTGACCCGCGCCTGGGATTTCAGCTGGACCGTAACCGCCGACATGAGCCTGTATGCCAAATGGGATACCGAGAGTTCCGGCGGCAGCGGCGGATCTGGGACCACCAGCTACGGCGTCACGGTGAAGAATGTTGAAAACGGTCAGGTGACCAGCAGCCACAGCCGGGCTGCGGCCGGCGTGACTGTGACGCTCACGGTCCGGGCGGATGAGGGCTTCCGTCTCTCTGGATTGACCGTAACGGACCAAAAGGGTGCTCAGGTGAAGGTGACCGACAAGGGTGCGGGCAAGTATGCCTTTACCATGCCTGCCTCCGCCGTCACGGTGGAAGCCTCCTTCGCTGCTCAGACTCCTCAGGATCAGTTGCCCTTCACCGATGTGAAGGAAACGGACTGGTTCTATGAGGCGGTAAAGTACGCCTATGAGCAGGGCCTGATGGAGGGCACCGCTGCCAATACCTTCGCGCCTCTGGCCACCACCAGCCGCGGGATGATGGTCACGCTGCTGTGGCGGCTGGCCGGTGAGCCCCAGGTGGACTATGCCATGACCTTCGGCGACGTGGAGAGCGGCAGCTGGTATACAGAGGCTGTGCGCTGGGCCGCGTCCGAGCAGATCGTGGGCGGCTACAGCGATACCGTGTTCGCGCCTGGTGACGCCATCACCCGGGAGCAGCTGGCGGCCATTCTGTACCGCTATGCCGAATATGCGCAGCGGGATACCTCCGCGCGGGGCGACCTGAGCGGATATACCGACGGCGCCCAGGTCTCCTCCTGGGCCCGGGATGCCGTTGAGTGGGCGGCAGGCACCGGACTGCTGACCGGCAAGGGCGCCGGAGTGCTGGATCCCGGCGGCACCGCCACCCGGGCCGAAGTGGCCACGATGCTGATGCGCTTCGTAACGGCCGCAGATAAGTAAATCCTCAGTCAAAGCAAACGCCGCCTGCAGCCGCAGGCGGCGTTTGTTGTGGTGCCCGGGCGGCGTCCGGCCCCCCTTGCGAAACAGGCCGGGCTATGATATAGTAGTTGGGCAAAATCCGCCGGAAAAGGGTTCCGGCGGCTGGATTTGAGGTCGCGCCCCGGAGGAACGGCGGGCGTTTGGGTACGAAAGGGAGTTTCGATGCCTGTGGGGACCTTGAATCAGGCAAATCGAAAGGAAAGGAAGTTTTGTACCCATGGAAATCAACGGCGAGCAGGTCAATGAGGTCGTGAACTATGCCGACCTGGGTCTGTCTCCGGAAGTGATGCGCGCCATCGACAAGAAGGGCTATGTCCAGGCCACTCCAGTGCAGGCGGGCGCCATCCCCTACTTTATGGAGTGGAAGGACGTCATTGCCAAGGCCCCCACCGGCACAGGCAAGACCTTTGCCTTCGGCATCCCCATGGTAGAGCACATCGATCCCGCCAGCGAGGATGTGCAGGCTCTGGTGCTGGCTCCCACCCGGGAGCTGGCGGTGCAGATCCAGGAGGAGCTGCGGGACCTGTGTGAATTCAAGGAGGGCGTGCGCACCGTCTGTCTGTACGGCGGCGCTCCCATTGACAAGCAGATCAACACCCTGAAGAAGCGCCCCCAGATCGTGGTGGCCACCCCCGGCCGTTTGATGGACCACATGAAGCGGCGCACTGTCAAGCTGGACAAGGTGCAGACGGTGGTGCTGGACGAGGCCGACCGGATGCTGGACATGGGCTTTGTGCGGGACGTGACCCGCATCCTGGACCAGATCAAGCACCGGAAGAACCTGGGCATGTTCTCCGCCACCATCAGCCGGGAGGTCATGGATATCTCCTGGGTGTACCAGCGTGATCCCATTGAGATCACCGTCCGGCCGGTGGAGGAGTCCAAGCCGGATATCACCCAGTACCGCATCGACCTGGACGGCCGGGAGCAGAAGCTGGATACCATCGTGGCCCTCATCACCCACGGGGAGTACGAGCGGGCCATCGCCTTCTGCAACACCAAGAACATGACCGACCGGCTGGCTGGTCTTTTGAAGATGCGGGGCATCTCCTGCGAGGCCATCCACGGGGATATCCAGCAGCGGATCCGGGAAAAGACCCTGGACAAGTTCAAGAAAGGGGAGATCCGGGTGCTGGTGGCCACCGATGTGGCGGCCCGGGGTTTGGATATCGACGACGTAGACGCGGTGTTCAACTACGATGTGCCCGACGAGCTGGAGAACTATACCCACCGCATCGGACGTACCGGCCGTGCCAAGCGCCACGGCGTGGCTTATACCTTTATCGCCACTGTGACCGAGGGCATCCGCATGGACGACATCATCCGCAACACCAAAGCGGAGGTCCAGCGGCTGAAATATGACAAGGACGGCTGCCTGATGCTGGTGGAGTCCTGAACTGCGGGCCGGACGTTTGTCCGGCCCGCCGGTTTTTCTTGCCATGTCCGGTATAAGCGTGATATCATATCGGCATACTAGACCAATATAAGGAGAAGCGCTCTATGATCGAATTTCATACGCCGGTCCCGGCCGACAAGCTCTGGGTGGACGAGCTGCTGGCCCGGAGCAGCCATCGGGGCTGTGATTATAATTTTACCAATATGTTTGTCTGGAGGAAGGCCTACGGTCTGGAGATCGGCCGGATCGGCGACTTTGTGGTGACCCATCTGTGCGGCCGAATGGGGTGCAGCTATATGTACCCCGCAGGCTCTGGGGATATTGCCGGGGCTATCCGGGCGCTGGCGGAGGATGCCGCCCGCCGTGGCCAGCCCCTCCGTCTGGTGTGTCTCACCCGGCGGCAGATGGCAGAGCTGGAGGAGTTCTTCCCTGGCCAGTTCGACTATATCTCCGACCGGGACGGCTATGATTACCTCTACGAGATCGACCGCCTGGCGGATCTGGGGGGCAAGAAGCTCCACGCCAAGCGCAACCATATCAACCGCTTTATTGACAACAACCCCACCTGGGTGTACGAGGAGATCACGCCCGAGAGCCTGCCCGAGTGTCTGGAGATGGACAAGCAATGGTATCTCCGCTCCCTGTCCCGTGAGGGAGAGGCCGAAGAGCGGGACCTGGGGGATGAGGGTATCGCCCTGCGTACCGCCATGGAGTATTATGACCAGCTTGGGCTGGAGGGCGGCCTGATCCGGGTGTACGGTGAGGTGGTGGCCTTCACCATGGGAGACTTCCTGACCCGGGACACCTTTGACGTCCACTTTGAAAAGGCCTACAGTGAGCTGCAGGGCGCCTATGCCATGATCAACCGGGAGTTTGCCCGCTGGGTGCGGGCCAAGCACCCGGAGATCAAGTACCTCAACCGGGAGGACGACATGGGTGTGGAGGGCCTGCGGAAGGCCAAGGAGTCCTACTATCCTGATCTGATGGTGGAGAAGTATGCCGCCGTGCTGCGTGCCTGAGAGAAAGGAGCGGTCCCATGATTAAAATCCGTCCTTCCCGGCCGGAGGAGGCCGAAGCCCAGAAGAAGCTGTGGCAGCTGGCGTTTGGGGATGACCCGCGGTATATCGACTGGTTTTACACCTGCTGCTGGCAGCCGGAGAACATGCTCCTGTTGCTGGAGGATGACAAGCTGGCCTCCATGCTGGCGCTGCTGCCCCATGAGCTGACCCTGCCCAACGAGGATACTGCCAGCGCATACTACGTATATGCCCTGGCCACCGACCCGGCGGCGCGCAGCAAGGGCTATGGCCGGCAGCTGCTGCACTATGTGGACTTCCACCTGGCGGCCCGGGGCGCCGACTGTGTTACGGTGGTGCCTGCCGAGCCCAGCCTGTTCAAGTTCTTTGCCACCGCCGGCTTTACCACCGGCTTCTATACCCGTAAGGTAGAGCTGCTGCGGGAAGAGGCCAGCCAGCCTCGGCCGGAGGATCAGGTGGAGCTGGCATCTCCCCAGGTGTACAACACCATTCGGGACCGCCTTCTGGAGGGTACCCCATCGGTACACTACGATACGGAGCTGATCCGCTATCAGGAGGGCATGGGCAAGCTATCCGGCGGCGGACTGTACCGGGTAGTGGCCGAGGGAGTGGAAGGCTGCGCGGCGGTGGAGTATGTGGGGGAGGACAGTGTGCTCTTCAAGGAACTGCTCCTGCCTGTGGCTCAGATTCCCCGGGCGCTGGCAGTCTTTTCCCGGCTGCTGCCGGGCCGGCGCTGTCATGTGCGTACTCCGGCCTGCTGGGACGGTGTGCCCGGCAGCTATATTCAGCCCTTTGGGATGGTGAAATGGTATCATCTGGACAAGGCTCGCCTGTGGCAGGAGGATACCAAAGGCTATATGGGTTTAGGCTTCGATTGAGCCTGTGGGCGGCACAGCATGCTGTGCCGCCCTTTTTGAATTAACATGAAGGAAAAAATGCAGGTAAAAATTTTCAGAAGAACCAGCAAAATGAATATTTATATCACATAAAACGAATAAATATATCAAAAAATTTAGCGTGATAGCGAATAGAAGTATTAAAACTCAGTATTTCCGCCACCGAAGCAAAAAGAAATGCCAAATCATTCATGGACAAACATGCAGATAAATGTACTCCACACAAAGACACTTGCAAGAAATGACGGAAGAAACGGCAAAAATGGGGGCTCAACCCTTGACGCAGAGAGTGAGATAAGATAAAATAAGTAAACTCAATAAGCGCGGATTCGACCAGAAGAGACTCCGAAAAGCTGATGTATGCCCGACGGCTGCGGGGGAAAGCTGGTATGGCAGGTGTCGCTGAGTCGGATGCGCGGTATGTGGTACGCCGGGGGGAAGCCTCCGGCGACTGTGTGTCATTAGGGGCACACAGCGGAAGGAACAGAGAAAGGTATTATAGGAAGTGAAGAAATGGCAAAATACATTTTGAAAAGGGTGCTGATGGCAGTCATCACGTTGTTTGTCGTGATCTGCCTCACTTTTTTCCTGATGAACGCCGTGCCGGGCAGCCCGTGGCTGTCGGAACGGTCCCCCAGCCAGGCCACCATTGACGCGCTGAACGCAAAGTATGGCCTGGACAAGCCGGTCATTGTTCAGCTGGGCATGTATCTCAACGACCTGCTCCACCTGAATTTCCGGGACTCCATCAAGATGCAGAAGGACCGGCCGGTGCTGGACATCATCGTGAACATGTTCCCCATTTCCGCCAAGATCGGCGTGATCTCCATTTTGTGGGCCATATTGGTGGGCGTCCCATTGGGCTGTTTGGCGGCCTACCGACGAGGTACGTGGGTAGACAGTTTGCTGCGGGTGATCTCAACCATAGGCATATCCATGCCGGGATTTGTGGTGGCAACGCTGCTGCTGCACACCCTCACCGGCGGTCTGCCGGGGGTGAACTTGTTCCCGGCCACCTTTGTGGAATCGGACTGGCGCAGTTACGTGCTGCCCTGCCTGTCTCTGGGCTTCTATCCGATGTGTTATCTGTCCCGCCAGACCCGGACGGCCATGCTGGACTCCATCAGCCAGGAGTATATCAAGACCGCCCGCGCTAAGGGCCTGAAGAATGGGAAGATCATCTTCAAGCACGCTCTGCGCAACGCGCTGATTCCGGTCATCACCTATCTGGGTCCCCAGATCGCCTTTACCCTGTGCGGCGGCTTCGTGGTGGAGACCGTGTTTACCATCCCCGGCCTGGGCCGCTACTTTGTGCAGTCCATTACCAACCGGGATTATCCGCTGATTATGGGCACCACCATTTTCCTGGCGGCATTTATCATCATTATGAATCTGGTGGTAGACCTGCTGTACAAGCTGGTGGATCCGCGGATCAATCTGAGCAAGGGAGGGGACTGAGTTGGCGGACAAGAAGCATAAGAAAGTACTCGGCTCCCTTCAGCCGGACATTGAGGATATCCTGAGCTGGAACGACCTGCCGGCCAACGCCTTTGAGCCGGCCAGCGTCCAGGAGAAGGAGGGCTTCATCCAGGACCGCAAGAGTGTGTCCTACTGGGCGGACGCCTGGCGCCGCCTGCGGAAGAACAAGGTAGCCATGGTGGCCCTGGTTATCATCGTGCTGCTGGCCCTGTTTGCCTTCCTGGGTCCCGTGATCGTGCCCTACAGCTATGACGAAGTGATCCCCGGCGCCAACAACATCCACCCCTGGCACTACTCTCTGGAGGACCAGGAGAAGCTGTCCGAGGCCCGGCTGAGCCCGGACGAGGCCGTGGAGAAGGCCCGGGAGGAGGCGGCGGCCGAAGGCCGTGAGCTGAGCCGGGTTGAGGAGGCCCAGATCCGGGCCCAGGCCAAGGTGAACAGCTCCAGCGAGAGTGTGGACGCCCTGATCAAGGAGCTGGGCATCAAGGCCAAGCCCTTCGGCTACACCAATGAGGAGCTGGAGCGGATGGCCGCGGGCGAGTTTGTGTTCCCCCATGTGTTCGGCTGCGATATCCAGGGCCGTGACATTATGGTGCGTACCATGGTGGGCGCCCGGGTGTCTATGATCGTGGGTATCTGCTGTGCCCTCATTGTGCTGGTCATCGGCGCGCTGTACGGCTCCATCTCCGGCTACTTCGGCGGCAAGGTGGACGCAGTGATGCAGCGCATTGTGGAGATCATCTATACCATTCCCGAGGTGCTGGTGATCCTGCTGCTGGGCGCCACCCTGAAGCCTATTTTTGAGGAATTCCAGAACTCAGGTGACGGGCCGCTGCAGCAGCTGGTCACTGTGCTGGGCCCCAACCTGATTTCCATTTTTATCGCCTTCGGTATGCTGTACTGGGTGACCATGAGCCGCATCATCCGCGGCCAGATCCTCCAGCTCAAGCAGCAGGAGTACGTCACTGCCGCCCGGGCGCTGGGCGCCAAGGGCGGACGGATCATCAGCCGCCACCTGCTGCCCAACTGCGTGGGCCAGATCGTCACCACCACTTTCCTGCAGATCCCCTCGGCCATCTTCACCGAGTCCTTCCTGTCCTTCCTGGGCATGGGCGTTTCCGCTCCCATGACCAGCCTGGGCTCCATGTGTTCGGACGCGCTGAGCGGCCTGACCACCTATCCCTACCGTTTGTTTATCCCTGCCGCCATCCTGAGCCTGATGATCCTGTGCCTGAACCTGTTCGGTGACGGCCTGCGGGACGCTCTGGATCCCCGGCTGAAGAAATAAGAAAGGAGGAGACAACATGGAAGAGAATGTAAAGACCGGCAAGCTGCTGGAAGTGAAGGATCTCCACGTCTCCTTCTTTACCCCCGCCGGCGAAGTCAAAGCGGTGGGCGGCATCAGCTACGACCTGAATTATGACGAAGTCATGGGCATCGTGGGTGAGTCCGGCTCCGGCAAGAGCGTGGAGGCTTACTCCATCATCGGCCTGCTCCAGTCTCCCGGCAAGGTGGTGGGCGGTTCCATCACCCTGGAGGGCGAGGACGTGCTGTCCAAGAGCAAGGAAGAGATGATCGCTCTGCGGGGCAACAAGGTGGCCATGATTTTCCAGAACCCCATGACCTGCCTCAACCCTGTGTATACCATCGGCAACCAGCTCATTGAGGCCCTGAAGGCCCACGACAAGAAGGTCTCCAAGGAGGAGGCCGCCAAGCGTGCCATGGAGATGCTGGAGCTGGTGGGCATCAACAATGTCCAGAAGCGGATGAAGCAGTATCCCCATGAGCTGTCCGGCGGTATGCGTCAGCGCGTCATGATCGCCATGGGCCTGATCTGCCATCCCCAGCTGCTTATCGCCGACGAGCCCACCACCGCTTTGGACGTGACCATCCAGGCTCAGATCCTGGAGCTGATGAAGGACCTGCAGAAGAAGACCCACATGGGTATCATCTTCATTACCCATAACCTGGGCGTGGTGGCCGAGATCTGTGACAAGGTCTCCGTCATGTACGCCGGTAAGATGGTGGAGCAGGGTCCCGTGGACGATATCTTCTACAAGCCCGGCCACCCCTACACCATGGGCCTGCTGCGGTCCATGCCCCGTGTAGATGCCGAGAGCTATGAGCGCCTGATCCCCATCGAGGGCACTCCTGTGGATATGCTCAATCCTCCCGAGGGCTGCCCCTTTGCGCCCCGGTGTGAGCATGCTATGAAGATTTGCCTGCAGAAAATGCCTCCCTATGTGGAGCTGGGGGAGAATCACCGTTCTGCCTGCTGGCTGCGGGTGCAGGAGCAGCTGGAGCGGGAAAAGCAGGGCGCTGCTGAGAACAAGGAGGTGGGAGACCATGAGTGAGAAAAATGATATTCTGCTCCGGGTAGACCACCTGACCAAGTACTTTCCCGTCAAGGGCCTGAAGGGTCCCGGTGTCCAGGCTGTGGAGGATGTGTCTCTGTTCATCAAGCGTGGCGAGACCCTGGGCCTGGTGGGTGAGTCCGGCTGCGGCAAGACCACCCTGGGCCGCACCATCCTGCGGCTGCATGAGCCCACCTCCGGCCAGATCGTCTATGACGGCAAAGTCATCTACGAGCATAAATACCCCTTTGAGCCCAAGACTATGCCCGTCAAGGACAAGGACGGCTCTGTTCATGAGGATACCGTGCTGGTGAAGAAGCCCGTTCCCCGGGCGAAAGCGGTGGATATGCTGCCCTACCGGCGGAAGATGCAGATCATCTTCCAGGACCCCTCCGCCTCTCTGGACCCCCGCATGACGGTGGGCGAGATCATCGGCGAGGCTCTGGACATCCACAAGCTGTATCAGAGCAGAAAGGACCGTGCCGACCGCATCAAGGAGCTGCTGAGCATGGTGGGCCTGAATACCGAGCACGCCAACCGCTATCCCCATGAGTTTTCCGGCGGCCAGCAGCAGCGTGTGGGCATCGCCCGGGCGCTGGCGGTCCGTCCCGAGTTCATCGTGTGTGACGAGCCTATCTCCGCCCTGGACGTGTCCATCCAGTCCCAGGTGGTGAATATGCTGGAGGACATGCAGCAGGACCTGGGTCTGACCTATCTGTTCATCGCGCATGACCTCAGCGTGGTGCGCCATATCTCTAACCGCATCGGTGTTATGTACCTGGGCACTCTGGTGGAGCTGGCGGAGAGCTACGAGCTGAACCGCAACCCCATTCACCCCTATACCAAGACGCTGCTGTCTGCCGTGCCGGTGCCTGACCCGGAGGTGAGCCGTTCCCGCCAGCGTATTGTGCTGCAGGGCGACATTCCCTCTCCCATGAATCCGCCCAAGGGCTGCCGGTTCCATACCCGCTGTCCCTATGCTACGGAGAAGTGCAAAGAGGTTGTGCCTCAGCTGAAGGAACATGCACCCGGGCATTGGGCTGCCTGCCACCTGCTGGGGTAAGCGCAGCGCCTCTATGCGTATCCTGAAAGGCCATGGCCTTTCGCCGTCCACGAGGGTGGACGGCGAACATAATAACCCTGTGTATCCCGTCTTTTGATGGATCGATACAAAAAACTGAAGGAGGAAGAACGATGAAAAAAAGGAAGGTACTGTCCCTGTTCCTTGCCGGCGCCATGACTGCCGGTCTGCTGGCCGGCTGCGGCAGCAACAAGGACAATACTCCCGATAGCGGGAACAGCCCTGCTGCCGGCGGCGAGACTGCTGCCAACGAGATCACTGTCAACTTTGCCTCTGAGCCCGAGTCCCTTGACCCCGCCCGTAACACTACCGTGGACGGCGCTGTCATGATCAACCACCTGTTTGAGGGCCTGATGCGCTGGGAGGACAGCGGCGAGGAGGTCCCCGGCACCGACGGCACCTGCAACAACGCTGTGCTGGGCTACGGCCAGGCCGAGAGCCACGATGTGACCACCAACGATGACGGCACCGTCACCTACACCTTCCACCTGCGCGACGGCATCAAGTGGTCCGACGGCAAGGACGTGACTGCCCAGGACTTTGTGTACGCCTGGCAGCGGGTCGTCTCTCCCGAGACCGGTTCCGACTACAGCAACATGCTCTCCGGCGTTGTGAACGCCACCGCCATCACCAACGGCGAGATGGATCCCTCTGAGCTGGGTGTGGCCGCTCCCGACGAGAAGACCTTTGAGGTCACTCTGGTCAACGACCTGCCCTACTTCCTGGAGATCTGCGCATTCCCCACCTGCATGCCTGTCCGTGAGGACGTGGTGAGCGACACCCAGTGGACTTACGATCCTGAGAAGTTTATCAGCAACGGCCCCTTCAAGCTGGATATCCGCGAGACCAACTCTCAGATCAGCATGGTGCCCAACGAGAACTACTACAATGTGGATCAGGTGAGCCTGGACCGTCTGACCTTCAAGCTGATGGACAACGATAACGCCATTCTCAACGGCTTCAAGTCCGGCGACCTGGATTATATCCAGACCGTGCCCGTGGACGAGACTGCCGGCCTGATCGCCTCCGGCGACCTGAAGATCGTGGACCAGATCGGCACCTACTATGTGTGCTTCAACACCCAGCAGGCTCCTTTTGACAACGCTCTGGTCCGTGAGGCCTTTACTCTGGCCATCGACCGCACCTATATCGTGGAGCAGATTGCCCAGTCCGGCCAGGTCGAGGCCGGCGGCTATGTGCCCGCCGGCGTGTATGACGCCGAGGGCGCTACCGGCGAGGACTTCCGCACCGTGGGCGGCGACTACTACAAGCCCACCGACGCCGACTACGAGGCCAACTGCGAGCGCGCCCGTGAGCTGCTGGCCGAGGCCGGCTATCCCAACGGCGAGGGCTTCCCCGTGGTGGAGTACCTGTACAACACCAGCGACAGCCACAAGGCCATTGCCGAGGCTCTGCAGAACATGTGGAAGACCGTTCTGGGCGTACAGGTGACCCTGAACAACCAGGAGTGGAACGCCTTCCTGCAGGTCCGTAAAGAGGGCGACTACTCCATCTGCCGCAACGCCTGGGTTGCCGACTACAACGATCCCATGTCCTTCCTGGATATGTGGATGACCGGCGGCGGCAACAACGACGCTCAGTACTCCAATCCCCAGTACGACAGCCTGATTGAGCAGGCCCGTACCGAGACCGATCCTGCCAAGCGCATGGATCTGCTGCACCAGGCCGAGGATCTGGTTGTGGGTACCGACTACGCCATCTGCCCCATCTACTTCTACACCCAGAAGTATATGCTGGCCGATGACATCCAGGGTATGTATTATACTCCTCTGGGCTACTTCTTCTTTGACCGCTGCACCAGAGGCTAATTTCAGCCAGATAAAAGGGCGGAGCCAACCGGCTCCGCCCTTTTTCTGTCCGCTCCTGCCAGAGAACGGGAGAAAACTGAAAGGTTTTTTGTGTGCTTTGACCAGTGAATAAATATTGCATTTTCCTGAATATCATGTATAATAAGATACAACCAATAAGGAAACTCCGAGAGAGTACAATGAATAGGAGAGAATACATCATGAAGAATCTGAAGAAGCTGGCCCTGCTGGGCCTGACTGCCGTTATGTCTCTGAGCCTGCTGGCCGGCTGCGGCAACGGAAGCACTGGTAATGCCGAGACCCCCGACGCCGGGGAGACCACTCCTGCCACCGAGAGCCAGGCTCCCGCTGACGAGACCACTCCCGCTGGTGAGTTCACCACCGTGGAGGCTGGTAAGCTCCACATGTCCACCAACGCCGCCTTCCCTCCCTATGAGATGATCAAGGACGACGGTACCTTCGAGGGCATCGATGTGGAGGTGGCTGGTGCCATCGCCGAGAAGCTGGGCCTGGAGCTGGTCGTGGACGACATGGGCTTTGACGCCGCTCTGCTGGCTGCTCAGAACGGCCAGAGCGACATGGTCATGGCCGGTGTTACCGTCACTGACGAGCGTCTGGAGGTCATGGACTTCTCCGACAGCTATGCCACCGGCGTGCAGGTGATCATTGTTAAGGAAGATTCCCCCATCCAGACTGTGGACGACCTGGCCAATGCTGATATGATCGGCACCCAGAAGGCCACTACCGGTTACATCTACTGCTCCGACACCCCCGAGAACGGCGGCTACGGCGAGGATCACGTCACCGGCTATGAGTCCGGCGCCCTGGCTATCCAGGCTCTGATCAACGATCAGGTTGACGCCGTGGTTATCGACAGCGCTCCCGCTGAGGAGTTTGTGGCTGCCAACGAGGGCCTGAAGATTCTGGAGACCGAGTTCGCGGTTGAGGACTACGCCATCGGCGTGAAGAAGGGCAACACCGCTCTGCTGGATGCCATCAACGGTGCTCTGGCCGAGCTGATCGAGGACGGTACTGTGCAGTCCATCGTGGACAAGTACATCACCGCTGACTAATTTCAATCTGACTGTGTGCATGACAAACGAAAGGGCGGCCCCTTCTGGCCGCCCTTTCGTTCCCTGTTATAAGAGAGGAGGATTTTGAACTTGTCATTCTGGCAGGATTTTGCCCAGCAGTTCCACACGGCCTTTATAGAAGGCGACCGCTGGAAGCTGTATCTTCAGGGCGTGGGCGTGACCTTACAGCTTACCGTGGCGGCCCTGATCATCGGCGTGATCCTGGGCGTGGTGGTGGCCGTGATTCGCACGGCCCATGACCAGCAGCGCCTGGGCCGCCGCAACTTTTTCCTGGGTGTTCTGAATATTATTTGTAAGATTTATACTACCATCATCCGCGGTACCCCTATGATGGTTCAGCTGCTGATCTGGGGATTTGTTATTTTCAAGACCAGCCGGGACCACACCATGGTGGGCATCATCGGTCTGGGCATCAACTCGGGCGCCTATGTGTCCGAAATCGTCCGGGGCGGCCTGATGAGTGTGGACATGGGTCAGATGGAGGCCGGGCGCTCTCTGGGCCTGAACTACCTGGATACTATGCGCTTTATCGTCATTCCCCAGGCTTTTAAGAACATCCTGCCCTCCCTGGGCAATGAGTTCATCACGCTGTTCAAGGATACCTCTCTGGTCTCCGCCATTGGCGGCACCGAGCTGGTGTACTATGCCGAGGCCGTAGGCGGCAAGACCTATCAGTACATGTTCCCCTACCTGGGCATTGCTGTCATCTATCTGGTATTCGTGATGATCCTCACCTGGCTGCTGGGACTTCTGGAAAGGAGGCTGCGTCAAAGTGATAGACGTTAAACATCTGTCCAAGGCTTTCGGAAATCATCTGGTGCTGGATGACATTTCCGAGCACATCTATCCCGGCGAGAAAGTGGTAGTCATCGGACCCTCCGGCTCTGGCAAATCCACCTTCCTGCGCTGCCTCAATCTGCTGGAGACCCCCACCAAGGGTACCATTACCTTTGAGGGTACTCCCATCACCGATCCCAAGAGCAACATCGACCAGATTCGCCGTCAGATGGGCATGGTGTTCCAGCACTTTAATCTGTTCCCCAACATGACCATCCGGAAGAACATCACTCTGGCGCCTGTACGCACCAAGCTGATGAGCCAGGAAGAGGCGAATGACACCGCTACTGCGCTTCTGAAGCGGGTAGGTCTGGATGAGAAGGCGGATGCCTATCCCAACCAGCTCTCTGGCGGCCAGAAGCAGCGGATTGCTATCGTCCGGGCCCTGGCCATGAAGCCCAAGGTGATGCTGTTTGACGAGCCCACCTCTGCTCTGGACCCTGAGATGGTAGGCGAGGTGCTGGAGGTCATGAAGCAGCTGGCCGACGAGGGCATGACCATGGTGGTGGTCACCCACGAGATGGGCTTTGCCCGTGAGGTGGGCAGCCGGGTGCTGTTCATGGACGGCGGCCACATTCTGGAGCAGAACGAGCCCCACGCCTTCTTTGCCAACCCGAAGGAGCCCCGTACCATCGAGTTCCTGTCCAAGGTGCTGTAAAAATGAGAAAAAGCCGCCCCATCCGGAAGGATGGGGCGGCTTTTTGCATCTTTGGTTATTCGGCGGAGATCATATAGTAGTACACGGGCTGTCCGCCGGACAGCAGGGTGATCTCAGCATTGGGGCAGCACTCGGTGAACAGCTCCAGAGCCTTCTGGGCGTCCTTCTCCGACACGTCCTCGCCGTAGAAGATGTTGATAAATTCCGCGTTCTGCTGGTTCTCGTCCTCCGCCAGCCGGCGCAGCAGCTTCTCCAGCTTCCGGTCGGTGCCGAAGAGCTGGTGCTCAGTGAGGGCCAGGTAATCGCCGCGCTTGATGGCGAAGCCGTCAAAGTCAGAGTCCCGGGCGGCATAGGTGATCTCGGAGGTGTGGACGTTGCCGATAGCCTCAGTCATGGCGGCCACATTGGCCTCCTCGTCGGCCTCGGGATCCATCATCATCAGGGCGGAGATGCCCTGCGGCACCGTCTTGGTGGGCAGGACCACGACCTTCTTGCCCTCAGCCAGAGGCACGCACTGCTGAGCGGCCATGATGATGTTGCCGTTGTTGGGCAGGACAAAGACGATCTCCGCCGGGGTGGCGTCGATCTCCTTCATGATATCGTCGGTGGAGGGGTTCATGGTCTGACCGCCGCTGATAACGCCGTCAGCCCCCAGATCCTTGAATACAGCAGCCAGACCGTCGCCGGCGGCCACCGCCACCACGCCATACTTCTTTTCGGGAGCGGCGATCTTCCGGCCGCCCTCCTCCTGGTGGTCGTGGTCATCCTCCTCCAGATCGTCGGTGCTCTGGATGTGGCGTCCGGCGGCCAGATCCTCCGCCTGGGTGCGCATGTTTTCAATCTTGGCCAGCTCCAGGGTGCCGTACTTCTGAGCCTCGGTGAGGGCAGCGCCGGGAATGTCGGTGTGGACGTGGACCTTGAAGCAGTCGTCGTCCTCGCCGATGACCAGGCTGTCGCCGATGCTGTTCAGGTAAGCCTCAAAGGAGGTGAGCTCCTTGTTGGTGGTCTTGCGGACGATAAACACCGTGTCGAAGGTAAAGGTGATCTCCTCGGCGGCGATGGCGGCGTAATCGGTCTTGGTCTCCGTCTTGGTGTCCTCAGCTCCGTCGGGCAGAGGCACACCCCGCAGGGAGTCCAGCATGCCCTGGAGAATGACCAGGAAGCCCTTGCCGCCGGCGTCCACGACGCCCGCCTTTTTCAGTACGGGGTTCATCTCAGTGGTGTGGTCCAGTGCCACCAGACCCTCCTGGATGGCGGCCTCCAGCACGGCCTCGGGGTCGTTGGGGGTCTGCCGCGCGGCGTCGGCCGCCCGGGCGGCGGCCAGCCGGGAGACAGTGAGGATGGTGCCCTCCGCGGGCTTCATCACCGCCTTGTAGGCGGCGGCCACGCCGAAGTCCAGGGCGATGGCCAGATCCCGGCCGTCGATGGTGTCCTTGTCCTTCACTGCCTTGGAGAAGCCCCGGAACAGCAGGGACAGGATGACTCCGGAGTTGCCCCGGGCGCCCCGCAGCAGGGCGGAGGCGTTGGTAGCGGCCACCTCACCCACCGTGCGGGGCTGCTTTTTCTTCAGCTCAGCGGCGGCGGTGGAGATGGTCAGGCTCATATTGGTGCCGGTGTCCCCGTCGGGTACGGGGAATACGTTCAGCTCGTTGATCTGCTGCTTCTGCAGATTGATGGAGGCGGCCGCGTGGATCAAGGCCTGGGCCAGAGACGCTCCGTCAATACGCTCTCTCATGTCTGTGTTCCTTCCTTTCGATGGCGGTCGGTCAGCCGATGACCATGGAGTCGATGCACACGTCCACATTGCGCACTTCGGCGCCGGTGGTGCGATGCACGATATAGCGGACCTCGCTCATGATGGAGCGGCTCACCGCCATCAGGTTCACGCCGTTGTCCACGATGATGTGCAGCTCGATGGAAACGGAGGAATCCTCGTTATAGGTGACCTTGACGCCCTTGCCCATCGATTCCCGCCGCAGCAGGTGGACCAGACCGTCGGCCTTGGAGCGTACCGCCATGCCCTTCACGCCGTAGCAATTGGTGGCGGCGGCGCCGGTGATATTGGTGAACACCTCGCTGCTGATGGTGATCTCGCCCTGTTCCGTCTGGAATTTCATGGATGCATCCCTTCCTTTCCTGGGAGTGGATCCGGCAGGCGGTGCCGCTGGAGCGGCCTGCACAGCCGGGGGACCTGAATCATATTTTGTCACTCTATTGTATTCTATTTTTGGGAAAATTACAAGGGAAAAAGTTTCGGGAAAGTAGGCGGAGACACTTGTATTTTGAACAGGAAACGTGTACACTGATGACATCCGCAAATAAGTGGAAAGAAAAGGAGGCTGTTTGCCGATATGAAGAAACTGGTCTGCATGCTGGCCAAGCTGTTTGCGCTGCTGGCCGTGCTGGGCGCGCTGGTTTACGCCGCCGTTCTTTACTGGGATAAGATCATGGAGCTGCTGTGCAAGCTGAAGGGGATGCTTGGCTGCAAGGATTCCTGCTGCTGCTGCGACGACGAGTCGGAGGATTACGCCGACTGGGAGGTCTGAATAAAAAAGAGCGGGTGTGCCGCCATGTGGCGGCACACCCGATTTTTTATGCAAAAACGGTGTTGGATAATGAAAAATTACCGGTTCAGCTTGTGCTTCAGGGATTCCACCAGGCCGCCGCAGCTGACAAGCTCCATGATATGGGGCGGAATTTTATCGCAGTGGTATTCTGCCCCGGTGGTCAGATTGCGGATGATCCCCGATTGGGTATCCACAGAAATCTCGTCAAATTTGGAGATCTTATCCGTATCCGGACATTCAATGGCCAATATACCCAGGTTGTTTTCCGCCACGAAGATGTCGCCGGGGCGGGCGGTGGCCGCAAATTCCGGATCCACCGGGCTCATGGCGTATTTGGCGACTTCCTCCATGGACAACTCCATATAGGCAGGGGGAGAAATAATATCCGTGTTGATGTTATCTCCGAATTTCAGAACTCTGCCTGTAATTTTCTCTTCCATAGTCTCCCCCTCCTTACAGCATGGTACGCGGATCGGTCAGCTTTCCAGTGACAGCGCTGGCTGCCACGGACAGGGGAGAGGCCAGATATACGTCACCCTGCTTGCTGCCCATGCGGCCGATAAAGTTTCGGTTGGTGGAGGACACGCAGACCTCGCCCGCGCCAATGGCACCCGAGTGGATCCCCATGCAGGACTGGATTGACGCCGTGAAGGCCACCGGCTATGACGGCTTCTGGTCTTACGAGCTGATCTCTCGCCGCTCTTTATGGGGCCGCTCATCGACCTGTTTACCAAAACGGTGGCGCTTCCGCTGCTGGGGATTAAAGAAGACAATGTATAATCAAACAGCCTCCCGCTGAACGGCGGGAGGCTGTTGTTTTAACCAAAGGGCTCTTTGAGACAAAGCAGAGCGTCCCTGCCGTGAAAGGAGGGGACGCTTTCATGGTTGTGATCATAGTATAAGGCGGGAGCTTTTCCCAGAAGGAGGTAACACACATGGGTGTTACGAATTCCAACAAAGTAATCAACACCGACCGCATTGCCTGTGATGGTACCCTGCGGGTTACTCTGGCGCTGACGGCAGCGCCGGATATTGTTTCCAATCCGACTGATATCGTGCTGCTGCTGGACCGCTCCGGCAGTATGGCTGGAACACCTCTGGCCAATATGAAGCTGGGTGCAAAGACCTTCATTGACATCATTGACGAGGCCACGGACGGCAGCAAAGACGGTCAGATCGGCTTCGGAAGCCAAATGGCCGTCGTCAGCTTTTCCAATACTGCTGCGGTGGATACGCAGCTAATTACCTCTGTGGATGAGCTGAAGGCCGCTGTGGACAGCCTGAGTGCCGGCGGCAGTACCAACCACGCCGATGCCTTTGCCAAAGCCGCCCAGCTGTTTGATCCGGCCTCTTCCAATGCCAAGGTCATGGTCATGTTTACCGACGGCAATACCACCGCCGGTGCGCCGCCCGCTCCTGTGGCCGCAGCGGCCAGAGCGCAGGGAATCATCATTTACTGCATTGGCCTGATCGGCTCCGACGGTCTGGACATCAATGCGCTGAACAATTGGGCCACCGATCCGGACGCCTCCCATGTGGCGGTGACGCCGGACGCTGCCGACCTGGAAGAACTCTTTGCAGAGCTGGCCGCCAATATTTCCAAGCCGGGCGCTACCAATATCGTCATCGATGAAGTTGTCAACCCGGACTTTATCATCACCAGCATTGCTTCCCCTGCAAAAGGATCGGTGGCCATGCTGGACGCCCATTCCTTGCGGTGGAATATCCCCCAGCTGGGGGTCACCTCCAGTGAGAGCGCAACGCTGGATTTCTTTATCCGTCATGTAGGCCAGCAGTCCGGGACCAAGCTGGTGAACCAGTCCATCACATATTCAGACAACGAGGGAAACGTGGTTTCTTTCCCGGAGCCTGCCGTGTTGGTGGACTGCAGCATTGTGGTTCATCCGGAGAAATGTCCCGAACCGGTGGAGCTGACGGTGGAAGGTTGTCAGGATTCGGCTCTGGTGGACTTGGGGGATGTGTGGCTGGAGTCTCAGGGCCGGATCATTCAAATGGATGTGACCATTAAAAACGTCTGTCCCGGAAAGCGGGTGGCCCTGGCGGCCATTCTCACCGAGGTGGATCAGGATGGCATGGAGCACCAGCGGGGCATGAAGGCGATGACTATTCCTGCCCATAGCGCGCCTGTGTGCCGGGATGTGCTGGTAAAGTGCGTAAAATTTGTTGTGCCGGAAGACTTGAGCGTATCCGGCGGAGCCATGTGCAGCCCCCGTAAATTCAAAGCCCGTTTTCTCGCCAACAATATTGACACAGATTACCGCTGCTGCGAGTCTGTCTTTGTGCTGTAGGCTGGGCTAGAAAAATAAGTGGCGCATCTCCGGGGGAGAGACGGCTGTATCAGCGGTCTTCCTCCAGAGATGCGCCGGCTGTCTATTCAGACAGTCTCATTGTTCCAGCGACGGCAGAATGTATTCCACTTCCTCGTGAGGGCGGGGGATCATGTGCACGGAGTTGAGCTCTCAACCGGTGCCATAGCAGCTTGTCTCGCCCCAATTTATAAAGGCGGCTAAAACGTAAATCTACACAAAAGCAGAGGCGCAGTTTTAATAATAGCCATTGCCCAAAGCGTGATGGCTATGTTACCAAGCTGGCCCTGGGCCACGGGAATCTGGCCGCTATGCTGCTGCGGGACGAGACCGAATGCTTTGCCTTTCTGGCTGGCCATGAGTCCTTTGCCGCGGCGGCGGAGTCACTGAAAGCTTAATTAAAAAGCCTGACAGGTGTGCAGCGGCTGAACTATAGACGAGCCTGACTTTACAACGGCTGGTATGTAAGAGTGTCTTCTCAGAAAGGATATTCCTGGGAATGGGCTCTTGCGGTAAAGACAATTGGAAAAAGCGGCGCAGCCTTCGGGTGAAGCGTGTTTGAGGATTTTATTGCCGTAAAAGTAGCTTTATTGGTGTATTTGTAGTAAAATATAATATATATAATTGTCCTGATTACAGGGAATTCTCACACAGATAAGATCCTGTTGGCGCAAAAGCCTTACATATCTTCTCTATAAATTTGTGGGTGAAAGCTGTCAGGCAGATGTGGATTTAGCGGTGAAGAGGCCCACACAGCCTTCTGCGTGAGTGATCATATTATGATAAATGATTGAAAAATCAGGGAAAAGCGTGTATTCTTTAAGCTACAAACGCTATGCACTTCGGCCCGAAGGTCGAGAAACGAAAATTTAGCTACAAAAGTTGCTTAAATGAGGTATTTTATGGAACAGTATATCATAAAACCAAAGACAAAACGCGGCGAAGCAACGCTGGAAAAGCTGATTGAGGCGGCTAAAGCGGTGTTTTATGAAAAGGGTTTTCATGGTGGTTCCATTTCTGATATCACCAAGCGGGCCGGCGTAGGAAGCGGTACGTTTTATATTTATTTTGACAGCAAAATGAGCCTTTACCGCTATCTTTTGAAGGAATACGGACACAGGATCCGTGCCAATTCCAGTCAGGCCATTGCCGGCTGCACCACCCGAAAAGAAGCGGAGCGCCGCGGAATCCGCAGCTTTTTTGAGTATGTGCAGAAGGATCAGGCCATTTTCAATATCGTATGGGAGTCGCTGTATATTGACAAAACCCTGCTGGATGACTTCTATACATCGTTTTCTAAATTCTATGTTTCCCGATTGACCCAGGCGCAGCAGGCAGGGGAAGTGCGTGACATTGACCCGGATGTGCTCAGCTATGTGCTGATGGGCATTACCAACTTTGTCGCGCTGAACAGCCTGGTGCTGAAACAGGAGGACAACATTGACCACCTGGTGGACGAGGTAATGAAAGTCCTGGAAACAGGCATTTTTAAATAAACAGAAACGTGACTTCGGCAAGGCCGGTCCCTTTTGCGGGGACCGGCCTTGCGTTTGTTTTTAATACAATTAATGGGATTGGCATTCTTTACTAAAAAGGTGGCCTGCTTTTGTGAAAATCCGAAAAATTGTAGAAAAGGTCAGTTTTCTTATTGACCAATAAACATTTATAGGATACTATGACCATAAGATGAATCATGATTCATGTTTCATGTTTGAGAGAGGAGGTGGAGTAAAACAACGCAGAGGTAAACCGGGAAAAGACTGAGTAGGAGGAATGAGCGCATGAACGTAAAGAAACATCAAACCGTCATTTGGATCCTGATTGCGGCCTTGTGGATGGTGTGCATTGTAAGCGGAACCATGGGCCACTTTGTGTTCGGCATGTGCGCCGGAGTGGTGCTGATGTTCCTGCATATGCTGCTTGGAATGGCAAAGGGGGAGAAAATATCCAAGAAGGTTCTGATCTATCCCATGGGGATCTGGGCTGTGCTTTGGATCGTCAGCTTTCTCCTGTCGGGCTACTACGCGAACCTGTTCCAGGGGGTCACGCCGACCTTTACGGTGTTTGGCCTTGATCCTTCCTTTGCGCCTACGATTTTCCTGTACTGGATCGGCGGCCAGCTGACCCTGAATTTGGGCTTTTATCTGCTGCAGGATGAGTGGCTGAGCGAAAAAGACTGGAATGATTTCTGTGACAAGGCTAGAATGATTAAGGAGGGCAAGCAGGTATGACTGGCGGTACGATTACTTTGATTCTCCTGTTTTCGGCGCTGATGATTGTGGTATCCTTTGCCATTGGCATCTGGGCCCGCAAGAAGGCCACCACTGCCCAGGCCTATTTCGGCGGCACGGCCATGTTTGGACCCGTGGCCGTGGGGCTGAGCTCTATGGCCGGTATCGCCTCTGCCTTTGCCATGGTGGGTGTGCCCGGCATCATTTACGGTACCGGCAACGCCATGACCTTCTGGATGCTGTCCGGAGCGGCGTTTGCCATGAGCTACATGATTTTGGGTAAGAAAATGCGTGCCATGGCCGAGGTGGCGCCCATTTCCAGCTTGGGTGACATCTGCGACCTGCGGTTTAACAACAACAAGCTGATCAAGGCGCTTATGTCCATCATCATTTGCCTGGGCTGCGTAGGCTACCTGGCAGCTCAGATCTCCGCCGGCACGGCGCTGATCTCCAATCTGGTGGACATTCCCCCCATCGTGGCAGGCATCATCATCTTTGGCCTGCTGACCATTTATACCGCCCTGTCCGGCGAGGTAGGCGGCCTGCTGTCTCAGGCATTTCAGGGCTTCATCATGGTGGTGGCCAGCCTGGTGCTTATCATTGCCTTCTTTGCCGTGACCGGCGGCTTTGGCGGTGTGCTGGAGGCTGTCTCCGCGGTCCCCGAGGTCACGGGAGCCACCAATGGCGTGACCAAAACGCTGGGTCCTGATTTCCTGAACGCCTGGGGCACCTATCCCGGAGCGGTCTCTCTGGCCTGGATGCTGATCCCCATCCTGGGCTGCGTCGGTCAGCCTCAGGTGCTCACCCGCATGTATGCGGTCAAGAACCCCCGGGATCTGCCCAAGGCCGGTCTGGTCACTGCCATCACCCACACCATCGTGGGCTTCCTGGCTGTTGCAGGTGCTTACGGTGCTTTGTATCTGGTTGCTACCGGAAAGATCGAGCCTCTGGCAGTGAATGACCAGGCGATCTATGCCTTTGCCGACTACCTGGGCATCTGGGCGCAGATGCTGGTGTACGCCGCTATTCTGGCCGCGGCACTGTCCTCTGCCTCTATGTTCCTGACCTCCTCTTCCACGCTCCTGTCCAAGGATCTGCCCAGCGCAGTGGGTATCAAGATCGCTCCCGAGAAGCAGATCGGCATTTCCCGCATCTTTATGTTCGTGCTGGGCGCCGTTGCTATCGTGGTGTCTATCTACTCCTCCGAAATGGTAGCTTTGCTGGGCACCTTTGGCTGGGGCACGCTGGTCAGTGCTACCTTCCCCATTTTTGTGGTCGGCCTGCTGTGGGACCGCTGCACCGAGCAGGGCGCTCTGGTGGGTATCGCATACTCCTGCATTTTCAATATCCTGCCGCTGGTTACCAACTTTACCTATCCTTCCAGCCTCTTCGGCTATTTCATCACCTCCGCTGTAGCGGTGGCTCTGACGGTAGTGGTGTCTCTTGTGACGCCCAAGCCCAAGCTTAACGCAGCTACCAAAGCGGTTCTGGATCTATAAGAATATGTTTTAAGCAGACTGCGGAGGTAAGTGTATGAAAATTTTGGCGCTGTCAGGCAGTCCGAGAAAAGACGGGAACACGGAACGGTACATAAACATCGTATTGGAGCAATGTGCCGCGGCCGGAGCTGAAACGGAACTGGTCCGGGTGTTTGATCTCTCAGTAAAGGGGTGCCGTGCCTGCTACGGATGTGTGGAAAAGAAGGCATGCATCTGGGAAGATGATTTTCAGCAGGTATTTGAGAAGATTAAGCAGGCTGATGTCCTGCTTCTGGGCAGTCCGGTTTATCATGCGTCCATTACGCCGGAGCTCAAAGCGGTGCTGGATCGAGCAGGATTCTGCGGCCGGTGGGCGGTAAGCGAGATGAAGGCAAAAGAGGGCGCTTATGAGTTTAACGCCAGCGTGCTAAGTGGTAAGCTGGTGGCGCCGGTGACCGTAGCCCGCAGAGCCGGACAAAACTTTGCCTTTGCGCAGCTGTTCCTTTGGGCGGCATGCAACGACTGTACCGTCGTCGGCAACACCTATTGGAATATCGGTGTCGCCGGAAAAGGCGGAGCTAAGGATGCTTTGGAAGATGAAGAAGGTGTGACCACCATGAAGAATCTGGCGCGCCGCATCTTGTATACAGCATCAAAACTGCGGCCCGAAGGGTAAATGAGGAAAGGGGAATACAACCATGGACAACAGTTGGATCGGCAACTACGCATATGCCCGGGCCCGGCTCAACAGTGAGGGTGTTGCGGTAGTTGATCTGGACACGGAACAGAAATACACCTATGGCGAACTGGACCGCAGGGCGAATGTTCTGGCCAACCTGCTGCGCAGCCGGTATGGTATCTGCAAGGGCGACCGGGTAGCCTTCATCAGCCGCAACCGGGTGGAGTTGATTGACGGCTATTTTGCCACGGGAAAGCTGGGAGCCATCCTGGTCCCCTATAATGCCCGGCTTTCTGTGGATGAGCTGGCTCAGCTTATGGGCAGTGAGCAGCCCAAGGTGCTGTTCTATGAGGGCTGCTTTGCGGCCACGGCCAAAGAGCTGGAAGCGCGGGGTGTGCTGGAGCACTTTGTGGTGCTGGACCGGCAGGAGACGGGGACCCACGCCTTTTACGGGGAACTGATTGCCTCCGGTGACGCCGCACCTGTATCCTGCCCGGAACTGGAGCTGGAGGACATCCACCTCATCATTCACACCGGCGGCACTACCGGGCTGCCCAAGGGCGGACTGATCTCTCACCGATGCGAGATGTTCAACTCCTTCAGCGAGATCTGCACCTGGGGCCTGCGCTATGATGACAAGGCCCTGATCCTGCTGCCGCTGTTCCATACCGGAGGATGGAACCTGCTGACCCTGCCGCTGCTCCATGCAGGCGCCACTATTTACATCAACAGAGGATACGATCCGCAGAAGACCATTGAGGTGGTGCAGCAGGAGAAGATCACCTATCTCTTTGGCGCAGCTACGATTTTCCGCATGATGGTGGAGCGGCCTGAGTTTGCGCAGGCGGATCTGTCCAGCCTGAGATGGGTCATGGCAGGTGCGGCTCCCACCCCTCAGAATATCATGCAGGAGTTCTGGAACAAGGGGATCAAGTTTGTGCTGGGCTACGGCATGACCGAGGCCGGTCCCAACAACCTGTCCACGCCACCCCAGTTCGTGCCTCAATCGGTGGTGGAGGAAAAGTATGCCTCCGTGGGTAAGCCCTTCTATCTGACCCAGCCCAAGCTGATTGATGACGACGGCAACGAGATCACCACGCCGGACACGCCCGGCGAGCTGCTGTGGAGCGGTCCCCAGATCTTCAGCGGCTATTGGGGCAATGAAACCGAGACTCAAAATACGCTGGTGGACGGCTGGGTACATACCGGCGACATGGCCACGTTTGACAAGGACGGCTTCTACTATATTGTGGGCCGGAAAAAGAACATGTTTATCAGCGGCGGTGAAAATGTCTTCCCCCCGGAGATTGAAAGTGCCCTGTATGAGATCGAGGCCATCCGGGAGGCCTGCGTGATTGGCGTGCCTGATGAAAAGTGGGGAGAAGTGGGCAAAGCCGTCGTTTCCCTCAAACCGGGCATGGAGATCGACAAGGCTGGGATCCTGGCGGCGCTCAACGGCAGACTGGCTCGGTATAAGATCCCCAAATATGTGACCTTTGTGGACGATATCCCCAAAAATAACGTGGGTAAGATCGTGGTGCATGAGATTCAAAAGCTGTATGGAGAGGCGAGGGATTGAACCGGTGAAACATAACGTTGGTATACGCAGTATCGGCTCCTATGTTCCCGCCGGTATACGGGACAGCCTGTATATCAGTCAGGCGTCGGGAATCCCGGAGCCCGTAATTCGGGATAAATTCGGCATCAAGCAGGTGCATAAGGCCGGGCCGGAAGATACCGTGTCCGGTATGGGGGCCAAGGCGGCCCTGAAGGCTCTGGACGGGCTGCCGCCCGAGGAACTGGACCTGGTGGTATACTGCGGCAGTGAGTATAAGGACTACTATATGTTTAATTGTGCCGCCAGGATCAAGGAGGAGATCGGTGCCAAGAACGCGGCCGCGTTTGAGATCCACAATCTGTGCTCAGCCGGGGTATACGCCCTGAAAATACTGAAGTCTATGATGCTGCAGGACGAGAGTCTGAAGCGGGTGCTCCTGGTGTCATCCTCCAAGGAAGGAGACCTTATCAACTACGCCGACGGCGACAGCCGGTTCATGTTCAACTTTGGCGACGGAGCGGCTGCTGCGGTGTTGGAGCGTGATCTGGGCCGGAATGTGATCCTGGAATCCGCTATGATCGTGGACGGACGCTTTGCCACCGATGTATCGGTGCCGGGGGTGGGCTGCTGCAATCGAGACAAGATCGATACCATTGCCCATGAGGACTGGTACCTGCAGGTGCGTGACCTGGCCGACATGAAGGCGCGGCTGGATCCCATCACGCTGGACCACTTCTGCGGTGTTATGGACCAGGCGGTGACACGCAGCGGATACAGCAATTCCGATGTTGGATTTTTGGCGCCCATTTGTATGAAGAAGTCCATGCTGCTGGGCCTGCTGGATCACTTCGGCCTGCCGGAAGAAAAGAGCTTTCTGCTGGACGAGTACGGACACTGCCAGTCTGCCGACTGCTATCTGGCCATGGAGGAAGGCGTGCGGCATGGGCGCCTGGTGGACGGAGATCTGGTAGTCACCGTGGCGGCGGGTACCGGCTATTCCTGGGCGTCCACGGTGATCCAATGGGGGCCCTGCAATGTCTGAGCCGTTTTTTATTCCCTATGCGGACATCCATGTGGGTGACCGGGCCAGCCGAAGTGATGTGATCACGGAAGATATCGTGACCCGGTTTTCACAGCTGATCGGTGACACGGATTCCTTCCATATCAGTGAAGAGAGCGCGGCCAGGACCGTATTTCAACGGCGGATCGCCCATGGCATTCATATTGCTACCTTTATCTCCACCCTGGTGGGTCAGAAGCTCCCAGGCTTTGGAACAATCTATTGTTCCCAGACCTTTGACTTTCAAAAGCCTGTCTATCTGGGTGAAACCATTCGGACAGAAGTAACTGTGCTGGAAAAACTGCCCCACCGCCGCCTGCGCATGCAAACTACCGTGACGGACAGCGCGGGCGAAGTGGTCCTGGACGGGATCGCAGTGATCAAAACCTATCAATAGGGCCTTGCGGGAAAGAGCAGAGATGGATCCTGTCTGATGCAGATGAAAAGTCTCTGCTCTTTGCCTTTTAGCGCGGCTGCATTTAAATGGGAGGGCTTGATCGTGAAAAGAAAACAGAGGTTTATTCGGACTTTGACATCTGTTGTTGCGCTGATGCTGCTCATCACATTGACCGCGGCAAATGCTTCTTACAGCGGGTATGAATATGCTGGCGTGATAGGGCAGGAATCTGATCCCTTCAATGGGTATGTTCTGGGCACCCCTGTGGCGATTTCCAAAGACTCCAATGGCTATTTTTATGTAGCGGATATGGCGAATGGCCGAATTCTAAAACTGAACAGCGGTATGCAAAAGGTGGACACCATCGAAAACATCGATATGCCGTTGTTTGTTTATGTAGACAACAATGACTACATTTTGGTCAATGAGCTGGGCAGCAATAAGATCCTGAAATATTCACAGGAACTGGAACTGGTGGACTCCTGGGGCGGACCAGGTACAGGGGACGGTCAGTTCAACATTCCCCGTTCTATTGTTCAGGACAGCAGAGGAAACTATTATGTAAGCGACGAGCTAAATCACCGCATCCAGAAATTCAGTGAGGACGGCAAATTTATTGCCTCGTATGGCTCGTACGGCAGTCAGGCGGGATATTTCGCGGTGCAGCAGGGACTCTCCATTGATGCCCAGGACCGTGTTTATGTTGCCGATACATACAACAACAGAATCCAGGTTTTTGAGACATATCCCAGCTGGGAATATGTGGACTCTTTTGGCACATATGGAGTTTATAATCCATATAATGTCACCAGTTTTCAGCCGGGAATTATGAACCACCCCCGGGGAGTTTATGTGGACAAAGCTACCGGCCGTGTGGCGGTTACAGATAGCTCCAACAATCGTGTCATGGTCTATAACAGCTATGAACAGGGGTTTTCCTTCTACCAGTCTCAAAATGGATATCTTGGAATGAGCCTGCCCACTCACGCCATCATAAATAATGGATTTCTTATCGTGTTGGATTCCCACAGCAGAATTTTGAAGTACAACTCCATTTTGAATAATACCAATCTGTTTACGGAATACGGGACATACCGCAATGCAGCAGGTACGTTTTCCAATCCCCAGAGCGTGTGTGTGGATCCTAATAATGGAAAAGTATATGTGAGCGACTCGTTTAACCATCGGATCCAGATCTTTTCCGAAAACGGCACATTTTTAGGCAGTATGGGCGGGATTGGCGGCCCGTATGGGTATGGGACGGCATTAAACTATTTCCTCTATCCCAAGCAGACCGCGGTTGACAAAAACAGCACTTTATATGTGGCGGATTTTGGGAATGGAAGAGTTGTAAAAAAATATGCCATGGGCTTCAGTTTTGTGCTGGCCGCAGCGGTAGGCCAGCCTTGGGGCGTGGCGGTGGACCAAAATGGGTATCTTTATGTGTCCGATTGGGCAACGGATTCGATCAAGGTTTTTTACAATGGCATACCGGTAAGATCCTGGGGCGGAACAGGCTCTTCCTCGGGACAATTCAATAAGCCCTGTGATTTGAAAATCGGCACCTATAATGGAACCACTGCGCTATATGTTGTGGACTGCGGCAATAACCGTGTTCAGATCTTTTCTCTGAACGGTACCTATCTGGGCGAGCTGGGAACCCCTGAGACCGATCCGCTGCAGAACTATGATGCGGAGAAATCTGCGGGAGCTATGCTGCTGCCCTATGGAATCGCCATAGATGGCGACGGCAACGTGATCGTGTCTGATACATCCCACAAATGTATGCGGGTATATGATGACAGCGGAACGCTTCTGGAGACCTGGGGAAGCATGTCCAGCTCAGACGGCAATTTCTTCTCCCCCATGGGATGTGCCGTCAACCCCACGACTGGACGTCTATACGTCACAGACGGAGTACTGCAGCGGGTACAGTACTATGATCCGGTGGAAGAATGATCTGAAAGCGGAGGTTGCGATGACTATTTGTGAAATGAAGGTTGGGGATACCGCGAGTGTATCAAAAACGATTTCTGAGTCGGATGTATATCTGTTTGCAGGGATCACCGGAGACCACAATCCTGCGCATGTAAATGAAGAAAGCGCTTCACGGACCATGTTCGGCAAACGCATTGCGCATGGGATACTCAGCGCTGGCTTTATTTCTGCCGTCCTGGCCATGAAGCTGCCTGGACCGGGGACCATTTACTTAGGTCAGGATTTAAAATTCAAAAAGCCGGTATATTTTGGCGATACAATTACGGCTATATGCACGGTGACTGAATTGCTTCCAGAGAAAAACATTGCTAAACTCTCCACCCAATGCATGAATCAAGCTGGTGCCATAGTGGTGGATGGTACAGCAACCGTGATGCCGCCAAAAGGTTAAGTCTAAAAAATCCCCCCCTGGCAGACCTGTCGAGCACAGGCCTGCCACATATGGAAGGCCCGGGCCATGGGATGCTGTAAAGCACCCATAGCCCGGGCCTTCTGTATGCTTATCGGAGTCATTCAGTTGGTCTGGCGAGCAAGGTGGCGAAATCGTGGCGTCTGTTTGCTGTGTTTGTGAAAAGGTTTTGCCAATAATCTCTCCTCCACCCGAAGTGGGGCTAATATCTTTAAATGCCGTGACAAAGCTTTTTCCATAAAGCTAAGACCTGTTTTAAGCAAAACAAAATCCCCCAAAGCCTCGCGGCTTCAGGGGATTGGTCTGGTGGACGATACAGGACTTGAACCTGTGACCTCCCGCACGTCAACACCAAGTTTTGCTTTTTTCTAATCTTTTTTGGAGGTTTACAGCCATTTCTATTCCGAATAGATTGTTTTCCGGTTCGTTTGAAACGCACACTTTCCGGCTGTTTCGACCCTGTCTGTGGCTGGTTGTGTGGTCAAAGAAACGATAAAAATAGAACGAGAATATCCTGGAAAGCCGTATGCTATCTTCACTCTATTGAGGGAATCTGGTGAAGGAAGATGATTTTAATACGCTGTTAACAAAGATATCCTTCTGAGGTTCTCAACGCATTTACTCAACCAGACCATATTTGACCTTTATACGATCCAGTTTTTCCAGCATAGGTTCCGCACCAAACCACAAAAACAGCCAGGTGGCCATGGCGTGGATGCAGTCAAAGGGCATTCCTACGACATAACTGCTCAGCAAGATGCCGCCTGTCAGTTCCCGGTTTGCCGTCAGAGCCGAAGCCGGATTCATGATACCACCGTAAATCAGAATCGCGCAGAGAGCACCAAAGACACACAATGCGCCCCGGGTCCTCATCAAAAGTCCCTTGCGGAACAAAATGCCCGCCAGAAATCCGATGATACCCATGGAAAACATCTGCCATGGTGCCAGGGGGCCTTGCCCGAACATGACGTTGGAAGCTAGCATAGTCATGGCTCCCACCAAAAAGCCGGTTTCCCCGCCAAAGGCCACGCCTGCAATAATGGTCACCGCCATCACCGGCTTGAACTGGGGCAGCATGAAAAAGAATGCCCGGCCCGCCACGCCAATGGCACACAGCACCGCGATGATGACCAGCTCCCGGGCCTGGGGCTTCCGGCCTTCAAAGGCCAGGAAAAAGGGAAGCATGGTTTCCAGCAGGATCAGGAGGGAGATAAAATAATACTTCTTCCCGCCCAGATAGGTGATCCCCACAAAGAGCGTCACCGGAATAAGCAGTACAATCAGAATCGTTGCCGCCAGTGTGCGTTTGGCCAGCTTCCGCTGTTCCTTCGGTGTCTGCCTCAGATAGTCCGGCCGATGGCTGCGGCGTGTAATACAGACGGCAAATACGATCAGGGAACTGCAAAAAACCAGGTATAGCAGCAGCTGCTCTCCCGCCAGGGAAGTCAGCCCCTCGGCGGTGACCAATGCGGTTAGATCGGTCACGCCCATAAAAGAAAGAAACAGAAAAAGCGCGACCCCCGCTGACAAGGCCGCCAGCAGCTTGCGCCACCAGGGCAGCTTTTTGGGTTTTTCCGCCGGGCTTCCTTCTTTCGGCTCCGGCAGGGGAGGGATGTCGTCCGGCAGCTCCGGCGCAGGCGGCAGATACCCGCCGCACAGGGCAATCACGTCCTCCGGCGTCACAGCTTCAGGCTCAAGCTCCCGCGCCATACGGTTGGCAGAGGTAGTATAAAAACTGTTGCCGGAAAAGAATGCCCGGGGCGTACCCTCTGCCACGGTGCTGCCGTCAAAAAACAGAGCGCAGCGATGGGCATAGCGGGCACAGAATCCGATATCATGACTGACCATCAGAATCGTAACGCCCCGCCGCAAAAGCACCTGCAAAATCTCCGCAAGCACCTGTTTGAACTCCGCGTCCAGTCCCTTGGTGGGCTCGTCCATCAGCAAAATGTCAGGATCCAGCAGTAAGACCTTGGCCAAAGCCGCCCGCTGCTGCTCACCTCCGGACAGGTCGTAGGGGTGACGATCCAACAGGCCTTCCAGTCGGCACAGAGCGACCACATGGGCGATCCGCTCCGCCTGCTCGGCTTTTCTGCCGCCCAGAATCTCTGCCAAATCCTCCCGAACCGTTTTCTTTACAAAGAGGGCCTGGGGATTTTGGGGCAAAACACCGATTGTGCCCTGGCAGTTTACCGTTCCCCGATAGGGCTTCAAAAGTCCGGCCAGCAGCTTTAGAGACGTGGATTTACCGGCGCCGTTTCCGCCCAGAAGGGCGTAGAACTCCCCTTTTTTCAGGGTGAGGCCCAATCCTCGCACCACATCCGGGCCGTCTTTCTCATACTTGAACCACAGCTCCGATGCCACCAGTACAGGCTCTTCCGGATATACCCGTGACGGTTCCGGCGGTATTGGATGCAGCGGATGCTTTGCTCCATAGTCTGTCAGCCACTCCCGGCCTTCCCGAACTGTAACGGGGCATGAACCGTTCTGTTCCACTGCCGCCCACACCCGCATGGCAGTGGGCATGGCCAGAAACATGGTGTGCCCGCTCGTCCGCAGGGCAGCGCCCACCTCGGCAGGTGTGCCGCTGCACAGCAGCCGCCCTTCCTCCATGACGGCAACTCTGGTGGCCAGGGGGAAGGCGTCTTCCAAACGATGCTCGGTCAGAATGATGGTTGTGCCCAGCTCCCGGTTGATCCGCCCAAGGGTGGCCAGAAAATCCGACGCTGCGATGGGATCCAGCTGGGAGGTGGGTTCGTCCAGGATCAGTACGGAAGGCTGCATGGCCATGACGGAGGCCAGATTGAGCAGCTGCTTCTGTCCGCCGGACAGCTCGGTCACATTTTTGTAAAACCAGTTTTCGATGCCAAAGAAGGCCGCCATCTCCGCCACCCGCTGGCGGATCACCGGCGTTTCATAGCCCAGGCTCTCCAGCCCAAAGGCCAGCTCATGCCAGACCTTGTCAGTGACGATCTGGTTGTCGGGACTCTGCTGGACAAAACCGATTCGCTCCGTCTGCTGCCGCTGATCCATGGAATCCAGCGGTTGTCCTTCAAAGAGAATGGTGCCGCTCCGTCTGCCATGAGGCGCGAGAACTGTTTTCAGCTGCCGCAGCAGCGTGGACTTTCCGCAGCCGGAGGGTCCGCAAAGTACCAGAAATTCTCCCCGCCGGACAGTCAGGCTCATGTCCCGCAGGATAACCCCGGACTGCTCTGGATAGGAAAAGCAAAGGTGTTCAATTACAAAGGTGTCTGTCATGGAATATTCTCTCTCTTCCGCAGCAGGATCTGTTGGATCTCTACCGCTTGTACCCGTTCCGCTCTGGCACGGGAGGTCAATTCGTGGGTCAGCCATGTCGGGGCGATCCGCTCCAGAACGGGCAATATGGCTGAATCTGTCCAGGGCCGGTGCTGGTCGATCTGAAGGACATGGGCATAATTGATGGAAAAACGCTGCTCGAATTCCTCCGGCCAGCCTTCCGGCAATCGCCCTGTATGGGTTTGGACATAGGGGCCGCTGAGAGATTGATGGAAATGGACGCCGCGAATCATAGCGCTGAGGCTGCCGTGCCGATCCAGCATAGCGCTGATATAGGCGGCTCCCTCACTTTGGCTTCGCAGTTCGGTACAACAGTTCATCAGATGCCCTGTATCCAGCAGGATTCCTTTATTGGCATAGCGTATGCCGTCCAGCAGCCGCTCTGTCTGCCTGGGCTCGGTGAAGGTAAAGCCCGGCCACCACTGGTTTTCCACCAGAAAAGCAAATGGCCACTGTTTTCCAGGCAAAAGCTCGTTGATGAGCTCCAGAGCGGCGGCAATGACCTGATCGTTGGTATGGGAGAAGCGATAGGTGAAGCACTCCTCCATGGAGACGTCTGAAACATGGAACACCACATATTCGGCGCCCAGGTGTTTTGCACGTTCCAGGTCGTCACGGTACTGCCGCAGCAGCGTCTCCCGGCCCAGTCCGCCGTACACAGCGGAGGCTTGTTCCAAAGTGCCGTATTTCTCCTTCAACGCCGGCCAGTTACCGTTCCAGAGATCCACCCAGTCATGGAAAAAGATCAGGTGGTAGCCCTGTACCAGCCCGGCAGGGAGTGCTTCCGGGATGGGTTCCCCACCCCATATGGCCTCAATGCCGTCACAGCCCAGGGCGTGCACCTCCTGCTGCAGGTCCGTCCAGTCCCGGTATTCCCGCAGCGTATCAGAATAGAGCGGCAGGCTCATACTTTGAATCATGTTGCAGTCTCCTTACTATGCAGCCCAGCCCACACCCGGTCTGCATGGACGTTGATTGCCACCGGCGTCAGGCACAACCCTGCCCAGCAAAGCAGAAGGCAGACGGTCACAGGAGTCAGCGGCGCGCCTTTTATGGTTGGATAATACCGCCAGAAAAGGCCGCCTGTCAATGCGCTCCAGCCGAGAACACCCCCGCAGAAGCAGAGCCACAGCAGGATCATCTTGTCCCGCTCATCAAAGCGGTAAATGGAAAATGCCGTTCTGCCCGGCAGCCCATAGCCCCGGCTCTTCATGCTGTCCGCCGTCTCAATGGCATTTTCCAGCGCCCAGGTGACCATAATGGAGAAGATCGTCACGGCGTTTCGGATCCGCCGCAGGAGGCTGCCGTCGGAGACGTCCCGCCCCACACATCGCTGGGCCTCGCTGACCACATGAAGCTGCGCCTTGAACTTGGGCACAAAGCGCAGCGTCATGGACAGCACCAGGGACAGGGCCGGGATCACTCTGCCGAACAGATACACGAACTTGTCGGAGGTCATCACGGCGGTATAACAGGAAAACCAGGAGATCACGGCGGCCAGCATGGCGGCGGCGGAAACGCCGTAGAGAATGCTCTCCAGCGTCAGGGGGTTACCCGTGGGCAGATAGGTCAGGATCGTAATGCCCTGGTGATTGAAGGCGGGATTGATTATCAGTGTCAGGAGCATCATGGGCAGGAGAAACGCCAGGGAAAACCGCACCGCCCGCTGACCGTTGAGGTACACCGCATAGACCACGCTGCCAGCCAGAGAAAGCCCCAAAATGATAGGGTGCAGGCAGAACATGGTCACCAGCAGGACCAGCGCAAAATACAGGAAATTGATGACTGGGTGGCAGCTGGAAAAGGCATCTCGATTTTGCACGGAGGTCTCCTTTCTGTTACGCTACCGGCCTGCCGACATCAGCTCCATAATCGCAGGTATAGACCCACTCCACTACATCGCCGTCCTGCAATTGATAGCGGCTGCATCCGTAGTTGGGAAACCAGTCGTTGACACTGTACATCCAGCCGGACAGCTCGCCCACATCGAATTCGTAGAGGTTGTGGATGCCTTCGATATAGGCGGAGTTATACATAGGCGTATCCTCAAACTCCATATGGATCTTCTGCTGCTTGCAGGTGCGCTGGAGTACGTTGAAGACGCTCTCTCCTTCATAGAAGGTGACGGTCATAGGTTCCAGGATCCATCCGTCCTCCGGAACCAGCTCTTTCTTTTCCGGATCGCAGAGATCCAGATTATCCAGAATGGTCGCGCAGGAGATGGAAATGGTGCAGCTGTACGCTGTTGTGCCGATGGTCACATCCTGAGGCTCCACCGGCAGCGGTTTGCCTTCCGGTACCGGATCGGTCAAATACTGATCCTTTCCCGTCTCCGGGTTAATGACCATCTCCGGCTGGTCGGATGGCCGGGGCTGTTCGGGCTGCTTGGAAGCGGGAGGCTCAGCAGTCTGCTCCGGTGTCGCTTTCGCTGGTTCTTCCTTTGTATCATCCACCACTGCGGAGGGCTCCGGTGTATGTTCCGCAGCCGTCTCCCCAGGGGTCGGAACTGCCGACGGCTCCTGCGTCTGCTCCGGTTCCGCCGTATTATGCAGATCTCCTTCCAGCGCAGGCTGGGATGCCTCATTTACCGGGACAGTCCAACCCCGTGCGCCGGGGGCGTTGCCGCCATACCAAAACGCGCCGGCCAGTACCGCCGCGATCAGAACCGGTATGAGTACCTTCCATTTATGCTGTTTCCACCACATGACGGATTCTCCTTACAGCAGTTTGGCGCTGTCCAGCATACGATACAGCATTTCGGCGATCTCACAGCGCAGGATCGCACGGGCAGGCTCCACATTCAGGTCGCTCTGGTTGAGGATGTCCTCGCCATAACAGAACGCAACGCCCTCCTGAGCCCACTGGGCAATGGTCACATAGTCGGTAAACTGTGCCAGAACATTGAGGATCTCGTAGTTTTCCAACTCCGTATCCATACCGCAGAGCTTGGCGGCACGGGCCACCATGACGGCGGCTTCCTGCCGGGTAATGGTGCCGTCGGGATTGAAGCGCCCGTTGCCTGCCCCGGTAATGATGCCGTAGGAATAGGCAGTCCCCACATAACCGGCGTACCACGCGTTGGAGGAGACATCGGTAAAGGCGTTGGTGGCCTTGGGCGTCAGCCCCAGAGCCCGCACAACGATGGCAGCAAACTCCGCACGGGTCATGGTGGCGTTGGGGTCAAAGCGGTTGTCGCCCTTGCCGGTGATAATACCCCGGGAAGCCAGTGCCTCGATGGCTTTCTGGTTGGCGTGACCGGCCACATCGGCAAAGGAGACACTGCCGCTGACAGGTACCGGCTTGACGTCGGCGTGCTTGCCGGGCAGGCCAATGGTTTCCTTTGTCACACCGCTCACATGGATGGTCACATCATCCATGTGGTAGAGTGTGCTCTTTCCAGCCGCGGCGCGCTGGGCCGCCACCAGGCCGTAGAGGCCCTGCTCACTGGCCATCTGGCTGTCGCCGTTTCCGGCGGAGGTATGGAGGAAGCTGCCGTTGTCCTGCCGGTAGCTGAGCAGGTTCTCCAGCAAGGTATGGCCGTTTTTGACAAAGCGGGCATCATTCAGATCAATGCCCAGGGCGCACAGGCCCACGATAACCTGTACCACGCTTTCGGAGCTGCTGGTATTATGGCTGGCATAGCCGCCGTTGCTCTCCTGGGCTGCGCTCAGGTAATCCAGCGCCCGGTCAATAGCCGCCTTGACCTCGGGCTGGGACTGATAGCCGGCCAGAGCCTGGAGGGCCATTCCGGTAATATCGGGGTCGCTCTGACCGGCACCGCCCTTGTCGGTCAGGTTCCAGCCGCCGTCGTTGAGCTGCCGGGCAAGGATCTCGTCCACATACATCTGCCGGGTGGCCTGGGTTTTGGTGTTCTGGTTCCGGGGCATATCATAATTTCCTGCGTCCAGCGCGATCAGCGCCCAGATTGGGCCGTTGATGCCCTGCCAGATGGTTTTGTCAAAGTCTCCCAGAGGGGTGAGCAGATTATAGCCCGCCACGTCGGTGGGATCGGCGCCGATGGCGGTGAGGGCCACGATCAGGCGGGAATATTCGGTGTACTTCTTGTCGTGAAGGTTACCTTTGTGCTCCTCCACATAGTCCTCCACTGTGGCGTAATAATCATCCCAGTATTTCTGGGGAACGTCGTAGCCGGAACGGGCCAGGCCAATGACCGCCCATTCGCCGCCCACGGATCCCACCTGAGGCTCACGAACGGTGTTGAGCATATATTTGGCGCTTCCCTGCACTGCGGCGGTCAAATCCGTCTCCGCCGCAAATGCGGGGACACTCAGATTGAGCAGTAGCATGAAAGCCAGCAGAAAGCCTGTTCCGCGTTTGAAAACCGTTTTCATAGGAACTCCTTTCCGTGCCGGGGTGTCTTACGCCCCCCCACGCCGTTTGTTATTTCGTCAATTCTGTGAAACGCATGAGAATGGTCGCCACTTCGGCACGGGTGGCCGTACCGGTGGGATCAACGACATTGGCGGTTTTGCCGGAAATCAGCCCAGCGCCCACTGCCCACGCCATGGCGTCGGAAGCCCAGGCGGCGATCTGATCGCTGTCAGCGAACTTGCTCAGGTCGCCTTTGGCAATGGTATCCAATTTGCTGTACTTGGCGTAGCGATAAAGCATGGTAGCCAACTCTTCGCGGGTGATCGCCTGCGTGGGTGCAAACTTGCCATCGCCGACGCCGCTGACGATACCGTTGGCGCTGGCCCAGGCCACGGCAGAGGTATACCAGGTATCCGGTGCCACATCCATAAACGTTTTACCTTCACCCCTTGCAGCAGGCTCGCCGGACAGACGATACAGGATGGTGGCCAGCATGGCCCGGTTCAGGGACTCGTCAGGAGCAAAAGTAGTGTCGCTGGTGCCGTTCATCAGGCCGTTTCCATAGACATAAGTAATGGCTTCAGCGGCCCAGTGGCCGGACAGATCGGTGAAGGGCATGGCCTTCTGTGTGGTCACCACAAAGGTGCTCAGATGGGTGATCTTCACCTGCATGCTCAGTTTCCCGTTTTGCTTGATGCAGGTTCCGGAAACAGTTTCTTTGGAGCCGTCGGCACTGAGCGCGATCACCTTGTAAGTCTCGCCGGAGACAAAGGCGGAGCCAGTCACCGGAATGGTGACGGTCAAGGATTTTCCGTCAAAGGTGGTGAGTTCCTTTTTGCCGGAGGTAATGGACACCTTTGCCACCATCGCGCCTTCCAACTGGGAAGCGCTTACCTGCTCTTTGACATCCTCAGGCTTCTTGGCTTCCACTGTGATCGTCACGGTGCTGCCGCCGGCCTGTCGGGTAAGGCTGTCCAGAGCGTCGTTGGGGATGGACACGCTGCCCACGCCGGTCTGCACTTCCAGGGCCGCGTCGGTGTTCTTGACCACGTCCTTCAGGGACTGGGTAGGAACTTCCGTCATCACCTTCTTGGCCTCGCCGGTGACCTGAGGCGCAATAACAATGGAGCTGCTGCCCTCGGTCTTGGCCGTAGCGATAGCGTCCTTCATCTGAGTTTCATCCACTGTGACCTTGGCACTGCCGTTCTTGTCCGGCTTGATCTCCGGGGTAATGGTGCTGGTACCGCCCTCTTCCGGCTTGCCGGTCTGTCCGGCATTGGGATCGTCCCCCAGATCCACACCCAGGTTGGTGGTGTAGCGCCACTTGATGACCTCGCCGCCGGTGAGGGTGTAGCGGCTGCATCCGTAGTCGGGATAGACGCCGTTTACGCTGTACTTCCAGCCGCTGCCGGAGCCATGGTCAAACTCTCCGTCGCCGTCAATGGACTCTACATAAACACTGTTATACTGGCTGTTATTGCTGTACTGATACTTGATCCCGCGCCGATCCATCTCCCGCTTAAGTACATCCCACACGGTTTCACCTTTGACGATCTCCACCTCGGTGGGACTCAGGACATAGCCTTTATTGATGGTCAGCTTGTCGATGGAGAGGGTGACGGTGGCCTTGTCCTCGGGCTTGATCTCTCCGGCCTTGGTAACGGTGATGGAGGCCGTGGCAGTCTTGTTGCCGTCCGCCGTGGTGACGGTGATGGTAGCGGTGCCTTCTGCCACGCCGGTGACCAGGCCGGTTTTGCTGACAGTGGCCACCTCCGGCTTGCTGCTGGAGAAGGTAACATTCTTGTTTGCCGCCGTGGCGGGAATGACCAGGGCATTGAGCTGTGCCGTCTTGCCGGTCTCGATCTTTGCGCTGGTGGGAGTCAGAGTCACGCCGGTGACCGTCGTGCCGCCGCTGCTGCCGAAGGTCACGTCATTCATGTCATACAGGCTGTTCCCTCTGGGGTTTGCATAGAACCGGCTGAGGGCCGCCAGGGTGTAGAGAGCCTGCTCGGTAGCCATGCCGTCAGAGCCACCGTTCATGGAGTGGCGGAAGGAGCCGTCCTCCAAAGCGTACATCAGCAGGCCGTCCACCAGGCTGGAGCCCACTTTGATGAAGCGCTCGTCCTGATCCGGGTCGATGCCCAGGGTGCACAGGGCCACGATCACCTGGCTGGTGGCCTCCGGATTGCCGTAGGAACCGTCGGTGCCTTGGGCCTGGGACAGGTGGGTCACCGACTTGTCCACGGCCTCTTTTACATCCTCACGGGTATTGTAATAAGGGGCCAGAGCCTGGAGGGCCATGCCGGTGATGTCTACATCAAAGGACGGGCCGCTGAGGCCGAAGCCGCCTTCCTCGGCCTGATAGACGCCCAGCAGCTTATCGATCATCTGCTGTTCGGTCATGGTAACGGATTCTGGGCGGGATTCCTTCAGGCTGGCATGAGCATTGATGGCCAGCAGGGCGTAAATCAGCTCATTGGAGCCCTGCATATCGCCCAACACAGCTCCATTCCAATAGGTTTCCTTGTTCCAGCTGTAATCCAACAAATTGACGCCGCCCACATCGGTGGGATCCTTACCGATGGCGGTCAGAGCCAGGGCCAGCCGCTGGGTCTCGGTGATCTTATTGTCCCAGGGGCGGGAGCTTACCTTTTTCTGCTCCTGCACCTTTTCATAGGCGGAGGCATAGTAGGTCTCATAGAAATTTTCGGGCACTTCGATGCCTGCCCGGGCCAAGCCCAGGATGCTCCACTCCTGAAGGAAGGCAGGAGCGTTGTTCAGGGCATTGAGCTGGTATGCGCCGGTCTTGGCCAGGGCATCGGCCACCTGCTCCTCTACCGGTTTGTTGAGGGCGGGGTCGCCGGCCTTCACATGAACCGTGAGTTCAATGGTTTTGGTGCCGTTGGTGGTATCCTTGGCGGTGCCTTTGAGGGTGACGGTTCCTTCCTTTACGCCCTTGATGAGCCACTGGTCGTTGGAAACAGTGCCCTCTTCCAGGGAGAAGTCTTCATCGCCCTGCATGATGACGGGATAGCTGCGGTAGGCAAGCACCTGGCCTTCGCCGCTCTGCTCCCAGGTCATGTAGCTCTCGGAGACGTGGAGACCCTTGGGATACTTCTCCGGCCATTTGGTATCGTTCTCGCCGGTGAAAATCAGTCCGGCGTCGATGGTCTCACCCACCTTGACGGTCAGTTCTGTTTTCTCCGCAGTCAAGGATTGCAGGGGATTGAGGTAGTTCAGCGTTACTTCCCTGGTATCCGTAAACTGTTTATCCAGTTTGGGATCTTTGGTAGTGACGGTGACGTTGACCATCCCTGCCTTCATGGGAATCAGGTTTTGTACCAGAGCGCTCTGGAATTCCATAATGGTTTTGTCGCTTGTGGTGACATCGTAGCTGCCGGCATAGGTAGCCCCTTCGGGCTCCACCTGGGCCATATGCTCCTCGCTGCCCACAATTGCTTCTCCATTTTCATCCACATGGCGCAGCGGGTTGAAGCTGGCCTCGCCGGGGGTGCCGTTCTGTCCGACGGAGTTGGGACTGCGGCGGTGAATGGTATATTCTCCCTCAAACAGGCACTTGATGCCGGTGGCTGCTGTGTAGCCGGCCGTTACCCGGACGGCGGCGGAGACGCCGTTGAGGGACGCCGTCAGGTTGGCAGTTCCTTCTTTATAGATGGTCACCCAGGCATCGGAATCCACATGGATCGCACTTGAATTACTGCTCTCCCAATCGAAGAGTCCGTAATAAACCGGGATCTCCTTTCCTTCTACCGATACATAGGGAACCAGCTCAAAGCCCTGGCTGCCCTCCACCGCATAGGTCTTATTGGTATAGTCCTCGCCGCCAATCTTCAGCTTCAGATCAAAATAGCTGGGCACCTTGGCCTCGATCTGGAAGGACTGGAGCTCCTTTCGCGGCGCACCTTCTGTCCCCTTCAAGAACGCCGTGACCGTCACCGTACCGGCATCGCGCACCCATACTCTGGTCTGCTCCGAGTCTTTGTCATAATATACCATGATGGGGGCATCGGTGGCGTGTGAGGGGGTCTCCCACTCCAGCTGATCGCCCTGGTAGCCGTCAATGGTCAGCGCGGCTACATCGCCGCCCTGCTCGCCGAATACGCTTACCTTCAGCACATCATCCGGCTCTTCAATCGAGGCAGTTTCCTCGGTAATCAGGTTTGTAACGGTTACAGCCTTGAAGTCGGGCTTGACATACTCCTGCTCCTCCCCCAGCCAGGGAAGGCCCTTGTCACTCTGGTGCCACTCCATGCCGCCATAGCGGTGTGTGTTGAGCATGGCGCGGAAGCTGTCCTCTTTTTGCTTGGCGACGTCCTGACTGTCCACCATGGAAGTACCGGTATCAGTGCCAATTGCTTTTCCCTCCGGCCAGTAGCTGTGGAGAATATGTCCGCCGTTTCCGGTCATTACCAGCCCGCCGGAGCCGCTGCCGCCGGGCATTTGATACACATAGCAGTTGGCAATGACAGAGCCGGAGAACATCGTTCCCACAAGACCGCCATATTGGGTGTCCGCCCAGGAATAGCAGTTGATCAGCTTACCATAGAGCTTATCCACCAGGGGCACATTGGTGATGCTGCCGTTGGCACCCAGGTTCTGAATCACGCCGCTGGGGCCAAGGGTGTTGATGACAGGATTCGGATACTTGTCTGCACCTGCAAAGGTTACGGTAAAGCCATTGCCGTCCAGCACACCATTGAAAGGCTTGATTTGGGTACCAAACGGATCGTAAGTACCCACATAGTCCACAATGTCGTTTTTCAGTTTATAGTAGCCGGCGCCGCCTTTTGTCGAAAGCTCCGCCAGCTCCTCGGCTGTGGAAATCATCGTCCACTCCTGGCCCTCCGGCAGCTCCGTCACCGCAGCCGGATCTGCGATCTCAACCAGAGCGTCGACAGCGTTTTTCAGGGAAGCAGTCTGCTCGGCCAGCTTTTCCGCAGTAGCGGCTGGATTCTGTAAAAGGTTTTTGGCAGGCTTGAGGGCTGCCTGTACGGCAGACCAGCTGGCATCGGTATACCGGCCCTTTTCACTGGGCACTTTTGCGATCTCGTCCTGAAGGGCCACACGTTCCGCCGCCGTTGCCGTGGTGCGGTCGGGAACTAAGCCGTCAATTGCCGCCTGCAAATCCTTCCTTGCCCCATCAATGGCGGCCTGGGTGGCGTCTGCATTGTCCAGAACGGCTTTTGCCTTGTCACGGGCAGCCACAAAGGCCTCCCAACTCTCAGATGTATAAGTAACATCTTCTTCGTCAGGAACGGCATTTGTATTGTCCTTTACCCTGTCGTACAGCTCCTGAAGTGCCGTGCGATCCGCCGCAGGTTTCTCTGAAGCAATCGGCTTGGGCACGCCGCCCTCGTCCATAGCCCAGTACAGCAGCCCGGCCTCGTGGACAGCGTTCAGCTGCGCCATGGCATACGGATATTCGTCAGCATTGATTTTCTTGTTGTTCGTATCGGTAAAGTCGCCATTGTATACAGCGTCATAGAGGGTATAATAGCAGTTTTCAATGACAGGCAGACCGGTCGCCTCACCAACAAAGCCGGAGTCGGCGTTATCCGTTGTAGAGAGGCAGTTTTTAATGGTGCCGCCAGCCATGGTGCCAACAAACCCGGCAAAGCACCACGCGGTATAATCATATCCGGCCCCAGACCAGCAGTTATTCACTGTTCCGCCTGTCTGTGTGCGGGCCAGCGCACCTACGGTATCGTCCTCGCCTGCTACTTCACCGTCCAGGCAGAGGTTCTGTACGGTGCCGCTCAGGGTGTTAAACAGCGGCTGGCCGGCCACAGTAATGGTGTAGCCATTACCGTCCAGGGTTCCGGAAAAGTCAATGGCTGTCCATCCGCTCAGTTCAATATCCGCTGTCAGGACATAGCTGCCGTCAGTCATTCCGGCCAGGTCCTCCTGGCTGGACACCTCTGTTACGCCCTCCGCCGCCAGTACACCGCTGGGCAGCAATCCCAGTACCATGACAAACACCAGCAGCAGGCTCAATACTCGTTTCTTCATATTTGCTCCGTCTCTCCTTTTGAGTGTCGCTCTGCCAGGGCATAAAAAATGCCGTGACAGATCCCAATGATCGCCACAGCCGTGTTCCCATGGTCGGGTCGCATTTCGACGACCCTTTGCATTCCTTGTAGGTCTTCTGACTTGCGCTTCCGGAGAAATTCCCCACAACGCCGGATCTGCCTTCCCAGGTCTCCCCAGTGACTGACTTTCGTCAACGATCCGGTGTCTCGGCGCTTACAGCGGCGGTTACCGTTCGGGACTTGCACCCGATTCCCTTGTTCATCCCTCCCTCTGCTTCCGCCGAGACAGGGCCACAACAAATGCTCTATTTACTTGTCAGTTATCCATCTTCGCCTCCTGCCATTTCTCAAAATGCTCCGCGGCGGCAATTACGTTCTCCCACGAACGGAATCGCTCACAGAGGATCTTCGCCTGCGGTACATCACGTTTGCGCGGCGGGTATCCAAGGCGGCATCTGCGGCGGGTCACATCCTCCAGAGCACCGCAGATCTCCGGCTCCTCCGCCAGCATCTGTGACCAATCCGGCATAATCAAATCCGGTGTTGGCAATCGCCGCATCCCGGCTGCCCGCAGTGCGCCTGGCCAGGTACCAAACCGCGCTTTCAGGTAGATGCGATACAGAGAAAAGACCTCATCCTGTGTGGGCGCACGTCCCAGGCGTGACGCCGCATCGTGCAGAACAGCCAGCAAATCCTCGTCGGAATAACTGGCATAGACCGCCCTGCCAAGCCCACTGGACAGCGTAAGAGATGTATAAGGGTGCTTTTCGCCGTTGTCTGCGTACTCTGGTGGAGCTTGCTGTGCCCATTTCTGTATCAAATTGCGATATTGTTCTGCCTCTTGCGGCGTAAGCCTGGCTGGGCGAGCCTGTCTTCGCTTGCTGACGGTCTTCACCCCCTTCCGGTTTCGGGATCTGCTGCCGGTTCAGAAAACAAAAAGCCGGCAGACAATGGTGTCTGCCGGCAAAAAGCAGATATCCATTGCCGATCCCTGCAAATCGAGCGTTTGCACATCAAAAATGTACAAAAACCCTGGCCATCCCCATACATGGGCATGGCTGCAAAAATCGGCAATGGATACCACCTTGATCAATTACCATGGAACAGGCTGACAATCCTGGCTTATGGCCGGAGCCAAATACAGTAGAGGTAAGACTGCGCCGGATTCTCACCGGCTTGTCAGTTGGCATATGTCAAGCATATGACCTGTTCACGAAAATATTCTATCCGCTTTTTATGACGTTGTCAAGGGAATCCGAAGACAAGGATACCTATGGCAGCCCTTGTCTTCAACTGCCGACTTTTGCCGGGCTGGTTCTTTGGGTCAAACTTGCTGTTTCCTCAGGATCGGACTTCCGGGATCCACAGCTGGGGATGCTGTGGATCCCGGAGATCCTTGAGAGGGAAGTATGCTTCAACGAGGAGGCAGTTACTTTGCCAGTTCCTCGCCAAAACGCATCAGAATCATGGCCACTTCGGCCCGAGTAGCGGTGCCTTGCGGCACAATAGTGGTTGCGGTACGCCCGGTGATCAGCCCCTCCGCGTATGCCCAGCGCAGAGCCTCAACTGCCCAGTCGCTGGCGTTCCCGGCGTCAGTGAATGCCGAGAGATCACCAGCTGCGGCTGTATCATGCTTCATAAACTTGGCGTAACGGTAAAGCATAACGACCAGCTGCTCCCTGGTGATACTGTCAGTGCCACCGAACAGACCATTTCCGTAACCTGTGACGATGCCGTTCCCATTGGCCCAGGCTACGGCGTTAGTATACCAGGTATCCGGCGCCACATCGGTGAAGGCCGGGGCTTTACCGTCTCCGGCGGGCGAGCCCGCCAGGCGGTACAGCACGGCAGCCAGCATGGCGCGGCTCATCTCCGCGTCAGGGGAGAAGGTTGTTGTACTGGTGCCGTTGAACAGGCCGTTTTTATAGACGTACTGAACCGCCTCAAAATACCAGGCATCCTTATCCACATCCGTGAAAGGCAGACCGGCATCCAGAGCCGCGAAAGCCGCCTCAGCCTCTGTCAGTACGTTGTAGTTGCGAACCAGCTTCTTCTGGGTGTCGGTCAAGGCATCATATGCTTTCCGGGCCGCTTTGATCTTATCGCCGCTGTCCTTGGTAACAGTTCCGATGGCGTTGATGAGTTTTTCCACCGCCTGGGCCGCTTTCTGGTTATCGTCATAGCCGTGAGTTCCGGGAACTGTATGGTAGTCACCGGTATAGAAGAAGGTGATTTTATCGCCGTCGCTCAGGTAATACTGGTTCAGCGTTATCTCCGGCAGTGTACCGTTGACACGGTACATCCAACCACTGCCTTCGCCATGCTCCAGTTCGGAAAGGGTAACGCCGTTGGAATCCGTCACAGCGCTGACATAGGAGCCGCTGCCCTCATAGCGATATCCCGCCTCACGCAAGGCCGCCTGCAGCGCATCCCACGCCGTCCAGTCCTGACTACCGCTGCCGGTAAAGGTGTATGCGCTTAAATCAGCAAAGTTTTCGAAGCCGCCGCCGCTGACAGAAACCGTAGCCTGAATCTGTTCCGGCTGGGGATTCGGATTCTCTCCGCCCTTGGTTCCCTTTACTGTTACCGTCACAGAAACCGGGCGTTTATAGAACTGTTCAAACTGCGCGTAAGCCGGATTGCTGCCAAATTTCTCCCAGTATTTCCCGTATGCGCTGTGGGTCAGGACACTGTCCAGCGTAACCTTTGTGTCGTACTCCGGGCGGGTGACCAGGAGATTTTCGCAGGCGATGACGGTGGGACGGCTGGAGCGATACTCCCGCCACGGCTGGGCGTTCATCGGGTCGTAACCCGGCAGATCATCCACTTCCGCTCCGCCGAAGGTCAGGTTGATCGCGCCGTAGATATACTGCGGCTGCCCCTGGTCGCCCTTTAAAACTTCCGCAAACGGTTCCAGATTCTCTGTCACCTGGGTCTTATCCGTATTCTTGCCGCGGATGCCGTTCCAGTAGGCGTTCTCCGTACAGACGCTGTCCATGAACGCCGCAGCGGAGTTGATTTCATCCTCTGTCAACGGCTGCACGGTCAGGGAAAACGTCTTCTCTCCCAGCAGGGCATTGTTGCGGCGATCCAGAATTCGCACTGTATAAGACACATCCACGGCCGGGCTGCTGGGCAGCGGGCGGTAGACCACAGCGTGATAGCCGCTGAATTCCAGCACATCGGTGTTGCTGCTGGTCATGGACACTTTCTGATTATAGCGATCCGGCAGAATACCGGCAGACTCCAGCTGGCCAGGTGTGGGCATTTGCAGATCTGCGGTAACCTGGGTGGGAGTCACAGGCGTCTCTTTGTCCACAAAGTCCCGCAGCAGGGAGGGATACTTCTCCAGAGCCTCGTTGATCTGGGCGGACTGATCCACATCATTGGGAGCTACCGTAATAACGAATTTTCGAATGGCAGCGTACCAGTCCTGCACAGCGCCTTCAGCAGTTGCCTCCTGAATCATGTAGTCATCCAGGCGGTTGAACCGGGCCGTGGCGATCAGCGGGAAGGTAAACGGATCGCCACCGAACGGCGGGCGGTTAAGCGTAGCGGTGTAGGATCCATCCGGATTTGTCTGCACCGTCAGCGCATCCGTGTCAGTGGACGACCACTGAATGCGTACATCGCCGTAGGTATCCAACCGTGTGGGAAGGATCAGGTCTTTGTCTACCTGGCCGTCTACGGTGACCGTGTACCACCAGCCCTCGTCCTGGGTCACTGTGGCGGTATTGGTGTTCTCGCCCCGAATCTGCTCCCAGGTGATGGAGTTCACCGCACGGGAGAGATAGTCCTCCAGATAGTCATTTGCCCAGCCGATGTGAACTGTCATCGACACCTGTACGGACTGGTCGCCCAGCAGCAGCCGGAAGGTCACATCCCGATAGATTGCGTAGTTGATGCCCAGGCCGCCTTCATCCCTGTAATAGGTGATCGTACCATCATTGGCTAGGTAGCTGCCGGCCTGAGGCAGAACTTTGGTGCCGGGCGCAACAAATTCCACTTTTATGGCACGGGGGTCATCATCATATCTATACTGGGCCATATCCACCGGGTAATCCTTTCGGAGCAGATACTGCTCCATGGTCTGGCGGATATTGGTGTGGCCGTAAGCCTCCAGAGGCTGGATAAAGGTACCGCCGGACTGGGCCTCGTCACGGATCCCCTCCAGGGTCTCCAGATCCTGCGCGCCCTGGGACCAGAGAACCAGCCGGAATTCTTTCTGCTTAGAGGCTTCTCCCTTTTTTACCTGAGCGGTCAGGGTGACCTCCAGTTTGCCGTTTTCCGGAAGGGTGATCATACCGTCAGACAGGGAGATGCCGTCCTCCGGCGATGCCGTCCAGGTGATGGTACTGCCATGCTCGCCCTGTCCGGGCAGTTTCAGGGTGAGGGCATTCCGGATCTGGTAAATACCCTGGCTGTCGGCGGAGAGGGTCTTGCCGTCTGTTGTTTGCAGGTTCAGCGCCGCCAGATCCGCCGTCGCGTCCTCCTCGTCGGTGCTCACCACCGGCGCACTGCCGCCCTGCCAACTGAGGATGGGGAAGCCGCTGTTGACCCCGCCGGTATCCATATGGAAAGCGCTGCCCAGTCCGTGGGCAAAGGCATCGGTTCGCATCTGTTCTGTGCTGGTTTTCGTAACAGCAGGTGCAGTGGACGCATTATTGTCGGCAACGGCGGGAATGGATCCGTTGGGAAGGAAGAAGGTGTTCTCCACCGTGCCCGCATTGGTGCCGATCACAAGGCCGATGCCATTCTCCGGGCCGGTGACCGTGCCGGAGAAATAGGCATTTCGCAGCGTGCCGTTCGCATACAGGGTACCTACCAGACCGCCCAGGGCAGAGTTGGTGTCGCGGCTGGAATCGGCCCAGACGCTTCCAGTGGCGTAGCAGTTTTCAATGATGCCGTAGGCATATCCGGCAATGGAGCCGGTATGCAATGCGGTGTTATACGACGCGGTATTGTTCTTGAGCACCGCCGAAACAGCGCAGCCACAGATGCTGCTGCCTTTCTCTCCCCGGCCAACGATGCCGCCCAGACTGACGGAACCATAGGAGGGGCCGCCGTTCGTGATGCTGCCCTCAAAAGCGCAGTTTTCCACAGTGCCCGAAAGCGTGCTGACAATGCCGCCCAGGTGACCGCTGCCGGTAATGCTGCCCATTACCACAAGGTTTTTGATGGTTCCATTTGCGCCCACCGTGTCAAAGAGCGGCGCGGTGACGCCGGAGATCACATGCCCGCCGCCGTCCAGAGCACCGATAAACGGTGTCTCATACGAGCCGATGCCGGTCCAGCTCTTTCCGCCGAGATTGATGTTGGTGGTCAGGACGCCTTGCAGGCCGGCATCCGTCTCCGCCTGTTGGGCAAACCAGGCCAACTCCGTCGCGCTGCCGATCTGGTAGACGCCTTCCGTCTGCGTGGGCTTGGTCACAGTCGTGCCGTCCCAGCCCGCACCGGCATCCGTCAGGGTGCCCACTTCGATGGTGCGTTCCTCCGTCAGCGTAAAGCTGCCGCGGCTGGGCAGGCAATTTGCCTTGGTGACTTCATAGGAGTAAGTCTCTCCGGCAGGCAGGGTAAACGCATTTCCCTGACGGAAGGCATCCATGCTGCCGGCGGTGGGGTGCGTTACCGCAAGAGAAGCGCCCTCCGGGATCTGGAAGGTCACCGTATAAGTAGGAAGCTTTGTCAGGGAGACGGATACACTGTTTTGACTGGGGATCGCAATACTGCCCTGGGCCGTCTCGTATCCGAAAGCCGAGGCGGTATAGGTATACGCGCCCTCCGGCAGAAGATAGGTGCCGTCACTCTGGGGCGCAATGGTCTGTCCCTTGGAATCGCGCACCGCAAAGGTGCCGCCCTCCGGCAGGCCGGCACAGGTCAGCGGGTACAGAGTGGTCACACGGAAATTCTTGAGGCGAACCGCATCACTGTCTTCATTTCCACCGCTGTCCTTTTCATATTGAAAGGTCAGGGAGTCGTCGGCGGCTACGGAAACAGCGAACTCCGTCCATTCCCCATTGCCGCTGGCAGTGATCAACGTGTCCGTCCCATGCTTCAGCGTGAATTTGTCATACTTTTCTTCCGAGGACACCCGATAGGCAAACTCCAGCCGGGCAGCCTGGGAGAAGGTAAGGGTCATGATGGCGGACGAACTGCTCTTTCCGGCGTTATCGGATATCAGCCCGCCGTCATGCTCCGTGTCCCGGACAAAGCCGTAGCGTGTGCCGTTCTCGGCGGTTATGGCAGGAGAAATAGCCTTGAAATAGTCGGAAAGTGTCCACTGGCGTTCCAGCATCACCGGGACGGTGACCGCGCCCTCCCTTACTGTGAAGGAACCGCTGGCGGGCTCACAGCCCTCGCAGCTAACCGTGTAGGTATATTCGCCGGCCGGCAGCTGATACACATTGGCCTCGTCTCCGCTGTGGGTGACCGGTTTTCCCTGAAAGAGAACGCTGATCGTATACGGCGCGGAAATGTCCTCCGGACGGGTCACCTGGAACGTGACGGCTTGCCGGGTGCTGGCATCCAGCGTCACCGTCTCCGTCACGTCAGCGCCGTCCACAGTGATCTGCCCCGTCCGCTCCGCATAGCCAAAGCAGGATACCGTGTAGTCATATGTGCCGTCGGCCAGCGCATAGACTATCGTTCCGGTGCTGTTGGAGACAGGCTCGATAGTTTCTTCGTCGTTCTGTGCTTTCAGGATCATCTGGGCATTTCCCGGACTAAGAGTAAATGTCGCGGTGTGCAGGGTTTCCAGCGCAAAGTCCTTCAGATAGACGCAGTCGTCTCCCTGGTCACCACTGGAATCCTTGACGTAGGTCAGCGTGACCGTGTCGCCGCCTTTTACATCCAGGGTATGCTTCGTCCAGTCTATTTCTCCGCCGACTTTGGAGCCGTTATTGATGACGAGACCGTCATATACAGTCCAGGAGCCCTCGGACGACACCTTGTACCAGAAGGAAAGGCTGCCCTGGGCAACGGACTCGTCGACCGTAATGGTCACGGTGACCTGGGAACTGCTCTGCCTCTTGCTGTTGGAGCGGAGAACGCCGTCCTCCTCCACAAACTCCTGACCGGGTTCTCCTTTATAGCTGGAATTGTGGCTGTACGCCACCTGGGCTTTCCCGGCCAGAGCGTTGAATACAGTGCTGGGGAAGGGCTTCTCCGACACGGAAACCTGGAATGTTGCGCTGCTTCCGCAATAGGTGACCGTGACCGTCTTCTCCCCGGCTGTTGAGGAATCAAAGCCGCTGACGTCGAAGCCCTGGGAGATCTCCCGGGTGGAGTTGTCGGAGTAGCTGACAGTTACCACAAGGCCGGCGGTGTCCAGCGTGTCGCCCACATAGTATTCCGTCTTGCCTGGCTGGGTTTTGACCGCAATGCCGGTGACCGTTTTCAGGGAGACCGTCTCGGTCTTATCCTCAGTCAGACGGATACTTCCCTGCGCGCCTTCCACCTGCTCCGCTGTCGGCGTCACGACATAGTCATAGGTCTTGTTCAGGAGCAGCGTATAAGCTCCGTTTTCCCCGGCGGCCATTTCCTGGCCATCCAGCGTCACGGTAATTGTATAATCCTCCGCACCGTCAACCTGAAAGCTCAAGGTGCCCCACTGGCTCTCGTCGTGTTCCAGGATGATGGAGCCCACCTGGATTTCCGCACTGCTGTTGGCCTGAGCTTCGGAAATGGTAAGCTCTCCGTTCTGGGTCGTATAGCCCTCACAGCTGACCGTGTAGGTGTAGCTGCCGGCGGCCAGGGAGGCGGTTCGCCTCTCCCCCTGGTTGGAGGAATACACGACGGTGTCACCACTGCGGATGGTCAGCTCCGCCGCGGACGGTGCAATGGTAAACACAGTGGAAGCGGTAGAGATCTGCCAGGACAGAACCGGATACTCCCCGGCCTTGACCCGGAAGCCCTCGCCCAACGCGGCGGCAAAATCCGCACCCTTCATCTCCTCCGATATTTTAGCGGCAGCCGTCTGGTTGTTGCCGTTGGTACCGGTGGTGCAGCTGGAGTCCAGATAATAGCAGTTTTCCGCTGTGGAATTGTACATCCATCCGGCAATAGCACCAAAATTGGTGGCCTTTTCCTGCACAGTAATGGCGCCGGTGCTATAACAGTTGTTCAGGCTGCTGCCGCGACCGTAATCATCTCCTGCGTAGCCGACGATACCGCCCAGGTTTGCACCGGAACGGTTCCGTTGACTGGAAATCTCACCCTGGTTATAGCAGTTGGTAATGGCAGTGGCCTTGGTTTGACCGGCAATGCCGCCAGCGTACTGGTCAGTTCCGCTGAGCGCCACACTTCCGGTATTGCCGCAGCCGGTGATACTGCCGCCGGTACACTGTCCTGCGATGCCGCCCGCATACTTGCTGCCGGCGGTGATGGACGCCGTATTCAAACAGTTTTCAATCGTACCGGAGCTGAGGCCCGCGATGCCGCCCACCTGACTGGTACCGCTGACCGAACCGTCAGTGATGATATTGCGGACGGTCGCGCCGGAGGACAGCTCGGAAAAGAGCCCCAGCTTGCTGTCGCCGGAAATGGTGAGGGTTACCTTGTGCCCTCCACCGTCAAAGCTGCCGCTGAAAGGCTGCCCGTAGGGGGAAGACACTGTAATATCATCTGTCAAAACGTAGTTTCCATCCGGCTCCATGGCGGCAAACTCACCGACGCTGGACACCGGCTGTGCCGTTTCTGCGGCCAGTGCCGCCGACGGCAGAAGTCCGAGGGTCAGGCACAGCACCAGAAAAAACGAAAGAATCCTTTTTTTCACAAAGCTCCACTCCTTCAAACCATTTTTATAAAAACTGTTTTCAAAAAACAGGGCTTTTGGAACGGGGCCGTACCTGACAAAAAAGGAGCGGACAATTCTGTCCGCTCCTGTGTCGTCACTGCGTGAAAGCGACAGCACAAACGTGCTGCCGCATAAGGCATTTTTTGTCAGAGCAGCCCCGGAGATCCGGGGGTAAGCTCTTAGTAGGTCTTCTGACTGATGTGTCCAGGCGGAGCTATGCCCGCCAACGCAAATCCGCCGCCTTCCCAGCTAAGCCATTACAGCCGCCAGTGACCTGCTTTCGCAGAAAACGGATTTGCTCCACAATCACAGCTATAGAATCGCCCCTTTGCCGCCGTTTTCACGGACGGGTCACGGACGAAACATGTCCAGGATTCTCACCTGATTCCCTTGTTCAGAAACAAGGATGCGTGTCCAGCTCATAGGAGCCGGGTCGCGCATTTGCCACAAAAGCCGGATTTCATATTTAATTTTCCTTGTTGCTTTTGCATTATAGCACAAGCCGTATCAAAATGCTATTCTGTTTTTGCTATTTTTTAAATTTCTTCAGAAAGGAGCCCTTGGAGCCCTGTTTCTAAACAAATTAAAGAGCATTTGACAACCTGCACAAGGCGTGCTATGCTATATTTAAATCCATTCTTGGTTCCAGGCCCGGCGTTTGCCGCCGGTTTGAAAATTTCATATCACTGTATCTATTGCATGGTGTGGCTGTTTGCTGTAACGATCCTGCCGACAAGGATCAGGCAGCAGCTAAAACGAATGGGATATCCAAGTCCCGCGCGACCGGCACTGTGTACGTGAGGCCATTCCGAAGCGGCGTATGCCGTCTGGACGAAAGTCCGCCATTGCGGGGGAAGACCCTGTGAGAAGGTAGGAAATGGACGCAGAGAGCCAAGCTCTCATAACGTAAGTCAGGAGACTTGCACCATGGCAGGATGCAGGGGGAAACAGCGGGCGTGTCCTCCGTTGTGTACGTTGCTTTGCTCGCTGGCCTTCTTGTTAGGGCCAGCGTGTTTTTGTCAGAAGGAGGTGCCGCCCGGGCACCTCCTTTTTCTGTTTCACCGCCGGTCAGTATATCATGAGTGATGTATCAGTCAGTAAAATGAAAGGAGAAGCGGTATGGAATCATCGACGTCCGAAAAGCACTTTCAGTTCTTTTCCAACAGCAAATGCGAATACTTCCCCTGCCATTCCACCAATGACCCGGAAAACTTTAACTGCCTGTTCTGCTACTGCCCGCTGTATGCACTGGGAGATAAATGCGGCGGAAACTTCACCTATATTGCTGGGGGGATTAAGGATTGCAGCGGCTGCTTGATTCCCCATCGCAGGGAGGGCTATGACTATATCATCGGCAAGTATGGCGAGATCAAAAAACTGGCGCAAAAAACCAACTGACAGGAGGCAAGCGTTATGATAAGTCGAACCTGGTTTGAAAATCCGGATCATGTGGTATACGCCGTAAAGGATGAGGTAATCCCCCGGCTCTCCCGGGAGCTGGGAATCAGCGATCTGGCCCAGCGGATTGAGGATTTCAGCAAGGCTCCCACTCAGGAGGGGGAAAACATCAAGGGTCTCAAACGCACCACTCTGAAGCTGATGGTTCCTAACCTGGTTTTCGGGGAGCCCATCGAAATGGGAGAAAATGTATGGATCTATATGGGCGAGCTCTGTCCGGCCTATTGTCTGTACACGCCCTGGGAAAAATAGAAAAAGCACATGGCCTGTACCCGACGCAGGGACAGGCCATGTGCTTTTCTGCATGTCCGAATACCGTTAAGATACCTGCTCCCAACGCTTGAGGGAGGCCATCATATATGAGGCTACGTCCATATCATAAACTTCATGGAGAAACTCTCTTGTTAGAAGCATATTGGCAGGCCCCATCCCTGCCACAGAACCATTTTTCAAAAACAAAAGCTGCTCGGAGAGCATCAGGGAGAGGTTGATGTCGTGGAGTACGCCGATGACAGTCCGTCCTTTTTCCTGAGACCAGTTTTTAAGATAGCTCACCAGCTCTGTCTGGTGCTTCAGATCCAGGTGGTTGGTGGGCTCGTCCAGTAAAATGATCTCCGGTTCCTGGGCCAGCGTCCGGGCCAAAAATACCCGCTGAAGCTGGCCGCCCGACAGCTCGGAGATCTGACACTCCCGCAGCGGCTCCAACCCGGTGGCCCGCAGATACTGCTCCACACACTGCTTGTCCTCTCTGGACGGGGATGCAAAAAGTCCCCGGCGCAGCTTCTGATACCGGCCCATCATCACTGTTTCAAAGACCGAAAAAGAAAAATAGACGGTGCTCATTTGGCTCATCATGGCCATGTGAGACGCAATCTCCGGCCGGCGCATGGCGGCCACCGGCTTCCCATCCAGGGTCAGTTCCCCACGGCAGTCCAGAAGACCGGAGATGGTACGCAGCAATGTGCTTTTCCCGCAGCCATTAGGCCCCAGAATGCACAGATTTTGTCCCAGAGGCAGATCAAAGGTAATATCGTGCAGAATATCTCCGTTTCCATATCCGGCACAAATATTTTTCAGATGCAGCATACAAACTCCACCTCATTTCAGCTTTCTGCCGCGGAAGAACACCAGTGCGAAGAAGGGAGCGCCTACCAGTGCTGTCACCGCTCCTACAGGAATAATCGTGGGCGCCATCACCGTGCGGGAAACCAACTCCGCCAACATCAGAAATGTGCCGCCGAACAAGGCGGACAAGGGCAGCACCAGACGGTGGGAGGAACCGAAGATCCGCCGCACAACATGAGGCGCGATTAGATCCACAAAGCCAATAACACCCACCAGCGACACTGCCGTGCCGGTCAGCAGGGCGGCAATGCCGATCAAAAGGAGCTTGATCCGCTTGAGATCCACGCCGATGGACATGGCCTGCTCCTCTCCAAAGCTCATGATATCCATCTCCGGAGTAAAGCGCTGCAATACCAGCATGGAGAGGACCAGAACCGGGAACATCACTGCCACATGGGACCAGTTCCGGCCGGTGAAGCCGCCCATCTGCCAGAAGACCATCTGCTGCAGGTGCTCCCGGGACAGGGCGGTGATCAGCGTCAGAATGGCGTTGACAAAGAGAGAGAACACCATACCCACCAGGATGACCGTCTGATTCTCCATCTTGCCGTCCAACCGGGCGGCAAAGGCCAGGGCCAGAAACACCGTGGCCAGCCCCCCGGCAAAACCCGCTGCCGGCAGGGTGAACAGGCTTCCCAGAAGCGGGAACGTAACGCCGGTGACCATCACCAGAGCTGCGCAGAGGCTGGCGCCGGAGGAAACGCCCAGGGTATAGGAGGACGCAAGCGGATTTTTCAAAATGGACTGCATGACTGTACCGCTGGCGGACAGAGCCGCGCCGGTCAGAAAGGCCAGCACCGCCCTCGGAAAGCGCATCTCCCATACGATGGCGCTCAGATTTGGGTCAACGGTTCCGGAGCCGCCGGACAGCTTGGCCATCAAAATCTCTGCCACCTGTCCGGGAGAGAGATTCACAGAGCCGACGGCGATACTGCCCACCAGAATGAGCAGGGCCGCGGCAACGGCAAGGAGTATCTTGACGATCCGCTTCATGCCGCAGCTTCCCCGGCAAAGGGATCTTCGATCCCTGCGTATGCGTCGGGATAGATCATCTTGGCCATCTGCTTCATGCCGTCGATCACATGGAGATTGGGAAGAGATACCGCATTCGTGTTGACCAGATACACGTCCCCGTTGGCCACGGCGGTAACATGCTCCCAGCCGGTTCGCCCCAGGATTTCTGCTACGGGATCTTCCACGTAGTCCACCATGGTCAGAATAACGTCCGGATTCAGGGTGATCACCGATTCCTCTGTCACGGCGACGAACCCTTCCTGATCGGCAAAAATATTCTCCGCGCCGATGACCGTAAGCATCTCCTGCATGAAGGTGCCGCTGCCAGCGGTGTAGATGTCGGGCGCGCATGCGATTTCCACCACTACACGCTTACTGTCCTGGATGCCTGCTCCGATGTCAGACAGCTGATCCAGTTCCTCCTGGAACTGCGCAATCAGGCTCTCGCATGTTTCCTGAGCACCCACGCAGGCAGCAATAAACCGGGTGTCCTCCAGCATGGTTTCGATGCTGGAGGCGGAGGGGATATCCGCTACGCAGACGCCGATATCCCGCAGAGGTTTGAAGGGATCGGCGCCGGAGGAGGCGCTCATACCGGTGGTGAAGATCAGATCTGCACCAAGGACAGCCATTTGCTCCGTGTCCGGCTCCATCATGTCAAAGGTGGGCAGATTCTCCAGGCCAAAGTACATGGCGGAATAGGTATCCACGGCGATGAGCTTGTCCTTCATGCCGAGGTCCAGAAGCGTCTGGGTAGCAGAGGGGGCCATGGAGATGATGCTGTCCACCTGATCCGGCAGAGTAATGGGATTGCCGCTGCGATCGGTGTCCGGACGGTCGGTCGATGCGCTTTGTGTTTGCTGCGGTGTGGTGTTCGCATCCGTGTTTTCCGCCGGGGTACACCCGGCCAGGGCCGCCAGAAGCAGTACAGCCAGCGCGAACGGGAGCACATTTCGCATTTTCATTTCCAACAGTTCCTTTCGCCTTTTCCTACTTATTGTTATCTGTTATAATTTACTCAGAACATCTCGGAGAATCCCGGAGGATGATGTATGGAACGTATTTTTGAGCTGTGCAACGGCGACCGCCTGACCTGCACAGAACAGGCTGCTGTCTTTCGGTTTTCCGGCCCCCGCATGGTGCTGTCCACGGGGGCCAACGGCGGCGGCATGCGGGACGATCTGACCGCCGCTTTCAACTACTGTGATTGCGGCATGGCCGGTGTCTGTCAGCCTATGCAGGGAAATAATCTGCGGGAACACCAGCGCACGGTGGCCAGACGTCTGGGATTGGATCCGGATCACACCACCGGCCTGGATACGGCGGCAAATCTGGACAACATGGTGGTCATCACCAAACGCTGGGAGGATCTGCAAATTACGGCCGCAGTATCCGGCGGTGCCGACGTCAACGCGCTCTGCGCCGGTGATCCGGCATTTCTGACAGAGGCAGACGGCGCGCTCACCTCTGTGCCGCCCGGAACCATCAATATCTTTCTGATCACGGATCGGCCTCTTGCTCCCGGCGCCATGGCGGAGCTGATACTCACAGCCACCGAGGCCAAGACCGCTGTGCTTCGGGATCTGATGCAGGGGAGCAGCATATCACGAGAGCTTGCCACCGGAACCGGGACAGACGGCATGGTCATCATTTGCGGAACCGGACAGGAAGGAATGCTGCTGAACGCAGGCAAACATTTTAAATTTGGAGAACTGGCGGCGCAGGCCGTCCGGGAGGCCGTCACGGAGGCGCTGTTCAGACAAACCGGCTTTTGTGCGCAGGAGCAGCATACCGTACTCAGGAGGTTGCATCGCTTTGGGATCACTGCGGACACGCTGTCCGCTTATTGCCTGGCCCGGCGACCGGGGCAGGATGCCGCAATTGCCCGAACCATAAAAAAACTGGATCAGGACGCATTCCTGGTTGGGGCTGTGGTGCTCTATGTGCATTTGGAAGATCAGCGCCGTGCTGGAATGCTGACTGAACTGGAGGCCGGAGATTGGGGCGAGCATCTGCTGCGCCAGGTTCAACAGCACTATCGCTGTGATTTACCTCTGCTTCAGGAAGCTGCACTCATGGATAAACTGGAGCATTTCCTCTGTCAGCTGCTCATGTCCAACTTGCTGGAGCAAGAGCGCCTGTATCCCAATCAGCCTCCCATTTGATACAAAAATAAAAAGCGGCAGCAAATGCTACCGCTTTTCCAGACAGAACAGGTGTTGTTTCGCAAAGAAATAACACCCGTTATTTTGTAGGTCTTCTGACTCGCATATCCCGATGCGGACAACCGCATCCGCGCATCTGGTTCGCCTTCCCAGTCAGGCCATTACAGCCTGCCAGTGACCTGCTTTCGCAGAAAAAACAGACACTCTATGCTCACAGCTACAGAATCCGAGACTACATCCGGTTCCCGGAAACGTGTTTGGGAGTTTCACCCAATTCCCTTGTTCAGCGGAACATCCCGGCGTGTCTTCCAAAAAAGAACGCGCCGGTGCCACAAAAGTCGGAGCACTATATTCGTTTGGTTACCATTATAAAGAATATTTGCAGTAAGTCAATTGAAAATAGATGATTTAAACTCTCGGCGCATTAGGGCTGCGCTGTCCGCCGCTACCTTACATTGAATAGCTGAATTTTTTATCATGCTGTTAACAAAGATGTTCTGTACACATGACCTCCAGCACCATCTGTCTGGCCCGGCGGAGCTCCCAGGCAAAGCTATTCCGGTACCGATCCCGAAGACGTTTCAGTGCCTGATCCCTGGCTTTTTCCACGCCGGACTCCTTCATGCGGTTTCGCATGGCGATTTCCCGCAGATCTGACTTAGGGAAACCGTACACACCGAAACACCGTCCCAAAATCTCCTGATCCCTTTTGGAAAGCTGCATAAACTCTTCCCGCAGGCATGGTCATTGCGCAGATCACAGCATCCTCTGCAGAACCTGAAAGGCGGTTCGTGGTAAGCCGCTCGTAAATATCGCCGTCATCATCCGGGCCTTGTAGATCATAGACAGAGAAGAAATGTGTGGAGTAGGCAACTGCCCTGGCAGCCGCACGGAAAGAGATTCCAAGGGACATACAGATCTCGCTAAGTTCTTTCCCTTCCTGATGATAAAGACGCTGGGCCTTTCTCACCAATCCCATGCTGTCCCGGTCCAGGGCAAGTGTCCCCATACTGCACTCCAGATGCCGCCGCATGGCTCCGTCCAGAAACGGGGTGATGTAAGTGGTAAACCGGCCCTTCTCCGTGTCATAACTGCCGGTGCGTATACACTCTATCAATGCCAGCTTTCCCACGCTCTCCAGTCCCGAGAGCGTTTCTTTTGCGTAATCGCTCAAACCACCGTATTGAGTTTGACGCAGGCAGTGATACTGGCGGGCAATCAACCGGGCACGCTCCTTAACCAATCCTATATTCATCAGACACAGCGTGGTCAGAGCCGCCTCATCGCCGTTGGCCATCTGCTCCAACAATTTCTCGTTGGTCATGCGTCGTCACCGTCCTCCACCTTGCGGGGACGTCCCCGAGGCTTGGCCTGGCGGGCTATGCCGTAAAGTGGGTAAAGGCGCTCGGAGGAGATTGATTGCTTGAAGTCCTCATTGGAGATATCGGGGCTGCTCAGTGCGTCAAACAACTCGTCCCGCACAGCGTCCTTCAGGCGGCGCATCTCTTCCTCTGTAATGGCTCCCCGCTGATAGTCTTTTCGGATGCGGTTAAAAGCGGTAATCTTGGCCTTGATTTTCGGCACGTCCCGTGCCAGTTCCTTCTGGATCTCATAGCTGCCGTACTGCCTGCAGGTGAAGCGCTCATCCAACGGGCAGCGTCCCTCACAGTAGAGGACATGGACACCGCTGCGAACCAGGAAGTATTTCTTGCAGACAATACAGCGGCGGATGTTATGTCCGGCGTTCAGCGCTGTCATGAAGTCGGCCTTCAGCAGCATCTGCAAACTGTCCGTTGTGTGCTCCTGGGCGATGGCGAAGGTTCCGTCCGGGAATTCTCTGGGCAGATAGCTTACCACACAGTGATCGTACTTCTGATAGAAGGGTCGATCCGGGCCGGTAGGGTTCGCAATCAGCTTCTCCACCAGGCGCTCGTCATTGTAAAGCTGATACAGGGCGGCGGCGTACGCCTCCGGGGAGTTTCGTTTCAATTTGGAGAGAAGAAAGTTGATAAAGTTATGGATCGTAGGATTGAACACGATAACATCATCGATGTATCGCTGATAGCGGGCCATCTGCAGTTTGTAGTACCGCCACTTGTCCTCCCTACCACCATTCACAATGAGGAGAAATGGTGGTGTCCGTTGTTCCTCTTCCTCCTTCTGGTACAGATCAAGACATCGTTCCACAGTGCAGTCCTGCTCATCCATCTCCTCGTCAGTGAACAAAGAATAGCGCTCTGTGTACTGCTGGGTCTCGTTGAGAAACCGGTCATCCTCCTTCAGTAAAATCTGAAATACCCGATACCGCATCAACTGACTGCGCAGCTCGATAAACTGATTGTTCAGTTCCCACCATACGCCGCGCTCTAATGTGTCCTCGTACTGCCTGGCCAACTCCTTCATGCGGTTCAAAAGGCGCTGGATGGGCCGGTAGTCCTCGGGAGCAAAGTTCAATATGTCCGCGGTCAGTTCACCGGCCGCAAAAATTTCTCCGCCGTACTCTATGGTGCTGCCGTGGGTATAGAAGACAATATCTCCATACATGTGAACATGCCCCCTCTCAAAATTGTCCCACTTGAAAAATAAATTGTCTCACTTTTTTCCAAGTCTATCAAAATCTCCGACACAATACAAGCAGAAGGACATCAGCACCGCCGCTGATGTCCTTACTTTTTTATAAAGGAGAATTTGAAATGAAAGAATCTGTCTACAAAACCTACGATGACCTGCCGCTGTTTCTCAATGCGAATCTGGTAGCGCAGGTGCTGGGCGTGTCGCCATCCAGCGGATACGAACTCATGCACGAACCAGGCTTCCCGGTACTGCGTGTGGGCAGCCGCATGGTGGTGCCCAAGGAACAATTCATCCGATGGGTCACGGAGCACACGGAAGGAGGTGATCGCGGATGAACCGGTGTCGTTTCTCAATTCCCAATGACATCTGGAAGTGGAATCTCAAACCGCAGGGATTTGCTGTCCTTGTTTATCTCTGCTATCTCCATGTGCATTGCAAAAATTATATTGCTCCAAGTGCAGAGGAGATTGCATTCCGTTTGCACATGAGCAAAGACATGGCTGCGGAACAGATCTCTGCACTGAACTATCGTGGGCTTCTAAATCAAAACAGGATACCGGTACTCAAGAGCACCGGCAAGGACTTTTTCTCTCTTCCAAATGAACTGTTCTTCCTGAACATCGGTCATGGTGCTATTACTGTCTACGCTTACCTGCTCTACTGTGAAGATCGTCGGACACATCAGTGTCATCCCAGCTACCGCACGATCTCGGATGCGGTGCATCTTGCCGTGTCCACTGTGATGAAGCACATTACGAAGTTGGCGGACAGGCAGTTCATCACGGTGGAGAGCACCAGCTATATTGACAAATGTGGTATGAAGTGGAATGGGAATAACCTCTACACCATCCTGCCGATACAGATGGCGGTGGATTATTGTTATCAACAGCAGCTGCTTCGCCTGGAAGCGTAAAACGCCCGTGTACCCCGTTGTGAGGCGCTGTGTGCCCTGCTTCTGGGCAGAGTAGAGTCCCTACCCCACCTGGGGCTTTGGGAGCGGATTAGGCCGCTTTCGAGGGACGAAATAAGAAGCGGGATAAAGGCAAGGCGTCAACATCGACGCCTTTGCCCATCACTTCTACCCGCGGTGCGGGCAGTTTCAGGCGTTTCTGTAAGTGCTAAAAATGGGGTCAAAAGCAGAGAGAACAGGAAATTATGCGGTCGTTATCCCGCTGCGCTTACTCCCACAAGAAAAAATAGGGGTCAAGCCCCGGAAAGGAGGCCATGATGAGCAAAAAAGAGAAATTCCCCCTTTACCTGTCGCCGGAGAAAAAGGCGGCCCTGGAGCGGAGATATACGGAAGACGGTAGCCGGAGTATCACCGGATTCATCGAAAACGCCATCGACTTTTATCTGGACTATCTCAGCGCCAACAACTCCGGATTGTTCCTGCCATCCGCCGTCCAGTCTTATCTGGACGGCCGGCTGGATCGGATGGAAAACCGTATGGCGTCGCTGCTCTTCAAACAGGCGGTGGAGTTGGACATGGGACTGAGTATGCTGTTCAAATGTGTCAACGTGAGCGAGGAAGAACTGCGCCGTCAGCGGGCAGAGAGTGTGGCTAACGTGAAAAAGACCAGCGGCAAGGTGTCGCTGGTACAGAAGCTGCGGGAGCTGGAGGATGATCCATGGCAAGACTGATTGTTAAGAGCCCCTACATCAAATGCGGCGGTGACCAGGGTGCAGGCGGCTACATGAAGTACATCGCCACACGGGAGCGGGTGGAGATCATTCCGGATGACCGCCCGCCCACTCGCAAGCAGGAGCAGCTCATCACAAAGCTGGTGAAAGATTTTCCTGACACGAAAAATCTGCTGGAGTATGAGGACTACGCACAACACCCCACCAAGGCCAACGCCTCGTCCCTTATTACTCTGGCGCTGGAGAAGAACTGGTCTCAGGTACAATCCTCGGAGGGCTACGCCAGGTACATCGCCACCCGTCCACGTGCGGAGCGTCTGGGTGACCATGGGCTGTTCAGTGATGAGGACGGTGTGGATCTGGACAAGGCCATATTGGAGCTGGAGCACTACACCGGAAATGTGTGGACACACATCATCTCCCTCCACCGGGAGGACGCCGCACGTCTAGGCTATGATAACGCCCAGGCGTGGCGTGCGCTTCTGCGTACACACCGCAACGATATCGCCGCCGCCATGAATATCAAGCCCCAGGACTTCCGATGGTACGCTGCCTTCCACGATGAAGGGGAGCATCCGCATGTGCACATGATGGCGTGGTCGGTGAAACCTGGACAGGCCTACCTATCCAGGGATGGCATCCGGCAGATCAAATCCACGCTGACCAATCAGATCTTCAAACAGGAAATGCTCCACCTCTATGAGCAGAAGTCTGAAAGCAGAGATGAACTGGTGCGGGAGACCCGGAAGGCCATGCTGGAATTGTCCCGGCAGATGAGTGAGTCGGTCTGTGAGTATCCTGAAGCAGAGCGGATGATCTTAAATCTGGCCCAGAGCCTCGAAGATGTGAAGGGTAAGAAGTCCTATGGCTATCTTCCAAAGCAGATAAAGCAGCAGGTCGATAAGATCGTAAACCAGCTGGAGCACCTGCCTGTTGTGGACAGGTGCTACCAGAAGTGGTGGGAGCTGCAATGTAAAGTGAATGACTTCTACGCCGAGAGAGCGCGGCAGCGCCCGCCGCTCTCTGAACAGAAAGAGTTCCGCGCCATCAAAAATGCGGTGATTCAGGAGGCTGAGCACGTCCGGCTGAACCATATCTCTTTCGAGGACAGAGATATGGAGGACAGCGGTGACTGGGTGGATGAGCGGACGCCCACCTGGACATGCCGGGAGCTGCGGAGAATCATTGAAAATGAGGCGTTCCCGTTGGAAGAACGGGACGAGGCCGCCGAAAGGCTGGAGCTGCTGGCGGAGATGGGTGATCCCTATGCCCAAACCTTCCTGGGCCAGCTGTACCGGGACGGCGGGCTGCTGATCCCTGACGCGGAGAAGGCCAGACACTGGCTAGAGCAGGCGGCGAAGCGTGAATTACCCCAGGTTCAATATGTGATTGGCAAACTGCTTCTCTCTGACGATCCCAATGTACACGATCCGGGTGAGGGCATCCGGTGGCTTAACGCGGCGGCGCAAAACGGGAACGATTATGCTGCCTACGCGATGGGCAAGGAGTATCTGAGGGGTGAGCACGTACTTAAAAATGCGGATAGGGCGGCGGAGTATTTTCGGCAGGCTGCAGAGGCACAGAACCCCTGGGCACAGTATCTGTTGGGCAAGCTGTACCTGATGGGGGAAGGGGTGGAGCAAGACGAGAGCATTGCCTATGGCTGGTTCCGGGCTGCGGCAATGCAGGGGCACACCTATGCACAGTTTTTCAAGGAGCGCATGGGGCAGGGCCCGCCCGGACCGCCCAGCCTGATGCTCTCTGCCACGCAACTCCTCCACCACATGGGCAACATCTTCCGGGCCAATGTGCCGGAGGATTCCACAAGCACGGGGCTGCACATTGACCATAAGCGGCTACAGGCACTCCAGGAAAAGCGGATTGCCCTGGGCCACAAACCAGATGACCATGTGGAGACACAAAATATGGGTGGCATGACCATGGGATAAAAATACCGGGCAGTCAAAAACCGCCCGGTAAACGTGCAAATCATGAAAGGTTGAATCCTATATCCATACGTGGGATCTGAATTGCATCTTCAAAGAAATCAATTAGCTGATCCATAACCCCTTGCGCCGCATAAATCGTAGCAATCATAAATGTGTCTGGATCCACATCTGCTAACGTGAATTCATAGCCAAGATGCTGAATCCACTGCGCAAAGAAAAGCCGCTGAGTGCGGCCATTTCCCTCACGAAAAGGGTGCAGCATGTTGACGGTATGGTAAAAGTCCGCTACTTCTTCCGCTAACTGCCGATGGGACAATCCGTCTGGATGAAAGGTGCTCAATCGCTTAAAGTAAGCGTCTGCACAGGATTCAATCTCGTCTGGGGAAACAAATGCCGTCCCCTTTTTTGAAATATTGATAGAGCGCACTTGACCTGCCCAATCATAGAGATCACAAAATAGGAAATGGTGGATACGCTTGTAGTGGTCAAAGTCAAACTCGCCCTGGATCGGCTGTTGATCCAGCAGGCTTGCCTTGCCTAAAACGACAGCGGCTTCCGTTTCAGCCAATACAGACTCATCTTGTATCCCCAGTTTGTTGATGAGACAAGTTGTTCCGGGATAACAGCCGTCGGTTATCGCGTCAATACTGTAAGCCATACTAGTCCTTCTTCCTGTCAGGCATAACATGGGCCAGATATTGCTCCAGCGTAATTTCGCCGGAAAGCAGCTTGCGGCAAAGATCTTTGCAGATAGGCGATACCGAAAAGCCTTCCATTTGCAAAGACAGCTCGGCGGATCGAATGGATCGGTCAATGGAGTTGGACATTTGTAAAACCTCCATTACAGAAGTTGGTTGATGTATGCATTGTAACATAAGAGCTCATCTGTTGCAAACCGAACATAATGGGCGATTTTAGTACAGTGTATAACAAAGAAAGCTCCCTTGCAAATGATAACAATTTGATAACTGTGGTCAAACCCGCTGGCTATTCTTCTGAGATTAGGGTATTGTGTGTTGCTGATAAGGAGGCGGCACACATGGGCTACTACATGAACGAGCTATACCGGCGCTACTTCCGGGCACCGGACTTCGGGGAACTGAAAGAAGAAATCGAACAAACCCGGCAGGAGGTGCGGGACTGGCTGGACCAGACGCAGCGGCGGGAGCTGATGCGTCTGGTGGATACACAAGACCAACTGAAAGCGAACCTTGCCCAAGCCAGCTTCGAGGCCGGGTTCCGGCTGGCCATGGGGCTGCTCCGGGAGCTGGAGGTGGAGCGTATCCGGCGGGAACTGGAAGAGGAGGGTTGAACAAGATGACAACCCAACTTCCCATTCAGCGGTGCCAGTATTGCGGGAGCGAGGATATCGGCCTGGGCTGGCAGCACGGCGAGGCACTGATTACCTTTAAGAAGCACGGCCTGCTGGGTAATCGGCTTCAATATCTGATCTGCCGCCACTGCGGAGCCGTGCTCTACCAGTGCATAGCCGAGTCTCACAGATTCCCCGCCGCAAAATAAAAATATGATCTTGGAGGTGAAGTAAAATGGCAAAGAGACGGCCATCCGGGGACGGCATGGTGCGCAAGCGGGAAGACGGGCGTTGGGAGGGCCGCATTGTCATCGGACATAAGGAAAACGGCGACTCCATCTTCCGCTACATCTATGCTGACACCCAGAAGGAACTGACCGCCAAGCTCCGGCAGAATATCAACGCCTATCAGGGCGTGGATCTGACCGAAGAGAGCAAAATGACCTTGTCCCAGTGGCTGGACAAGTGGCTGGATACGTACATGACAGGAACGGTTCGGGAGAGCACCCTGAATGGGTACCGGAGCGATCTGAACAACCATGTCAAGCCTTACCTGGGAGAAAAGTCACTGCTCAAAATTACTCCGGCGGATTTGAGTGGTCTCTATCAAATACTCCTGGAGCGCGGACGAATGGTGAGGAAGAAAGTCTCAGGTTCTGGGCTGAGCTCGACAACTGTCCATGGGATTCATACCACCTTGCATCATGCCCTGAGAACGGCCACAGAGGAAGGACTGCTTCCAGCCAACCCTGCCGATGGAGTGACGCCGCCTAAGGTGGTCAACAGGGAAAAGGGGATTCTCAATAACGCTCAGTTGGACACATTCAAAGCAGTGATCCAAAAGGATTGGATCTGGCGGGACTTCTTCCTTACGGAACTGACCACCGGTCTGCGGCGAGGGGAACTGTGCGGCCTCAAGTGGTCAGACTTTGATGAAGCTGCCGGAACATTAAAAGTATGCCGTACCATCCATGCCAGGAAGGGCGGTGGAGTGGAGGCGGGGAGTACAAAGACCTATGCAGGAATCCGGACAATTCTGCTTCCGTCCAGCACGGCCCGGCTTCTGCGGGAGCGAAAAAAGTCCGCCCTGACGGAGTGGATTTTTCCGAATCCTCTCTGCCCGGAGCAGCCGGTCGGTCCGGGCAGCGCCTACCGGCGGCTGAAAGGCCTATTGGAGGAGGCTGGACTGCCTGACCTTCGGTTTCACGATCTGCGCCATACCTTTGCCACCCATGCCCTGGCCAGCGGAGTGGATGCCAAGACCCTGTCCGGTATCCTGGGGCATACAAAGGCCAGCTTCACCCTGGACACCTATACCCATGTGACCGGAGATATGCACCGTAATGCCGCCGAGATCGTAGGGGGCTTCATGACAGAACTGTTGGGAGAGGAGATGGAACCATGGCAAAACAACGGAAACGGGGCGACGGCAGTCTCCACCTGAGAAAGGATGGCCGCTGGGAGGGGCGGTATGTGGTGGGCCATGATGAAAAGGGCCGTCCAAAGACGAAAAATGTGCTGGCCAAGACCAAGGGGGAGTGTGCGGCCAAGCTGAAGGCACTGAAAGAGAGCCTCAAAGGTGCTGTGGCGAAACGCCCCAAGGGGGACATGACCTTCGGGGCCTGGCTGGATCGCTGGTATCAGACAGATTGCAAACCAGCCATCAAGCCCAAGACCCGGGTGGACTATGAAAACCGGATCTATCAACACATCATCCCGGAGTTGGGATACATACCCCTTTCCCAACTGACCCAAAGTGATCTCCAGCAGTTTTATCACCGTCTGAAACAGGGAGGACGGCTCCTGAGGGTGGAGCAGTACGGTCCGGGGCTGTCCGACCGCATGGTAAAAAGCTGTCATGTGACCTGCCGCATGGCGCTGGACAAGGCGGTGGCGGATGGGTTGATTCTAAAAAATCCAGCCGCAAACTGCAAAGCGCCAGCCACCCATCCCAGAGAGATGGCCGTGCTGACGGGGGAGGAGATCCAACGCCTGCTCATTCAGGCAAAAGAGGACGGGTGCTATGAGCTTCTTCTGCTGGAGTTGTCCACCGGACTGCGCCGGGGCGAGATCCTGGCCCTGCAGTGGGATGACCTGGACTTCCGAACAGGGGCGCTGCGGATAGAGCGGCAGATACAGCGGATCAAGGGAGAGTTGGTAGTCTCACAGCCCAAAACCAAGACCTCCAGCCGGAGCGTGATTCTGCCGGGGCCTATCCTGAAAGTTCTGGAGCGGTACCGTAAAAGCTGCTCCTCCCGCTGGATGTTCCCCTCGCCAAAGAAAACGGATTCTCCCCTGGACCCGGCAGCGGTGCGGAAAAAACTGACCTCTGTGCTGAAACGGGCGGGGTGTAAGCATCTGCGGTTTCACGACCTGCGTCACACCTTTGCCACCAACGCCCTGGAGCATGGCATGGACATCAAGACCTTGTCTGCCATCATCGGCCATGTGTCCAGCGCCACCACCCTGAATGTCTATGCCCATGTGACCGATGAGATGAGGCAGAAGGCCGCCGACCGGATCGACCGGGGAATCGCCGGTGTGGAGCCGCCCTCAAAACCTACATGGAAAAAGGAATCGACACCCACGCCCTTCCGGGCGGTAAAAGGAAAGTACCGCAAGCCTGGAACCGGGTGTATGACCCAAATCAACGACCACCTCTGGGAGGGGCGGTACTCCCCAAAGGTCAACGGCAAGCGCATTGCCCGAAATGTCTATGCCTCCACGGAGGAGGAGTGTGAACGGAGACTGGCGAAGCTGATTGCGGAGATGAAAAGAGAGCTGGAACCACTTCGGGCCAAGAAGAAAGCAGGCTGAGAACAGAAAACCGCCCTCCGGAAAAGCACTTCCGGAGGGCGGCGATTTTTCCTGTCTGTGGCTGTTATGTGGTCAAAAACAATTTGGCAAAATAGCGCGAGGAAGAAAACAGATAAAAAAGTAACAAAAAACCGCTGTTTTCAAGAAAAAACAGCGGTTTTCCTGGTGGACGATACAGGACTTGAACCTGTGACCTCCCGCACGTCAAGCGGATGCTCTACCAGCTGAGCTAATCGTCCAGACAGCGTAGATCATTATACCCGGAAAAAACGCAGATGTCAATACTTTTTTATTTTCTCTTTTCAAAGAATTGTGAGGCTGGTATACTCAAAAGCAGAACAGTATATTTAGGGGGACAAAATGGGGTATTTTAAGGTAGGAGCGGAAGAACTTCACCCAGCACTGACCGGTAGTGGGGCGGAGCTGGAGGTATATTGCCGCAGCCGCACCGGACTGCTGGCCGACGACGGTGAGCGGTGGGGCGTGCTCATCCTCCCCGGTGGTGGATATGAGCGTATCGCTCCGGCGGAAAGCGAGCCGGTAGCTTTGGCTTTTGCAGCGGCGGGGGTACAGGCCTTTGTACTCTCCTACAGTCTGCTGCCGCAGGGCTGGCCCCAGCAGTTTTTGGAGGTGGCGGCAGCGCTGGCATGGATCCGGGCCCACGCTGAGGAATTTGGTATCCGGCCTGACCGGGTGGCGGTGTGCGGCTTTTCCGCCGGCGGACATCTGGCGGCCTGTCTGTCCTGTCTGTGGGACCACCCTATATTAAAGGAAAAGCTGGAGCTGACTTCGGAACAGGTGCGACCCAACGCCGCTGTTTTGGGCTACCCGGTGATCAACGAGCTGCGCTATATTTCCCCTCTGGGCGGGGAAGAGGAGCTGCGGCTGGACCGACGGGTGAGGGAAGACCACCCGCCCGCTTTCCTGTGGGTCACTGGGGAGGACGCCACGGTGCCGGTGGAGAATACCCTGGATTACGCTTTGGCGCTGAGAAAAGCAGGGGTGCCGGTGGAGCTGCATCTGTTTGCCCGCGGGCCCCACGCCATGGGGCTGGCCGACCGGGAGAGTGCCCGGGACGAGGCCCACTACAATGCCCACGCTGCGACCTGGCACGGCCTGTGCGTGGACTGGCTGAAAGGAGTATGAGAGATGGCCCAGCGTGTAGTCCTGATTACCGGCGGCAGCCGGGGCATCGGCGCGGCAGCGGCCCGGCGGTTTGCCGCAGGGGGAGACCGGGTGATCATCAATTACTGCCGGTCACAGGAGCGGGCGGAGGCTCTGGCGGCGGAGACAGGCGGCTGGGCGGTGCAGGCCGACGTGTCCGACCCGGAGCAGGTTCGGAAAATGGTTGACAATGTGTTGGATAAATTTTGTCAACTTGACATTCTGATATGTAACGCCGGCATTGCTCAGCAAAAATTATTTGGCGATTTGACCGACGAGGACTGGCGGCGGATGTTTGCCGTGAATGTGGATGGGATGTTTTACACGATCCGGGCGGCGCTGCCCCATTTTATCCACCGGAAGGAGGGGCGGATTTTGACCGTGTCCTCCATGTGGGGACAGGTGGGAGGCTCCTGTGAGGTGGCCTATTCCGCCGCGAAAGCCGCTGTTATTGGCATGACAAAGGCTCTGGCCAAGGAACTTGGGCCCTCCGGCATCACGGTAAACTGTGTTTCTCCTGGGGTCATCAACACGGAGATGAACGCCAACCTGGGTCCGGAAGATCTGGCGGTTTTGGCGGAAGAGACACCGATGGGGACCATCGGGGAACCGGAGGATGTGGCGGAAGCCCTGTGGTACCTGGCTTCTCCCGGCGCAAAGTTTGTGACAGGCCAGGTTTTGGCCCCAAACGGCGGGCTAATCGTGTAGAAACGGGAAACAGCATTCACAATTTGTTCATATTTCCAACAATGGCCGCCCCTCTGGGGCGGCCATTGTGCAGTTTTTAGGTTGACAATTTCCGACGTTGCGCATATAATTGTCAACAACTTCTAAGAAGGAGGAGTTCACAATGAAAAAGCTTCGCATCCTGTCTCTTGCGCTGGCGGGTGCTCTGTGCGTTTCCATGCTGGCCGGCTGCGGCAACGGCGATCAGGGCTCTGCCAACACTCCTGGCGCTGGCGAGACCACTCCTGCCGGCACCGAGACCAACTCTACCGGCAACACCGACGGCGCCATCAAGATCGGCGGCATCGGCCCCCTGACCGGCTCCGCCGCTGTGTACGGCATGGCTACCAAGCAGGGCGCTGAGATCGCCATTGAGGAGATCAACGCTCTGGGCGGCCTGCAGTTTGTTCTGGATTCCCAGGACGACGAGGGCGACACCGAGAAGGCCGTCAACGCCTACAACAAGCTGATCGGCGACGGCGCTCAGATCATCTACGGCTGCACCACCACCAACCCCTGCGTGGCCGTGGCTGCTGAGACCAATGCCGCCCGCTACTTCCAGATCACCCCTTCCGCCTCTTCCACCGATGTGACCAACGGTAAGGACAATGTGTTCCAGGTGTGCTTCACCGACCCCAACCAGGGTATTACCGCTGCCAACTACATCAAGGATAACAACCTGGGTACCAAGGTGGCCGTGATCTACAACAACGGCGACGCTTACTCCACCGGCATCTACAATGCCTTCCAGGCTACCGCCGAGGAGATCGGCCTGGAGGTCGTCACTGTTCAGACCTTCCCCGATGACAGCAACACCGACTTCAACGTGCAGCTGGGCGAGGCTCAGAAGGCCGGCGCTGACCTGGTGTTCATGCCCATCTACTACACCCCCGCTTCCCTGATCCTGTCTCAGGCCAAGGCTATGGGCTATGAGCCCACCTTCTTCGGCTGCGACGGCATGGACGGCATCCTGGATATGGAGGGCTTTGACGTGAGCCTGGCCGAGGGCCTGATGCTCATGACTCCCTTCAACGCCTGGGGCGAGGACGAGCGCACCAAGACCTTCGTCAGCGAGTACGAGGCTGCTTACGGCGGCATCCCCAACCAGTTCGCTGCTGACGGCTATGACTGCATGTATGCCATCTACGAGGCCTGCACCGCCGCTGGCGTCACCGCCGACATGAGCGCTCAGGAGATCTGCGAGGCTCTGATTGCCCAGTTCACCTCCGCCGACTTCAGCGTGGATGGCCTGACCGGTACCGGCATGACCTGGTCCACCAACGGTGAGGTCTCCAAGGCTCCCGTGGTCGTCAAGGTCGAGGGCGGCGTGTACGTCACTCAGTAAGTGTATCAGCATCCGCTGACATAGGAATGAAAGCGGGTTGCCGGCGCGCCCGGCAGCCCGCTTTTCCCCATGTTATCCGTTTGTATGGCGGACACATCCGCAGCCCGTCCGGGCCGCTGATGTTTCTGCCATACAGAGTGTTTGAGAGTATATAGAGAGAGGTGAATGGTTTGAGCTTCCTCAATAATCTGATCACTGGCATCAGTCTGGGCAGCGTCTACGCCATCATCGCCCTGGGCTACACCATGGTGTACGGCATCGCCAAGATGCTGAACTTTGCCCACGGCGACATTATTATGGTAGGTGCCTATGTGATTTTCTTTGCCACCGGCAGCTTTGGCCTGAATCCCATCATTGGTATTCTGCTGGCCGTGGTGGTGTGTACCATCCTGGGCGTGGTCATTGAAGGTCTGGCCTACAAGCCCCTGCGGCAGGCGTCCTCCCTGGCGGTACTGATCACCGCCATCGGCGTCAGCTACTTTTTGCAGAACGCCGCTCTGCTGCTGTGGAGCGCCAACCCCAAGGTGTTTACCTCCGTCATTCCTGAGGGCTCCCTGTCCATCGGCGGTGTGAACATCACCTACGTGTCCCTGGTCACGGTGCTGGCCTGTATCGTCATCATGCTGGCCCTCACCTGGTTCACCAGCAAGACCAAGATGGGCAAGGCCATGCGGGCCTGCTCGGAGGATAAGGCGGCGGCTCAGCTCATGGGCATCAATGTCAACCGCACCATCTCCATGACCTTCGCCATCGGCTCCGCTCTGGCTGCTATCGCCAGCGCCCTGCTCTTCTCCAGCTACAAGAACCTGATCCCCACCAGCGGCTCCCTGCCCGGCATCAAGGCCTTTACCGCCGCCGTGTTCGGCGGCATCGGCTCCATCCCCGGCGCTATGCTGGGCGGCATCCTGCTGGGCATCATCGAGACCTTTGCCAAGGTGATCAACACCAACATCTCCGACGCGGTGGTGTTCGCCGTGCTCATCATCGTGCTGCTGGTCAAGCCCGCCGGTCTGCTGGGCAAGACCATCCGCGAGAAAGTGTGAGGTGGCGGATATGAAAAAGCTTTCTCCCGGCCGCAAGCGGCTGGTCAATAACTGTATTACTTACGGCATCGTTATCGCCGCCTTCATCATCCTCCAGATCTGCAACGCCGGCGGCCTGCTGTCTCCCTCCATCCAGGGCCAGCTGGTGCCCATCTGCGCCTATGTGGTCATGGCCATCGCTCTGAACCTGGTGGTAGGCATCTCCGGTGAGCTGAGTCTGGGCCACGCGGGCTTTATGAGCGTGGGCGCCTTCTCCGGCGTGGTGGCCGCGGCTTCCCTGCAGGAGGCCATTCCCAATGCCGCCCTGCGCCTGACTGTGGCCATGATCATCGGCGCGGTGCTGGCCGGTGTGGCTGGTGTCATCGTGGGCGTACCCGTGCTGCGTCTGCGGGGCGACTACCTGGCCATCGTCACCCTGGCTTTCGGCGAGATCATCCGCAACATCTTCAACGTGCTCTATGTGGGCGTGGACGAGAACGGTCTCCACTTCTCCCTCCAGAACGAGATGGCCCTGGGCCTGGCCGAGGGCGGCAAGTCCATCCTGAAGGGCCCCATGGGCTTTACCAGCAACGTGAAGCTGGCCACCTTCACCGCCGGCTTCATCCTGATCCTCATTACCCTTACCATCGCCCTGAACCTGATCAACAGCCGCTCCGGCCGGGCCATCATGGCCCTGCGGGACAACCGCATCGCCGCTGAGAGCGTGGGCATCGGCGCCACCAAGTACAAGCTGATGGCCTTCGTCACCTCCGCCGTGCTGGCGGGCGCCGCCGGCGTGCTGTACGCCATGAACTACTCCTCCATGGCACCCAAGAAGTTCGACTTCAACACCTCCATCCTGATCCTGGTGTTCGTGGTGCTGGGCGGCATCGGCAACATCCGCGGCTCCATCATCGCCGCAGCCTTCCTGACCTACCTGCCCGAGCTGCTGCGTAACTTCAACCTGGATGAGTACCGGATGCTGGTGTACGCCATCGTCCTGATCCTGGTGATGCTGGTCACCAACAACCCCATGCTGAAAAGCGTATTTACCTTCGCCGGCCGGAAGGCCAGGAAGGAAGAAGCCGAGAAGGGAGGCGCGGTACAGTGAACGAGCGGCTCAAGAACAAGCAGCCCACCAAAATGGTGCCTGTGCCCAGCCATTCCATCGTCCCCGAGCGAGACGTGGATAAGCCCCCCATCCTGGAGTGCCAGCACCTGGGCATCGACTTCGGCGGCCTGACCGCCGTCAACGAGTTCAACCTCACCGTGGGCCGCACCGAGATCGCCGGCCTCATCGGCCCCAACGGCGCGGGCAAGACCACGGTGTTCAACCTGCTGACCAAGGTGTACCAGCCCACCCGGGGCACCATCCTGCTGGACGGCAAGGATACCCACGGCATGAATACCGTGCAGGTGAATAAGGCGGGCATCGCCCGTACCTTCCAGAACATCCGTCTGTTTGACAAGCTGACCGTGGAGGACAACGTGAAGATCGGCCTCCACAATCAGATCCGCTATCCCATGTGGAGCGGCGTGCTCCGCCTGCCCGGCTACTGGAAGAAGGAAAAGCTGGCCCACGACAGCGCTATGGAGCTGCTGAGCATCTTCGACATGCAGGACCTGGCCAATCACCAGGCTGGCTCTCTGCCCTACGGAGCCCAGCGCCGGCTGGAGATCATCCGCGCCCTGGCCACCAACCCCTCTCTGCTGCTGCTGGACGAGCCGGCGGCGGGCATGAACCCCTCCGAGACCGCAGACCTGATGGAAAATATCCTGAAGATCCGGGACACCTTCCAGATTGCCATCATGCTCATCGAGCACGATATGAACCTGGTCATGGGCATCTGCGAGGGCATCTGCGTGCTCAACTTCGGTCAGATCATCGCCAAGGGTACCCCCGCTGAGATCCAGGCCAACCCCAAGGTGGTGGAGGCCTACCTGGGCAGCCAGAAGAAGGAGGGCTGACGCCATGCTGAAGGTCAATAACATCAACGTCTACTACGGCGCCATCCACGCCATCAAGGACGTGTCCTTTGAGGTCAACGACGGTGAGATCGTCACCCTCATCGGCGCCAACGGCGCCGGCAAGTCCACCACCCTGCAGACCATTTCCGGCCTGCTCCGCTCCCGCACCGGCTCCATCGAGTTTATGGGCAAGGATATCGGCAGCGTGCCTCCCGACAAGCTGGTGGCCCACGGCCTGGCCCAGGTGCCGGAAGGCCGGCGGGTGTTCCTCCAGATGACGGTGGAGGAGAACCTGGAGATGGGCGCCTTTACCCAGCCCAACTCCACCATTGCCCCCAATATGGAGAAGGTGTACGCCCAGTTCCCCCGTCTGAAGGAGCGCCGGAAGCAGGTGGCGGGCACCCTATCCGGCGGCGAGCAGCAGATGCTGGCCATGGGACGTGCCCTCATGTCCAACCCCAAGCTGCTGATGCTGGATGAGCCCTCCATGGGCCTGGCTCCCATCCTGGTGGAGCAGATCTTCGATATCATCAAGCAGCTGCACCAGGCGGGCACCACCATCCTGCTGGTGGAGCAGAACGCTCAGATGGCCCTCAGCGTGGCCGACCGCGGCTACGTGCTGGAGACCGGACGGGTCACCCTCTCCGGCCCCGGCAAGGAGCTGTTGGCCGACGAGGCCGTGAAGAAAGCTTACCTGGGTGGCTGAGCAAAAGTTATATGGATACACGCAAAAGGAGCACCGCGATTTCGCGGTGCTCCTTTTGCATAGATAAGAGAGAAGTGAAAGAAAGCGAATCAAAGAACGGGGCGCTGGTCGTACACATCGTTGTAATGCTTCAGCTTGGTGCTCCAGCCGCCCAGAACACGCAGGACAGGCAGGGCGGCCAATCCCTGCACCACATGGTACTGCGTGGGCATATCCTCCCATGAGGGGATCTGCCAGGAGAGAGAGCCGGTACACCAGTGGCGCTCCGGCGGAGGGAGGGGCGGCAGACCCTCGGGCGGCACGAAGCCGCTGGGGGAGAGGGTCACGTAAGCCGTGTCCGCGGCGGAAAAGCCGTCACCGGTGTGGGGAATGTATTTATAGTGGAGCAGCCCCTGATCCTCTGGATCGGAGACAAAGGGAAGAAGGGCATCTTCCCCGGCAGGAGGCTGCTGCCTGCGGAAGCGCAGCTCCAGGAAGGGGAAGCCCCAGGAGGAGAGCTGAGCGCTGGACCACTCACGGAAGGTGTGGAGATCTTCGATCTCTGCGTATAGCTTGGAGTAGCCCAGCTGCTCCCGGCCGCAGAGGATGGGATCGGCGTGGTTTTCCCAGATAGCCAGCTGGTAGCGCCCCGTTATGGTCTCCTTCTGCCCGCGATAGGTGACGGGGGTGTTGAAGGTGACCACATTATAGCCCCGTCCTGCCAGCCAGGGCAGATCGCGGTGCATTTTGTGGGTGACGATGACGTGAGGGCTCCTGAGAGAGAAGCCTTCCGGAAGATAGTTCTCCAGAAGCTGAGGAGAGGTCTCATAGACCAGGGAATGCTGGATGCTGGTCTGAGGCCCATCGGCAAAAAAGCGCTCGCCCAGGGGACCGCTCCTGGGCCCGCAGCAGGGTCCGAAATGGACCGGCATCTGGTAGGTGCGCCCGGGCTGAAAGCGGAACATTTATTCCACCTCCATCTCCAGCAGGGCGGAGCTCAGGGCCTTTCCGTGCTTGTCCATAGCCAGGCTCCGGAGCACGCCGCCGCCCAGCGCCTGCTCCATGACGAAATTCAGGGCGCAGATGCCGTCCACCTCATAGCGGGTTACAGTTCCTTTGCAGATGTCGGAGAAATATTCCTTGACCCGCTGGGCGGTCACCTTTTCCTTCAGCATGGGATAGTCCGCTTCATTCCAGGGGATCAGGGAGATGTTGGAGATATCCCCCTTGTCTCCGGTGCGGGAGTGGCAGATCTCTTTCAGCTTCATATCAAATCACCTCGTATGTGACCTGGGGCTTTACCTTGTCCCGGGGCAGGAAGAAGGAGAACACAGAAATGATCTCCGAAATATGCATGGTGGCGCCGCCGCCGCCGGCAGGCCCGTTGGTGTAGATGGAGTCCCCTTCGTTGGAGACTTTGACAGCGTTTGCGCGGTCGTCCGTCCGAACCGCCACATGGAGCCGGACCTCTCCCGGCGGCGCGCTGCAGAGCAGAGCGCCGATCTTATCCCGGTACAGGGAGTTGTAGCCGATGTAATCCACCCGGGTCTCGCTGTATTGGACGCCCAGACGATCCAGCCGCTTCAGGAACACATCTCCGGCCAGCCGGGCCCGCTCCAGGGCGTTGCTGCCGCCGTAGCTGATCTCGCAGTCGGTGATGAAGCTGTCCCGGTAGCAAACGTTGACCTTCAGCGTCTGGGGTACGCCGTGGCTGGTGGCGCCCCAGGCGGATACCCGGTCCTTACCATCGGAGGTAAAGCGCACCTGGGAGAAGTCCGCGATGGCGTCGGGGGTAAAGTAAGCTGTGGGGTCATGGATCTCATAGAGCATCTGCTCCTTGCAGGTATCCACGCACACCAGACCGCCGGTGCCCTCCACCTTGGTCAGTACAAAGTGGCCGGTCTCGTCAAACTCCACCAGGGGGAAGCCCAGATTGTCCAGATCAGGGACATCCTTATAGCCCGGATCGGCGTAATATCCGCCGGTGACCTGCCCGCCGCATTCCAGAAGATGACCGGCCAGAATGCACTGGCCCAGCTCCCGCTGGTTCTCGGCCGTCCAGCCGTATTCAAAGCAGAGGGGCGCCAGGGTCAGCGTGGGGTCGGATACCCGGCCGGTGATTACCACGTCGGCGCCGTTGCGCAGCGCCTCGATGATCCCCTCCGCGCCCATATAGGCGTTGGCGGAGACGATGCGCTCCTTCCAGTCTCCCACACGGCCGGGGAACTCCAGAATAGGCTGGCTGTCATACTCGTCCAGCGTCTCATAGACGCTGTCCCCGGTGACAGCTGCAAATTTCAGGCCGGTGATGCCCTGCGCTTTGGCAATCTCCATCGCCTTGGCCACAGCGGCCTGAGGATTGACCGCGCCCATATTGGTGATAATCTTCACCCCGTGCTCTTTTGCGGGCTTCAGAACCTGGGACAGCCGGTATTCCAGCAGGCGACTGTAACCCTTGGTGGGGTCCTGCAGCATTTCCTGCCGGGCCAGGCCGATGGTGCGCTCGGCCAGACACTCGAAGATGATGTAGTCCAGCTTGCCCTGGCGGATCAGCGTGACCGCAGGGTCCACACGGTCGCCTGCAAAGCCGGCGCCGCCGCCGATGCGAATTTTCTTCATGTCAAACAGATCCTTTCTTGGTGATACGCGGCCTCTGTCAGATGATCAGCCCGAACAGGGTCAGGAAGATCAGCAGTACGATAGAGAGGGGCCAGACAAACTTGATGGTAAACTTCTGATGCTCGCCCAGATCCAGGTCGCACATGCCGCTGAGCAGCAGAGTGGCCGGAGTAAGGGGGGTGATGGCCCAGCCCAGAGTGAGCTGACCCACCAGTGCGGCGTAGCAGATTCCCTCGCCGGAAAGTCCCATAGCGGAAGCGCTCTGGGTAAGTACGGGCAGGATGCCGTAATAGAAGGTGTCCGCGTCGAAGACCAGAGACAGCGGAACGGCGAAGATGCCCACCAGGAAGGGGACGAAGCGAGCCAGAGCGTCGGGAATCAGACTGACCAGGGTGTTAGCCATGGCGGTGGCCATGCCGGACTCGGTCAGTACACCCATGAGGACGCCGGCGCCGTAGAGGGCGCTGACCACGAATACCACATTGGCGCCGTGGAGACGGATGATCTTTTGCTGGTCGGACAGCTTGCGGTAGTTGATGATCCAGGCTACCGCGGTTCCGGTGAGGAAGGCGGCGCCGGGGGTGAGGATGCCGGAGATCATGAGGGCAACGACCAGCACGATGAGGATGAGGTTGGGTACCACCAGCTTGGGCCGCAGCAGGGAGCGCTCCTCCTCGCTGAGCTCGGCCTCCTGGTGCTGGGTTACCACAGAGCTGTAGTCAAAGCCCTCCGCCTTCAGCCGCTTGACCTCGGACAGGCCCAGCAGCACCACGGGGATAATGCCCACGGCGATGGTGAGCAGGATGGGTACCAGCATGGGCTGGAAGAACTGGGTCAGGTCGGCCTCCATGACCACGGAAGCCCGCAGCGTGGGGCCGCCCCAGGGGGAGATGTTCATCAGGCCGGAGCCCATAGCCAGGATGCAGGCCAGATTCCGCAGCCGCATGTGCATCTGCTTGTAAATGGGGACCATGGCGCCGCACACCAGCAGCACCGTAGTGGTTGCCGAGCCGTCCAGGTGGCCCACGATGGAGAGTGCATAGGTGCCGATGCACACATACAAGGGATTGCCGCGGCAGCAGCGGATGATAAAACGTACGATGGGGTCAAAGGCGCCGGCGGTCATCATGGTGCCGAAGAACAAAATGGCGAATACGAACATCACGCCATTGACAGCCACGGTGGAGATGCCGGCCGACAAAAAGTCGGGAATGCTGGAGAATTCGCCCACCAGGACCGCACCGATCAGGGGAATGACGGAAAGGGCCACCATAGTGGACAGTTTTTTGCTCATGATGGATACAATGATCCCGATTACGACGAGAAAGCCAACGATACTCAACCAAAGTTCCATACTTGATTCCTCCCTGCTTTCTTTTTCTGTTACATACCTGTGCAAACAGCGTTTGCTGTGGCCTGTGCCTCCTTTCTCCGGTTCGGAACTGCACAGAAGAAGAGCAAATGCTGTGCCAAATTGAAAAGAGAGGGAGGTGGGCGGGAAAAGCCTTGAGAAATGGGACGTTTTGTGATAGGATGCTTGGGAAAGAGTGAAGCAAAAATGATACAATGTATCAATTTTGCTTCAAAATTTGTAGCCTATTTGATATAAGGGGGCGGGATGGGTGACCATTCAGGAGCTGATTGAACGATACCCCAAGGAATTTGCCGCCTATGCCGAGCGGGTGCTGGACAGCTATTTCGGAAATATTTTTGTGACCTACCGCAATCATAAGATCCTATACGTCAATGAGAAGATGGCGGCTTCCATCCACATGACGAAGGAGGAGCTGACGGGCATGACGCTGGAGGAGCTGCGGGAGCAGAAGCTGTGGCTGCGCTCCGTTTCTCAGGAGCTCTACCAGAAAAAGCAGCCCTTTAACGCCTACAACGTCAGCCGCTGGGGGGACGAGCTGTTTACCCACATCGAGCCCATTTTTGATGAACAAGGCGAGGTGGTCATGAGTGCGCAGTTTTCCATTCCCAAGCGCATGCTGACTGCCTTTTCTCAGTACGTGGATACAGAGCGGACCAGCTTTCAGAACTATAAAGACATTGCCGAGTATCTGGATGCCCGGCAGGGAGCGGCAGAGGGTCTTGTGTTTGATTCTCCTGCCGCCAAAGCGGCGTTTGGAGATGCGCTGTATCTGGCCAGAATGGACAGCACGGTGCTGATCTGCGGTGAGACAGGCACAGGAAAGGATGTGCTGGCCAACTATATTTATCATAACAGCAAGCGCACCAACCAGCCTTTTGTCCCTGTAAACTGCTCAGCCATTCCAGCGGAGCTGGTGGAGTCGGAGTTTTTTGGCTATGAGCGGGGGGCCTTTACCGGCGCCAGGAATTCCGGCAAGCCGGGCCTGTTTGAAATGGCGGATCAGGGCACGCTGTTTCTGGACGAGGTGGGTGAGCTGTCCCTGTCCATGCAGGCCAAGCTGCTGCGGGTGCTGGAGACCGGCGAGGTGATGCGGGTGGGCGGCACGAAAATGATCCGCACGGACGTGCGGGTGATCGCTGCCACCAACCGGGATCTGAAGCGGATGGTGGCGGAGCACAAATTCAGAGAAGATCTCTACTATCGCCTGAATGTAATGCCGCTGTTCCTGCCGCCGCTGCGGGAGCGCAGGGAGGATATCCTGCCTCTGGCCCGACTGTTTTTGTCCAGGAACAACCGGAAATATGATCTGGAGCGGGTGCTTACTCCGGAGATGGAGCGCGGGCTCCTGGAATATCCCTGGCCCGGCAATATCCGTGAGCTGCGCAATGTGATAGAGCGGTACGCCATCTCAGGGCGGATGGATATTGCCCCTCCCGCGATGGAGGCGGTGGCCGAAAGCTCGGAGACGGCAGAGGAGCCCCGGGAGGGACTGCCCCTGCACCAGGCGTGCGCCGAGTTTGAGCAGGCCTATATCCGCCAGGCCATGGAGGACTGCGGCGGCTCCGTGTCCAAAGCCGCGGAGCGTTTGGGGATCCACCGCACCCTGCTGTACAAGAAGCTGAAGAAAATGGAAGGGACAGAGAAGCCGGTCTGAAGCAGATTCTGGTTCCAATTTTATAGCAGGCATGATATAATATAAACGTTGGGATTGTTTTTCTGGATACATAAGAAGGAGCGAGCGCCAATTATGCCGAATTACTACGCCCATCTGAAATTTGGAGACAGAGTGCTGGCAGATCTGCCGCCGAAGCTGGCCCGCGCCATTGAGGAGGAGCGGGAGGCTTTTGATCTGGGCTGTCTGGGCCCGGACCCCCTGTTTTTCTACCAGCCCATCCGCCCCAACGCCGTCCGGCGGGAGGGGGTGCGGATGCACCGCAAGTCTGCCCTTCCGGCGGTAGAGCGGCTGCGCCAGGCTATTGAAGAGGATGTGCCCATGTCGGTGGGCTACGGGGCCGGTTTCCTGTGCCACCTGGCCCTGGACAATGCCTGCCACGGCTATGTGAACCAGCGGGCCGTGGATGGCCCCATCTCCCATATGGCCATGGAGGGTGAGTACGACCGGATGCTCATTGAGAACGACGGGCTGGACGGTTTTGAGCGGGCATATCTGCCCCGGATCCCCGGGCGTAACTCCCAGGTGTGGGACGCCGCATCCCGGGCCTATTACCATGCCTCTCCCCGTCAGATGCACTGGGCCTGCCGCTCCATGCACCTGTATCTGAACATTTTTGCCCGCTCCAATGGCCGGGCTGCCGGCAAGGTCATCGGTGCGGTGAGCCATGCGCTGCCCATCCGCTCCGCCAAGGGCGTGGCATTGAAGCGCAAACCCCACCCCTCAGCCAAGGAGAGCAACGCCCATCTGGACCGGCTGATGGAGGGCGCCGTCTCTGAGACGGCGGAGCAGATCACTGCCTTTTTCCGTGCCATTGAGGCGGAGCGTCCCGTGCCCCGCTGGTTTGACCGGGACTTTAAGGGCGAGCCTGTCACCATGCCGATGCAGACCTATTTCCGGGCGCCTACGGGCTACTATCTCATTACTTAATATTCAGCGATAAAGCCCCGCTCCGCGCTTAGCGCAGAGCGGGGCTTTTCTTTATGAGGGTAATCCCGTTTGCTCCGTTTGAAATTCGGTCATGGTATTCCAGTAACGCTTGGGCATGTGGGTCATACGGCACTTGGGATTGTACCGTCCTTCAATGGAGATGGTGTTGTAAAACCGCCGCCACAGCCGCCGATAGTCCAGCTCCTCCTGCCCGGGCAGATCCAGATGGAACTCCGCCAAGGGGACAATAGCCCACTGACCCGGCTGGTAAAACAGGGCCTCCTTGTGGGTGCGATCGTAGAGGACAAAGGATTCCCGGCTGTATCGGGTGCAGAAATGAGACCGCAGCAGGGGAAGTACCCGATTCTTGGGCTCGATCTCCCCGATGAGCAGCCCCTCCTGCTCGGAAAAACGGGTAAATCCCTTGAACTGGTGGGCCTCTCCGGTGAGGTGCTGGACGGCTTTGGAGAGGATGTTCACCCGGTCGTCAGTGAGGTCCCGCACTACCCCCGGGCCGCGTTCATAGCCAAGCCGCAAAAACTCCCACAGAACCAGCTCCTTTTCCGGCAGGCAGGTGAGGAAGCCGTGGACCACCAGATGCCGCCCCTGTACGCCGATCTTTTTGTCCAGGGACTGATAGACTCGTCTGGCGTGGGCCTGGTCGGTGGTCACCTGCCGCTCCGGCCACAGGGAGAACCGCCCGTCCTCCGGCCCCAGGAAGCAGGCGGGAGCCTCTTTGTGGAGGTAGGCCTCAAACACACAGCACAAAAATCCGGCAAAGCTGCCGTCATAGTGGTAACTGACCTGAGTCCAGCCCATGTGATCCTCCTTATCCCGTCTGTTCGAACAGGGACAGCTGCTCCGGCGCCCCCTGGGCCAGCATAGGCCGCTCCTGGGCCACCAGATGGCGGAGCACCCCGTCAGGATTGACCCGTAGGCCCTCCAGCATCTTTCCCGAGCAGGTGAGGAAGTACTGGGCCCGCTTCAGCACCACCCCCAGCTTCTTCAGCCCCTCAAAGGTGAGGGGCCCGCACCGCCGGGCGGTGAGGATGCGTTTGGCTGACACCACACCAATACCGGGCACCCGCAGCAGAGCCTCATAGTCCGCCCGGTTGACCTCCACCGGGAAAAACTCCATATGTCCCAAGGCCCAGGAGCACTTGGGGTCCACCAGAGGATTGAAGTTGGGATGGGCCTCGTCCAGCAGCTCCTCCGCCCGGAAGTGGTAGAACCGCAGCAGCCAGTCGGCCTGGTACAGCCGGTGCTCCCGCAGGAGGGGCGGCTTGAAGTCCTGCCGGGCGGGAAGAAGGGAACTGTCCGACACCGGCATATAGGCCGAGTAAAACACCCGCTTCAGCTTGTACTTGTCGTACAGCGCTTGGGTGAGGGTGAGGATGTGTTTGTCGCTCTCCGGGGTGGCTCCGATGATCATCTGGGTGGACTGACCCGCCGGAGCAAACCGGGGAGCGTGTTTGTACTTGACCAGCTCCCCCTTGGACACCTGGATGCCATCCCGGATCTGAGCCATGGGCGCCAGAATGGCTCCCTTCTGTTTGTCGGGACACAGCCTGTGGAGGCTGTCCTCGCTGGGCAGCTCGATGTTGACGCTCAAACGGTCGGCCAGCAGCCCCAGCTGCCGGGTGAGCCCCGGGTCAGCCCCTGGGATGGCCTTAGCGTGGATGTAGCCGTGAAAGCCGTACTCCTGCCGCAACAGCCGCAGAGCCTGGATCATGGCCTCGGTGGTACGGTCCGGGCTGCCCCATACGGCGGAGGAGAGAAAGAGCCCCTCAATGTAGTTGCGCCGGTAAAAGCCGATGGTGAGCTCCGCCAGCTCCCGGGGAGTGAAGGCGGTGCGGGGCAGGTCGTTGGACCGGCGGTTGACGCAGTACTGGCAGTCGTAGATGCACCGGTTGGTCATCAGTACCTTTAATAAGGAGATGCACCGGCCGTCGGCGGAAAAGGAGTGGCAGCACCCGGCGGCCATGGTGCTGCCCAGCCCGCCCCGGCCGCCGCCCCGGTCCACCCCGCTGGAGGTGCAGGCGGCGTCGTATTTGGCGGCGTCAGCCAGAGTCGTCAGCTTGTCCAGCAGCTCCACGGTGCTCTCCTCCTTTTTCGAACTGGTGTACGAACATTATATATCGAACAAACGTACCAGTCAAGAGGAGATAGCTGGAAACAAAAAAGCCCCGGAACGGGATAGACCCATTCCGGGGACTTTGCTCAAAGCTCTTCCGGAGGCGGCACCCGGCGGTGCTCCACCGGACCCCAGGCGGGGAGGGGCAGCCCCTGCATGGCGCCGAACACCCGACTTTTCAGGCCGGGATACTGCTTGTCCAGGGTTTTGATCAGTTCCTTGACCTCCTGCCGCTTGGTGTAGCCGTCGGCGGGGCAGGGGTTGAATACCACCGGCAGGTTGTTGCGCTCGGCGGCGTTGCGGATGAGGCCTTCCCCGCAGTAGAGCAGGGGGCGGATCTGGCTGATGCACATCCGGTCCAGCCAGGTCACCGGCTGGAAGCAGGACAGCCGCCCCTCGTAGAACAGGGAGAGGAAGAAGGTCTCCACCGCGTCGTCAAAGTGGTGGCCCAGGGCGATCTTGGAGATGCCGTGCTCCTTCAGGGCGTTATGCAGTGCCCCCCGGCGCATCTTGGCGCACATGGAGCAGGGGTTCTTCTCCTTCCGCAGGTCGAAGATGATGTGGTGGATCTCGGAGGGGAGGAGAGTGAAGGGCACGTCGATCTGCTTGCAGTACTCCGCCACCGGGGCAAAGTCCATCCCCACGCCTCCATCCACGTGGCCCATATCTAAGGTATAGGCCTCCACGGTGAAGGGCTTGGGGTAAAACTCCCGCAGCCGGGCCAGAGCGGTGAGGAGCACCAGGGAGTCCTTGCCGCCGGAAACTCCAACCGCCACCCGGTCTCCGGCCTGGATCATGTCGTAGTCCTCCACACAGCGGCGGACATAGCTCAGGATCTTGTTCATAAGCACCTCGAAAAAATCAAAAAATGAAATTGAGAAAACAAGAGATCAAGAGAGTATAAGCGAGAAAACAAGAGAAAAGCAAATCGTAATTTAAAAAAATCAGAAAACGTGTTGACACTTTGGAACTACGGTATTATAATACAAAACGCTCCAATCGTAAAGATTGGGGCCTGTATTCTGTTTAGACATATTTTTTTAGATATCAAAATTGGAGGTTTCACCATGTCCACTTTTATGGCCAACAAGGGGAACATCGTCCGCAAGTGGTATATCCTCGATGCGGCTGGTAAGCCCCTGGGCAAGACTGCCGCCACCGCCGCCACCCTGCTGCGGGGCAAGCACAAGCCCGAGTACACTCCCCATGCCGACTGCGGCGACTACGTCGTGATCGTCAACGCTGAGAAGGCCGTTCTGACCGGCAAGAAGCTGGAGCAGAAGTATTACCGCACCCACTCCGGCTGGGTGGGCGGCCTGAAGGAGACTCCCTACCGCCTGCTGATGCAGCAGAAGCCCGAGCTGGCCATGCGTGTGGCCGTCCGCGGCATGATGCCCCGCAACATCATCACCAAGGATTCTCTGTCCCGCCTGCACATCTACCGCGGCGCTGAGCATCCTCACACCGCCCAGAAGCCCGAAGCCTGGGCCGCGAACTAAGCAGGAGGTACAAGAGAATGTATAAGAGCAAGAAGCCTTATCTGTATGGCACTGGCCGCCGCAAGTCCTCCGTGGCCCGTGTGCATCTGTTCCCCAATGGTACCGGCGCTATCACCATCAACGGCCGGGACATTGACGATTACTTTGGCCTGGAGACCCTGAAGCTGATCGTGCGTCAGCCTCTGGCCACCACCGAGACCCTGGGCAAGGTTGACATCGAGGCTACCGTCGTGGGCGGCGGCGTGACCGGCCAGGCCGGCGCCATCCGTCACGGCATTGCCCGTGCCCTGCTGCAGGTCAACCCCGAGTACCGTGCCGCCCTGAAGGCTGCCGGCTTCCTGACCCGCGATCCTCGCATGAAGGAGCGCAAGAAGTACGGTCTGAAGGCCGCCCGCCGCGCTCCCCAGTTCTCCAAGCGCTAAACTTTATCAAAAGTGGTCAAAAACCCCGGAACTACGCAGTTTCCGGGGTTTTTCCTTTTTAAAAGGTTTGACGCAATTTGACACAACGAAGCCTCTTTTAACCCGTTTTCTATGGGTTAAATGGTGGACAACCACCCCAAAAAGAGGGCTTATGGGTTAAAAAATAGGACAACTGAGATGCGATTTTGGGCTGCCAAGGGGATGTTTATTTATACATCTCCAAGAGACCTTTTTCGTGAAAACGGTTTGTCTGAATTTGACCTAATTTGAACAAAAGAGAATAAATCTAATCGCCAAGCGCTCAGTATTTTTTACTGGGCGCTTTTTGCGTTTCCGAGGAATTTCATTCCGGGATAAGAAAAGCCCGTCACTTTCAATTTTTGAAGTGGCGGCTTTTTCTATTTCCAGAAGCCATAGAACAATTCAGAAATGAGGTGAAGTCATTGAACACGCAAATCATCGCCATCGCCAACCAGAAAGGCGGCGTTGGCAAGACAACCACCTGCGCGAACCTGGGGATCGGGCTGGCCCAGGCCGGAAAGAAAGTGCTGCTGATCGACGGAGACCCGCAAGGCAGCCTGACCATCAGCTTGGGCCACCCCCAGCCGGACAAGCTGCCCTTTACACTGTCCGACGCTATGGGCCGTATTCTGATGGACGAGCCGCTGCGCCCTGGCGAGGGTATCTTGCACCACCCGGAGGGGGTTGACCTGATGCCCGCCGACATCCAGCTCTCCGGTATGGAGGTCTCCCTGGTGAATGCCATGAGCCGTGAGACCATCCTGCGGCAGTATCTGGACACGCTCAAGGGACAGTATTCCCATATCCTGATTGACTGTCAGCCATCCCTGGGTATGCTCACGGTCAACGCCCTGGCCGCCGCCAACAGGGTCATAATCCCCGTTCAGGCGGAGTATCTGCCCGCCAAGGGCCTGGAACAGCTGCTCCAGACCGTAAATAAGGTGAAGCGGCAAATCAACCCCAAGCTCCAGATCGACGGCATATTGCTGACGATGGTGGACAACCGCACCAACTTTGCCAAGGAGATCGCTGCCCTGCTGCGGGAGACCTATGGCAGCAAAATCAAGGTGTTCGGCACCGAGATTCCCCATTCTGTCCGGGCAAAGGAGATCAGCGCCGAGGGCAAAAGCATTTTTGCCCATGACCCTAATGGCAAGGTGGCCGAGGGCTACAAGAATCTGACCAAGGAGGTGATAAAACTTGAAAAGCAGCGCGAAAAAAGTAGAACTGGCTCCATACGATGACTTGTTTTCCACCGAAGAAAGCCGCCAGGATGCCAAGCTGGAAAAAGTACGGGAAATCCCGCTGTCTGAGCTGCATCCTTTCAAGAACCATCCCTTCAAAGTCAAGGATGACGAGGCCATGATGGAGACCGCCGACAGTGTTCGGCAGTATGGTGTTCTGGTTCCGGCGATTGCCCGCCCGGACCCGGAAGGCGGCTATGAGCTGGTTGCCGGTCACAGGCGGCACCGGGCCAGTGAGCTGGCCGAGAAAGAAACCATGCCTGTCATTGTCCGAGACCTGGACGATGATGCCGCCACCATCATCATGGTGGACAGCAACTTGCAACGGGAAAGCCTGCTCCCCAGTGAAAGAGCATTTGCATACCGCATGAAGCTGGAGGCCATCAAACATCAAGGGGAACGCTCTGACTTAACTTCTCGCCAAGTTGGCGAGAAGTCGCAGACTTCTATTCAGCTTGTTGCAAGCCAAGCCGGTGAAAGCCAGAGGCAGGTGCAACGCTATATCCGCCTGACGGAGCTTATCCCCGAACTGCTGGATATGGTAGATGAAAAGAAAATCGCCCTCAACCCGGCTTATGAGCTGTCTTTCCTCAAAAAAGAGGAACAGCGGGACTTGCTGGACGCGATGGACAGCGAACAGGCTACCCCCTCTCTCTCCCAGGCGCAGCGGCTCAAGAAATACAGCCAGGAGGGACATCTGACCCTCGATATGATGCGTGTCATCATGGGTGAGGAAAAGAAAAGTGATCTCGACAAAGTGACTTTCACCTCCGACACCCTGCGGAAGTATTTCCCCAAAAGCTATACGCCCCAGCGGATGCAGGAAACTATCATCAAGCTGCTGGAGGCATGGCAGAAAAAGCGCCAGAGAGACCAGGAACGATGAAAGGAGCCGCCTATGAGGGATATTTCAGCCCGTGAGCTGAAAGGACACAACATTCTCGCCGTGGAGCGTTTCCAGGACAGCACCCGATGGATGATCGAGTTTTCCGTCCTGCGTCCCTGCTCCTACGGTAGTCCCGGTGATGAAATGCGGCTGTTTCTCACGGAGGACGGGTATCAGGCCGCCCTCGTAAGCCAGAAGCGCCGGGAAATCAAAATCAAGCGGTATGCCCGTGTGATCGAGGGCCATGTCCTCGACTTCAAGCCGGACAAGCGCCGCCGCCACCCGTAAACCCATCATCACTACGAAAGGAAAGGAATGAATATGTGTACTGTCCAGAGCATCAAGGATGCCATCCGGGAAAACTGCCAGTCCCAATATGACATGGAATCCACCGACATTGACCGGGTTTTGCAGACCCTCCCGTTTTCTCAGGAACCGGGACCATTTTCTAAGCCGAAATCGCAAAGGCCGCTGTATTGGTTCCACGCAAGAAAATATGAAAAAGTGTAACTGCCACAATTCTTTTTACAGGATTGTGGCTTTTTTCATGCCCTGAGAACAGAAAGGAGTGAAGTCAATGGCGGTCTTTCGGATTGAAAGAACCCGCGACTATACGGTAATGAGCAATCATCACCTGCGGAACCATGAATTGTCCCTGAAGGCCAAGGGGCTGCTTTCCATGATGCTGTCCCTGCCGGATGACTGGAACTATACCACCCGTGGCCTTGCGAAAATCTGCAAGGAGGGCGTGGACGCCATCGGTAATGCGCTGCGGGAGCTGGAAACCGCCGGTTACATCGTGCGCCACCAGCTGAGGGACCGGCAGGGCCGGATCAGCGATACCGAGTATGTCATTTATGAGCAGCCCCAGCCCCGGCAGCCGGAAACGCCTGGGCCGGATACGGCTGAACCGGATACGGCTTCACCAGATACGGAAAACCCGTATATGGATAAACCGGATACGGAAAAGCCCGCAGAATTAAATATAGAGAAATCAAATACCCAAAAATCAATTACTCAGGGAGCAAGTACCGATTCCATTCCCTTCCGGGAGCCAGCGGCAGCACAGCTGCCGGAACGGAAAGGAAGGGATGCGATGTCGCTCACAGAGATGGAAAGTTATCGGGATTTGATTCTGGAGAACATCGAGTATGACCACCTGTGCCGGGAGTTTACCACCTACCGGGAGGACCTGGACGAGATCGTGGAGCTGATGGTGGAGACCGTCTGCGCCAAGCGGAAAACCACCCGGATCGCTGGCAGCGACTTCCCCCATGAGGTGGTCCGCTCCCGTTTTTTGAAGCTGGATTGCTCCCACATCGAGTTTGTCATGGAATGCCTGCGGAACAATACCACCGAAATCCGCAACATGAAGCAGTATCTGCTTGCGGTGCTGTTTAATGCGCCGACCACGATCAGCAACCACTACACCGCACAAGTCAACCACGATATGTACGCAGGCGGCTGGTAAACAGCCGCTTTTCTGCTGCCCGGACACACCGGGAGAAAGGATTTTGCCATGAAACGACCCCTTGCTTACATTACGGCTCCCTGGAGCAACAGCCAGTATGAGAACGCTGAGAACGCTGCGGCCTACTGCCGTCAGGTGTACGACGCCGGGTATTCGCCCATCTGCCCGGTGCTGTTCCTGCCTACCTTCCTCAAGGACGAGATTCCCCAGGAACACAAGGACGGGCTGGATATGGCGCGGGACTACCTGCGCCGGTCCCATGTGCTGGTGGTCTGCGGCCACGGTATCGACGAGACCGTGAAGAATGACATTGCCACCGCCGAGCGCCTGCGGATCACCGCCACCACCCTGGACGGTATCCTGACCGTGAAGGGCCAGGGACGCGGGAAAGGAGGCGCACGCCATGCCTGAGCGTAAGACCGTGGGCCAGCTGATGGAGGAAATGCGCCTCAAAGCCGGGGCGCAGAACTACCACGGCCATGAGTACATGGATTTGGAGCGGTTTGCCGAGGACACCCGGCACATGATTATCTTCGATGTGTTGACCCACGATTCGCCGGTGGGCTGGAAAGGCGAACGGACCCGCCTGTTTCTGACGGAGGCCGGATACCAGAAAAGCCTGGAGAACCAGGAAAAGGGCCATATCAAGATTCTCAGCCATGCCAAAGTGCGCCAGGGCCATCTGTACTATGACCGCTCCGACCAGCTGCGCTGAAAGGAGCCTGCCATGCTGAAATACCTGCTGCGGCGGCTGGTGGTCCCGCCTTAGTATCAAGCGCCACCCCTGCAAAATCCGTGGAAAGGAGGCGATGACCTATGCAGGAGGAAGTGGAAAACAGGACTTTGACGCTGGTAGTCAGCGGAACAAAGTTTACCGGGCGGCTGTTTAAGGCTGCCATCACCAAGTACCTTGCCCACCGCAAGGAAAAGAAGCTGCAAAAGCAGAAAAGCCGGGATACCCCCGTGATTCCCCACGGCAAGCAGACGGTGAAGCAGCTGATCGGCCAGAACCAGGGCGTTTCCAACATCGAGATTACCGACCCCTCCATCAAGGAGTTTGAAAAGATCGCCCGGAAATACGGCGTGGACTATGCGGTGAAGAAGGACCGGAGCAGCTCCCCGCCCAAGTACCTGATCTTTTTCAAAGGCCGCGATGCGGATGCCCTGACCGCTGCCTTTACCGAGTACACCGGCAAGAAGGTCAGAAAGGCGCAGAAAACAGAGCGTCCGTCCGTGCTGGCAAAGCTGAGCCAGTTCAAAGAGCTGGTAAAACACGCCGTCGTGGACCGGAACAAGCGGAAGGAGCTGGAACGATGAAAAAGCAACTTGACATCAAAAAGCTCCTTTTGCTGAATATGCCGTATATCCTGATGGGGCTGTTCGCAACCAACTTCGGTGAAGGATGGCGGATGGCCGTGGGTGCGGACGCTTCGGCAAAAATGCTCTCGTTCTTCTCCACACTGCCGGTGGCGCTGGTCAGCTGGTGGCCCAGCTTTCACCCGCTGGACCTGCTGGTGGGCCTGTGCTGCGGCGCTGGCTTGCGATTGGCCGTGTATCTCAAAAGCAAGAACGCCAAGAAGTACCGGCACGGTATGGAGTATGGCAGCGCCCGCTGGAGTGCATAATTTTAAGTGTAAAGGAAGCCTATATGGACGCACAGGAGGTTATGCACATGACTGATTATAGTAAAATTACAGCCCTTTACTCCCGCCTTTCCGTGGGCGACGAGGACAGGGACGGCGGTGAGAGTAACTCGATACAGAACCAAAAAATCTTTTTGGAGAACTACGCCAGAGGGCAGCACTTAACCAATATCCGGCACTACATTGACGATGACGAAAGCGGCAGATTTTTTGACCGTTCTGCCTACTCCCGCATGATGGACGATGTAGAGAACGGGAAAATCGGTGTCTGCATTATGAAAGACCTGACACGCTGGGGGCGTGACTATCTCCAAGTCGGCAATGCGATGGAGATATTCAGACGGAACAATGTGCGCTTTATCGCAGTCAACAACGGGATAGACAGCGAAAAGCCCGATACATTGGAGTTTGCGCCCTTTATCAACATCATGTCGGAGTGGTACGCAAAGGACATCAGCAAGAAAGTAAAGACCGGCATTAAGACGAAGGGCATGAGTGGAAAGCCGATTGCCACCGAAGCCCCCTATGGCTATGTCAAATCCCCGGACAACAAGGATTTTTGGATTATCGACGAGGAAGCCGCCGGAGTTGTTCGTTTGATTTTTCGCCTGTTTCTGGACGGAAAAAACCGAAACCAAATTGCCGTATATCTCACGCAGGCGCAAATCCCAACGCCCACATTCTACATGAAAGAGCGCGGGCGGGGAACCTGTAAAAACAGGGCGCTCAATGAGGCCAACCGCTATAAGTGGAACAAAGCCACCCTGACCCATATCCTCACACGGCAGGAGTATTGCGGTGATGTTGTCAACTTCAAGACCACAAAGCACTTCCGCGACAAGCGGAACCACTATGTAGACCGGAGCCAATGGCAGATAACCGAAAATGTGCATGAGCCGATTATTGACCGCACCGACTTTGAAACCGTACAGCGGATTTTGGAAAATGCGCCCGTCAAACGCCCCAACGGGGACGGGGAAATCCACCCTTTGTCGGGCTTGCTTTTCTGTAAGGATTGCGGTGCGAAAATGCACATTCGCATAGATTATCGGAATGGCGGCAAGCGTCATGTTGCCTATTGCAGCGAGTACCACAAGGGAAAAGCCAAAAACCCCAAATGCAATTCCCCGCACATCATTGACGCGGATTTGCTCATGCAGACCATCGCGGAAGTGCTGAAGAAAATCGAGGACTATTCTATCAGCAACTGGGCGGAATTTGAAGCCTTAGTGAAAAAGAACCTTGCCATGCAGCAGACCGACAAGACCAAGAAACAGCAGAAGCGTATCCCGCAAATCACGACGCGCCTTGAACAGATTGACAAGGTGCTGAACAAGCTCTATGAGGACAACGCCCTCGGCACGATCCCGCAAGACCGCTATGAGCAAATGTCGCAGAAGTATTCAGAAGAATACTATGCGCTGAAAGCGGAGCTTGCCGAGCTGCAAGAGCAGCTATCCGCTTTTGAGAACGCGGGCGGACGGGCGCAGAAGTTTTTGAAGCTGACGGAACGCTACGCTGCCTTTACCGACCTGACCCCCGCCATTCTCAACGAGTTTATCAGCCGGATTGAAGTGCATGAGCGCGACAAGAAAAGGGCAAAACAAGCCATTCAGCACATCGGGATATATTTCAACTATATCGGCAAATTTGAGAACGAAGTGACACAGCTTACAGAGCCAACGGAGCAGGAAATCCGGCAAATGCGGGAGAAAATCGAGGAAGCCCAAAAGGAAAAGAGCCGCGCCTACCACCGGCAGTATTCAAGGGAGTACCGGGCGCGTAACCTTGAAAAGCGACGGGAGTATGACCGCATGAAAGCACGGGAATACCGGGCAAAGAAAAAGGCACAGGAAGCCGCCGCAGCACCCGCACAGTAAAACCGAATACTGACAACCAAGAGGGATTTTCCGGGCTACGGGAAATCCCTCTTTTGCACCCAGAGAAAGGAGCCGCCTATGGCAGAACAGAACGGGACACCTCAATCCCCCGACAGTGTTATCACGACACAGAGGAACGGACAGACCATCGTTGCGGAGTTGTTTTTCAACCACAGCGGCACAGAAACATTCCGCGACAAGCTGCTCAAAGTGATACTTGCCGACAGCTTGCAGGACGGTCAAGAGCCGGAAAAAACGAAAATCACGCGATAGGAACCGCCCGGACGAAGAATGGTTCGCCGGGGCGGTTTCTATTTGAAAATCCCCATTTTCCCCAAGTCAAGAGCCGGGAAAATTCCCTCAAAAATGCCCCTCTCTCCAAACGAGGGCGCAGAAAGGAGAGTTTATGCGAACAGGGCTTCCCAAGCAAAAAAAGATCACAGACATCTGGTTTGATGAGAAAGACCCGTTGATCCATATCCGTACCCACAACACCGACTTGAAGAAGCGGCTTGCCGCCTATGCCGAGCAGCACCCCGATGTGTGCCGCCAGACCGACGCAGACCCGGAAACGGGCTGCATGGAGTTTGACATTGAGAAAGGCCGCTTCTCTTTCCGTCTGACCGCCCCATACAGCGAGGAACGGCGGGAAGCGGCGCGGCGGTATGCCAGAGAGAGCAACGTCGCCGACAGGCTGAAATAGAGTTGAAATGTTCATAGTTTTGTGCTATACTTTTTCTAAAAGCAGAGTAATACTGCGGAATTGATTGGAGGACAACACAATGGTTACATTTATGAGATTAAGATAAAACCGCGAGTTATGTTGCGGTTATCCGTATTGCATAACTCGCTTATTGAAGCAGAGATGTAATTACGGAGGAAAAACAAATGAATAATAATTTATCACGCTTTGCAGACAGCAAGGTTTATTTTCAATGCCCAATTTGCACAAAATCAATGGATATACAAGGCAATAGCCTAATTTGTAGACATGGACATTGCTTTGATATTTCAAGATATGGGTATGTAAATTTGTTGTTAAAATCATCGCCCAAAACCAACTACAGCAAGCGGTCTTTTGACAACCGGCACCAAATTTTGGAGTATGGCATGTATGATGTTGTGTTGGAGAAAATCATACAGTTTATTTCTGATACGCCATCTATAAGAAACATTTTAGATGTTGGTTGCGGCGAGGGTTTCTATGCAAGGCAGATACAGCAAAGAACAGAACGAAACATCTTTGCCTTTGACTTGTCAAGGGAGGCAATACAGATTGCATCAAAAAAAGACAAGCGCAAAGCAGTGAAGTGGTTTGTTACTGACTTATCAAAAATCCCTTTGAAAGACGGAAGTATGGATTGTATTTTAGACATATTTTCGCCTGCACACTACAAAGAATTTCAGCGATTGCTATCTCCTAACGGATATGTTGTGAAAGTAATTCCTACGAAAAATCATTTGAGGGAAATCAGGACTAAAGTGCAAGCACACTTGAAAAATCCAGATTATTCAAATGAGTCTGTCGTTGAATATTTTGAGAAATATCTTAAAACCATTTCAAGAGAAACGGTTTCAGCCACCGTACAGTTGTCATCAGAACAAAGAATGTCGTTTATTGAAATGACGCCGCTTCTCTTTTGCGTTGAAAAAGATTGCGTTGATTGGCGTACTCTCACACATTTGACAATCGAAGCTGATGTTTTAATAGGAATGTATTAAAGGGCGTATTGATATTTAATATTCCCATTTATTGAGCAGAACGGAGTAAACCAAACACCCTAATCAAAAGGACAGCCGAGGAAATCGACTGTCCTTTTTCTATGCCGACAGGTAGAAAGGAGTGACCACCCATGACGAAACCGAGAGAAAAAAAACGCGAGGAATTGCAAGCCGAGATTGAGGACGGGAAGAAGAAAATCCGGCAGCTTGAAAATCGGGAAAAGGTGTTGCGGCAAAAGTTATCCCAAGAGGAACGCAGGACGCGCAGCCATCGGCTGATCGTCCGGGGTGCGGTCTTTGAGAGCATTGTGCCAGAAGCAAAGACCATGACCGACGAAGAAGCCGCCGCCTTTCTCCGGCTTGCCCTGACGAGCGAGGAAGCGCGGGGCTATCTGAAAAAACGCACCGAGGGCGGGAAAAGCGAATAATCCCTTTGGTACAAAGGGCGCACTTATACACCCTTACGGGTGCGTGCGCTCTGCCGAGGGCTTGTCGGCACAGAGAGAAAGCCGCTTGCTTCCCTCTCTGACCGACATTGGCGGCTTTGCCGCAACAAGGGGCTGCACCCCTTGCGCCGCTTACGCGGCTATCCCTGCACACCCACAAAAACAGTATACCAGCCTTTGGCGTCTGTACCATTTTTGCGGGTTTTCATTTTATCCGGGAGGTGATACCCATAGCCATCTATCATTGTAATATCAGCATTGTCAGCCGGGGCAAGGGCAAATCAGCCGTTGCCGCAGCCGCCTACCGAAGCGGCGAAAAGCTGACAAATGAGTGGGACGGAATGACACACGACTACACCCGCAAAGGCGGTGTTGTCCATACGGAAATTATGCTGCCACCCCACGCCCCGCCCTCTTTCTCTGACCGTTCAACCTTGTGGAACAGCGTGGAGCTTTACGAGAAAGCCGGGAACGCCCAGCTTGCCAGAGAGATTGACGCGGCGCTCCCCATAGAGTTATCCAGAGAGGAACAAATCCGGCTTGTCCGGGAATACTGTTCCTCTCAATTTGTTTCCAGAGGAATGTGCGTTGATTATGCCATTCACGACACCGGCAAGGGCAATCCCCATTGTCACATCATGCTTACCATGCGCCCCCTTGACGAGCGCGGCGCATGGGCGGCAAAGTCCCAAAAGGAATATGACCTTGATGAAAACGGCGAGCGTATCCGCTTGCCAAGCGGCAGATACAAGACGCACAAAGTTGACCTGACCGGCTGGAACGACAAGGGCAACGCCCTCTTGTGGCGTAAGGCATGGGCGGATATTTCAAACGCCTACCTTGAACGAGCCGGAAGCCCGGAGCGTATCGACCACCGCAGCAACGCCGAGCGCGGCATTGGCGAGATACCCACCGTCCACATGGGCGTGGCGGCTTGCCAGATGGAGAAGAAAGGTATTGCCACCGAGAAAGGCGAACTGAACCGGAATATCCAAAAGGCAAACCGCCTTATACGGGAAATCCGAGCGCAGATTGGAAAGCTCAAAGAATGGATTGCCGACCTGTTCAAAGCGTGGGAAACCGCCCCGGAACAGCCGCAACAATCCCCCGGCCTTGCAAATCTGCTGATGAAGTATTTGAGCGTTCAGAGAGAAAAGAGCCGGAAGTATTCGCAGCGTTGGCAACAACAGCACACAGCCGATGAACTGAAAACCATAGCGGCAGCGGTCAACTATCTGACCGAGCATGGTATCTCTACCCTTGATGAGCTGGACGCAGCCCTTTCCTCTGTCAGCGAACAGGCCGACACTATCCGGGCAGGAATGAAAACCGCCGAGGAACGCATGAAGAAGCTGCAAAAGCTGATTGAATACGGGAAGAACTACACCGAGTACAAGCCCGTTCACGATGAGCTGAAAAAGCTGCAAAACGGCTGGACAAACAAGCGCGACAAGTACGAGGAAGCCCACCGCGCCGAGTTGACCCTATGGAACGCAGCAAGCCGCTATCTCCATGCAAATCTGCCGAAAGGAACAAAGACCTTGCCTATTGCGGAATGGGAACAGGAATATGCCGACCTCAAAACACAGAGGGACAGCGATTATGCCAAACTGAAAGATACCCGCGCCGATGTTTCCGAACTTCAAAAAATCCGCAAATGCGTGGATATTGCACTCCGCGCCGACCAGCCGGAGCAGACACAGACCCGCACAAAGCGGCACGACATAGACCGATGAAAGGAGTGAGTTTTTTGTACTACACCCAAGAACAGATAGACCGGGCGAACCAAGCCGACCTTGTTTTGTTCCTGCAATCGCAGGGGGAACCGCTGGAACGCGCCGGACAGGAATACCGATGGAAACGGCACGACAGCTTGACCGTCCGGGGCAACAAGTGGTATCGCCACAGCCAGAGCAAGGGCGGCGGCCCCATTGATTTTGTCATGGAGTTTTTTGGCAAGAGTTTTACCGAAGCCGTTGAACTTCTCACAGGAGAAAAGGGAGCCGCACCGCCGCCGGATAGACCAAGCTCCGCGCCCCTCTCCGACTTCCGGCTACCGCCCCGCAGCCCCGACAACCGAACAGCGAGGAACTACCTCACAGCCGCCCGCCGCATTGATGAAGATGTGACGGGCTTTTTCTTTGCCAGCGGCGATATTTACGAGGACGCAGCCCACCACAACGCCGTATTTGTGGGGCGGGACGAGGACGGAATACCGCGCTACGCCCACAGCAAGGGAACGGCGGGAAACTTCCGCCTTGATGTGAAAGGCAGCGACAAAGCCTTTAACTTCTGCTACCGGGGCGAGGGCGAAAGAGTGTTTGTCTTTGAGCAAACTGCGGGAGCGAAACCAGAAGTACCGCCAGAAGGTTCGGGAAGCCAGAGAAGCTGACCCGGAATATCTCCGGCAGTTGGGTGAAAAAGAGCGTATCCGTCAGGAAAAGCTGCTGGAAGCCGAGCGTAAGCGTATAGAACGAGCTACCCGGAAAAAGAAACTGTCACGAGCAGAACTGAAAGAAAAAGCCAAAACTGACCCGGAAGCCGCCGAGCAATGGGCGGCAATGAAAGCCAAAGAAGCCGAAGCCAGACAGCGCAAAAAGGAGCGTGAAGAAGCCCGGATAGCGTCAGACCCGGAGTATGCGGCTATGATGGCAGAGCGTAAGGCTGAATATACCCGCACACGGACAGCCAAACGCAAGGCTGAACACGATGCACTGGTTGAGCTTGCCAGGACTGACCCGGAAGCTGCCCGGCAGCTGGCTGAAAAGCGGAAATACCAAAGCGAAGCAACCACAAAATCCCGTCAAAAAATGAAGGCGGCGGCAGAAGCCGGTGATCCTGATGGCATCAGGCGTTATGAAGCCTACCTTGCCAAACGCAGGGAGGATTATCATAAAAAGAACCAAAGTAAGGAGGAAATTTCAGCATGAAAGAGTTAAAACCGAGAATCCACGAAAACGGCATGAACTATGTGCTGGTGGGCGATTACTATGTGCCGGATTTGAAGCTGCCGGAGGAACACCGCCCCATTGGTCACTGGGGACGGCTGCACCAATCCTATCTGAAACAGTTTCGCCCGATGGTTTACAGTGACCTGCTTTTGTCCGGCAAGCTCCACACGGTCCTTGCCGATCTGAACGAACAGGCAGCTGACAGGCTAAACCTGATTATCCGTCAGATGGCAGAATCCGAGGGCGTGACCGAAGCTATGAAAGCTGAAAATCAGATGTTGTGGGTGCAGTCCATGAACTCCATCCGCAGCCGGGCTGAGGAAATCATCAAGGCAGAGTTAATCTACTGCTGAAGGGAGGTGGTGTCATGATTTTGGAAGAAATGTACAGCGGGAGGTTTTATCCATGTGAAACGGTTGTCCCTACATCGGAAGTATACCGCAAGGCGGTCAAAGCCTGTGAGAAACTGATGGAGCAGCTGTCCCAGCGGCTCAGCAAAGAGGACTATGAGCTGGTGAAAGAACTCCGGGCGCAGACAGCAATCGCCCAATGTGAAGAAAGCGAAAGCCACTTCAAATACGGCTTTTCCGCTGGGCTGATTGTTCAGCATGAAGCCTATGAACAGGTCAATGGGGAGAAATAGCCATGTTTCTGATAAAGCTGTTGGCATTGCCGCTAATAATAGCTGTGACCCTGATTCAATGGGTGGCAATCTTTCTGACTTCCTTTTCTGCTATCCTTTTTGACCTGCTGGCAGGAATAATCTTCATGATTACACTTGCCGGGCTGATGTTTGGAGTGTGTACCGGCATGGAAGCATTGAAAATGCTGGCAGTCAGCTTTGCAATCTTCATCATCCCCCAGATAGCGGAATGGCTGATTGAAAGAATTGTAGACATAAACTACGGACTGCGTGATTTTATCAAGTCCTGACCCGACAATTTCATATCGTTCACAAAGCGACAGGTATTCCTATGGGAACTATCTGCCGCTTTTATTTTTATCAACTTCAAGGAGGACTATTTTATGAAAATGAGCATTGGTGAAAAGAAAATCCTGTTTGTCTTTGGCTGCCCCAACCGTGAAGCAACGATGGATCGTCTGTATCAGGTGGCAGACCTGATTCCCGACCCTGCCGGAAAGAAAGTCGTGGAAGCTCTGGCTGACAAGCTGGACAGCGAGGGCGTAGAAAAGTGGTATCGCTGCTTCTTCTACAATATGAAGCTGGAGATGGAAGCCTATTACCGGCACAAGGCTATTTTGAATCGCATCGTGGGCGGCAGCATGGAGGTTGACAATGACGAGATTGACGAAGATTGAGAAAGAAACCATCATCCTGTTCAACGAGGGAGAAAGCACTGCCAGCATCTACACCTACAATGTCGGGCTGAAAAAACGGCTGGCAGCGTTCAGCAAAAAGTATCCTGATCTGTGCTGTTTGGAAAAGCCGGAGCATCTGGGCGGCGTGTCCTATCTGATCGACAAGTCCCGGCTGTCCATCCGCTTGCAGCCGCCATACAGCGAGGAGCGCAGGCAGAAAGCCAGTCAGTACGCCCGGCAAAATGGTTTCAACGGCAAGACAAAGTAATGCATCGATAAGGGGCGATTTGCGGTCAGAATGTCGGGTCTGCATCCGATGTTCTGACCGCAATATATGTGGGGGTAATGCCAGTAAAGCGATTTGAACTTCTTGTTCCAAAACGCTTGTTCGATTTGCGTATATTGAAAATGTGTCCATATAAGTCCATCGTTGTCCGCTGTTTTCCCTCATTTTATTGACATTCGGGGGTTCGTATATTAGAATATATAATAGCGAAAAACAGAGTGGAGGAATTAACCTATGGATACGGAACTGTTAACTGTTTCTCAAACAGCTCAATATCTACAGCTTTCTGAAAAAACTATACGACGAATGATTGGAAATGGTAGTTTGCCAGCTTCAAAACTTGGCAATCGTACTTGGCGGATTCGTGCGTGTGATGTTGATGAATATGTGTCTAACTCTTGTCAAAACAAACCCGCATACAGCATAACAAATCTTCCAGAACTGGAACTGGAAACCCCGGAGCATCCTCGCCTGATCTCCCTGTTTTCAGGTTGTGGTGGAATGGATTTAGGGTTCAAAAAAGCAGGATTTGACATTGTGTTTGCAAATGACTTTGATGCAGATGCTCAAGCAATATACTCGCTCAACTTAGGCGAAATAGATAAGCGTGATATATTATCGGTTGGTGAAGATGAAATTCCAGATGGAGATATTTTAACCGCTGGTTTTCCGTGCCAGCCTTTTTCTAATGCAGGTAATCGGAAAGGTGTCCACGACTCTCGTGGTATGCTATACAAAGAGTGTCTGCGTATAATTCAAAAAAAGATGCCGAAAGTAATTGTCTTTGAAAATGTTAAAGGTTTGCTTTCGACAAAGTATATTGATGGACGCAATTTAGCAGAAGTCATTGTTGAAGATTTGTCTACCATGAATGGCGTGGGATATAATGTCGTGCATCAGCTTGTAAATGCATCGGATTATGGTGTCCCTCAAAACCGTCAACGAGTTTTGTTTGTGGGTGTCCGCAAAGACTTGGGCATTACCTTTGAATTTCCCAAAAAGCAAACTAAAGAAAATCTGACGCTGCGTCACATTTTAGATGTGCCGCCGGAAGTAGCCAACAATGTGGATTGGGCACTTTCGCCGCAAGCACTGGACATGATTAGATTTATTCCCGAAGGTGGCTCGTGGAAAGATGTTCCATATGAACATTTAGCTCCTCGTTTCCAAAGAATCCGAGATAACATGAAAAAGTACCATTCGCCCAACTTTTACCGTCGTTTTTCAAGAGATGAGATTTGTGGAACTATGACAGCATCTGCTCAGCCAGAGAACTGTGGCATTATACATCCTACTGAAAACAGAAGGTTTACTGTACGAGAAGTTGCCCGCATTCAGACTTTCCCCGATGATTTTAACTTCTTAACAGATACAGCACGAAACATTACAGCAATGTATAAAGTCATAGGAAATGCTGTGCCGGTTATGTTGGCATACAATATCGCTTCGGCAATAATGGAGCAAGTATTTAAGAAAAACACAAGTGAAAAGTAAGGGGATAAGAGAATGGATACAGATAAAGCATATCTATTGGGGTTAATCATAGGTGGAGGTGTATTTGGAAACGCAGAAGATGTTTTCAGCATTCGCCTGCCATATAAAAAATGGGGTTCATATCTTGAAAATCCACAGCGTGCTGGAGAAATTGCAGGAGATATTCTACGCAAAGTAGGGCAAATGTTTCGGGCTGTCTATGACCTTTCTGTTCAATATGAAACCACTCCCGGAGGGACTTGGACAATTCTTTGCGAAGGCGATACAACAGCGGTAAAAAATGACCTTATGCATTATGGCATTGTGTGTGAAGGCGAGCTTCGTGGAAGTGCCGATATAAGCCAGGTTGTATTAGAATTAGTTGATGATAATCTTAAACGCCGCTTTATTGCTGGATTAGCTGATACAATCGGAAGTATGGCAAAATCACAGCGCCGTTTTACCGATGAGCATCAAATTATTTCTTTTGAAATCAAGGGCTACAACTTTAAGTTCGTATGTGATTTGTGTCGACTGTTGTACAGCATAAATTGTATTCCCGATCAGGTAAACTGGAATCATCCAAATATCCATTGCACAAACGATTCATACTACGCTCAATGGAACAAAGGCTTTAAGCTGCGAATTTTATTGGATCAATATGCTCAGTTTGGTGCATTTGCGTTTAGAACTAAAGCAGAAACATCAAATGAAAATCGTAGATTACAAAGGGAAACTCATGCTGCGGAAAGATGTGAAACGAGGGATATGCATTTCACTCCGTCCACAGTGCATCCAGCTGAAAATGATACTCGTTTGCCAGAACTGATTAGAGGTGGGCATTACATTCATTTCAGACATTTTTGTACGGTAATGGGCTGTGAACACGCTCCATACTGTAAAATCAGGGAACAGTTTGAGCATATTGGGGAACTGATTAACCCATTCCCGATTTTGCATAAGGATAGCTACATTCAGATTGAGGAGATTATTCAAGCAGATCCCCTACTGTCGGGACGGGAATACACTTCTCTTAATGTAAATATTGGAACCCTGATAGACCAGTACAAGGAAGATAAAACAGCTTTGTTATACGGCACTACTGCGAATACTGGTTATCCAATAGCCGAAATTCTCCAAGCGGTTGCCTATGTCATTGCAAACGATGACGAACTCTCTGGCAAGCGTCCAAAAGGATATTTTCAAATTGTTGAACGCCATTCACATGATGACGCAGATTTATCGGTTGAAATAAGAAAGCCTGATCTTCTCACACCATTGGTTATTGTGGGAAACGGTCGTGGTGCTTTAATTGGTGCTCGGAATCCTAATGTTTACAAACGCTTGGTAACAAATTCGCCGGACAATGAATATAAATTGCTCGTTCGTCAAATTACTGAGGAGGACTTACGAGATGCCCGGTAAACGCAGCCGAAATGAAGTTTCGTATTATCCAGAAATCCAAACTTTTATAGAAGCTCAGCTTAAAAGTAATTTCAGAGCGAAACGCCACAAAGAACTCAGTGTTTTTTGGGGTATCGGCGAACTGAAAACCAATTTGCAAAGAATTATTTCCGAACATCCAGATAAATGTACCTGCGTTAAAAATTTTGCGAATCGAGTGCCCCCGCTAAACCTTGATATTTTTGCTTTGATCACTGATGGAACGCAATTTGAGATTTTAATTCTTGAAGTCAAGCTGATGAACAGTGCAGGGCTTAAAGAATGGTCACAACTTGTTGGATACTGCTTGGTTTCAGGCGCAAAATATGGTTTGCTGGTTAATATTGATAATGGGGCAAGTCCACGCTTAGCGCATATTCTTTCTACTGAAACCCATATTTCTGATATTCAGACCATAGTTGACGGAGAGAGTCATGAACATTGTCTTGGATTTATGCAGTGGGATAGTCTAACGCAGAATTTTGAATATAGTAATCTGGGGCTAATCAAGTCATTGTCCGAGTTAAGCAATCATTTAGCGGATGAATTTTCATCTTAAAAACACAAAAATAGTGACCAAGCCAAAGGCGATCAACCGTAAAAAGTTGGTCGCTTTTGTTTTGCCCATTATTCAGAAAGGAGCCTGATCCCATGAATGAAAAACTGGAAAAGCTGAACCGTCAGAAAACCGCAGCCGAGAAAAAGCTGATTGCCGCCCAGCACAGAGAAAAGCAGCTGGAGCATGAGCGGAAACGCCTGACACGGAGCGAGAGAACCCACCGACTTTGCACTCGTGCTGGGATGCTGGAGAAGTTTCTGCGTGAGCCTACCCTGCTGACCGATGACGATGTGATGGAGTTGCTGACCTTCCTCTTTCACGGTGAAGCCGCCCAAAAAAAGCTGGACACGCTGATTGATGAGCGGAGGAAAACGCTGACAACGGACGGCAGCGAGAACCCCTTGTTTTAACAAGGGCGCAATTATACACCGCCTAAAGGTGGTGCATTGCGTTCTGCCGAAAGCCCCTTGCAGGGAACTGATGATTTCCGCACAGGATAAATCCTCTGCTCCAATCATCCAGTGGAAGCTGCACTTCCCCTGCGCTGGCTAAAGCCAGCTACCCCTTTGCACCCTGCTGTCCAAAAATCCCTGCCGGGCAGGAAATTCTGAACAACAGGAATAGACCCCGATGACCTGACCGCTTGCAGCTTTGCAGACGGTCTTTTGTTTTGCCAAAGGAGATGATGAAGTGGCAAACCCTCATTTTGAAATCAAAATCACGAAGCGGAGCAAACGGCAGTCAGCTGTTGCCGGAGCTGCCTACCAGAGCGGCGAGAATCTGTTTTCCGAGTATGACCAGAAGCACAAAGACTACCGAAAAAAGGAAGGTGTGGTCTACACGGAAATCATGCTGCCGCCCCATGCCCCGCCAGAATACGCCGACCGGGAACAGCTCTGGAACGCAGTAGAAGCCGTTGAAAACCAGTGGAACTCTCAGCTTGCCAGACGGTTTGTGCTGGCACTGCCCAGAGAAGTACCGGAGGAATTGTATCCGCAGATGGTGCAGGACTACTGCAATCAGTTTTTTGTTTGCAAAGGCATGATTGTTGATTTTGCCATCCATGACCCCAAGCCACCGGGACACAATCCCCATTGTCATGTGATGCTGACCATGCGGGCAATGGACGAGCGTGGAAAATGGCTTCCCAAAGCCAGAAAGGTTTATGACCTTGACGAGAATGGCGAGCGTATCCGACTTCCATCCGGGAACTGGAAAAGCCATAAGGAGGACACTGTTGACTGGAACGAGCAGTATCATGGGCAGGAGTGGCGCACCGGCTGGGAAACGGTGCAGAACCGTTATCTGGAAATGGTGAACAGCCCAGTCCGTGTCGATCTCCGTTCTTATGAAAAACAGGGGCTGGACATCATCCCCACCGTCCACATGGGAGCTGCTGTCACCCAGATGGAACGCCGTGGCATCCAGACCAATATCGGCAATCTGAACCGGGACATCAAAGCCGCTAATCGCATGATGACCGTGATCCGCAACACCATTCAGAATCTGCGTGAATGGATCAGCGATATTCTGGAAGCCCGGAAAGAGCTGCTGGCAGAGAACAAGCCGGAAACTGCATCCCCTGACCTTATCAATCTTCTGCGGGATTATCTCAATCTGCGAAAAGCAGAACGCCGGGACTGGTCAAGATACGGTCAGCAAAAAGGTGCAACGAAAGATTTACAGTCCTTTGTCAACGCCACCAATTATCTGAAAGACCATCAGATTTTTACACTGGAGCAGCTGGACAGTGTGCTGGAGAAAGTGAAGCAGAAATCCGGCAGCATCAGCACCGGCATGAGGAAAGCCGAGAGCCGCATGAAAGTGATTACCGGCATCCAGAACGCCGTTGCAGATTGTCAGCAGCATAAAGCTGTCCATGACAAGTATGTGCGAATCGGCTGGAAAACGGTGCAGTCCGTTTATGCGGAAAGCCACCGGGACGAACTGGACACATACAACAAGGCGTACCGTTTTTTGAAAAAGCATGGTGTTGACCTGAATGTTGATCTGGAAGCCCTGCAAGCGGAGTATGAACAGCTGCAAACTTCTCACGCAGAATATACCGGGCAGCTGGCGGCAGTGCAGGAGGAATTGAAGCCGCTGAAAGAAATCCGTTACTGGGTCAGCAAGGTACTTGACCCGGAACAGGCAGAGGTCAAAAAGAAGCCGGAGCCGAAGCACTCTGTCACCGAACAGATTCAGGATTATCGGGAAGAATCCAGAAAAAAGGACGAGCAGCACCGGCAGGAGAAAAAACAGAATATGGAACTGTAAGGCGTCTGATTTTCAAAAGAAATCGGGTGCCTTTTGTTTTGTCAGGAGGTGCAATTTTGAATGTATTTGAAGCGGTCAAACAGAATGTAACCACCAGACAGGCAGCGGAGCTGTACGGCATCCCTGTCAGCAGAAACGGCATGGCGGTCTGCCCTTTTCACAATGACAAAAATCCCAGCATGAAACTGGACAGGCGTTTTCACTGCTTTGGCTGTCAGGCTGATGGGGATGCAGTGGATTTTGTTTCCCGGCTGTTTGAGCTGCCCAGCAAGGATGCCGCCATGAAGCTGGCTGATGATTTGGGGATTGTCTATGACAACAGGCAGAAGCCGACCGTCAAACCCCATATCCGGGAACCTACCCCGGAGCAGAAATACAGGCAGGAAGAAATGCACTGCTACAAAGTCTTATGCGAATACTTCCACCTTCTCCAGAAATGGGAACAGCAGTATGCCCCGCAAACGCCGGAGGATGACCTGCATCCGCTCTTTGTGGAAGCCCTGCAAAGGAAATCCTACACAGAGTATCTGCTGGACAGTTTTTGGACGGATCGCCGGAAGAACGCTGGGAGCTTGTAGCACAGCAAGGAAAAGAGGTGATGAAACTTGAGCAGCGAATTGCAGAATGGGCAGCAGCCGGAACTCTGCACCGTGGAACAGGTCAGAAGCAGCCTGGAACAGACCGAGAAAGGTAAGGTATCCAATGCCGCAGCCAACTATAAACGGGTGTTTCAGCTTGACCCTCTGCTGAAAGGAGCGATCCGAAAAAATCTGCTGACAGAACGAGTGGATATTGTGAAGCCCCTCGGCTGGTATCGGGACAGCCCGACCCTGACCGATGTGGACATCAAATATCTGCTCTTATATTTTGAGGAAAACTATGGGCTGACCATCGAGAAAAAGATACAGGACGCTGTGATGGTGATTGCTAACGAAAACCGCTATCACCCTGTTCGGGATTTTCTCAATGCCTTGCAGTGGGACGGTATAGAACGCATCCGCTATTGTCTGCATCGTTTTCTGGGAGCTGATGCCGATGATTATACCTGTGAAGCCATGCGGCTGTTTCTGCTGGGAGCAATCTCACGGGCGTTCCGTCCCGGCTGTAAATTTGAAATCATGCTCTGTCTGGTGGGCGGTCAGGGAGCCGGAAAGTCCTCGTTTTTTCGGCTGCTGGCAGTTCAGGATGACTGGTTTTCCGATGACCTGAAAAAGCTGGATGATGAAAATGTGTACCGCAAGATGCAGGGACACTGGCTGATTGAGATGTCGGAGATGATTGCCACCGCCAATGCCAAGAGCATTGAGGAAATCAAATCCTTTCTCAGTCGCCAGAAGGAAACCTATAAAGTGCCATACGAAACCCACCCGGCTGACCGAAAACGGCAGTGTGTGTTCTGCGGCACTTCCAATACGCTGGATTTTCTGCCCCTTGACCGCACCGGCAACCGCCGTTTTGTGCCAGTCATGGTACATCCAGAGCTGGCAGAAATTCACATTCTGGACGATGAACCGGCAGCAAGAGCCTATCTCATACAGGTCTGGGCAGAAGCGATGGAGATTTACCGCAGCGGAAACTTCAAACTCCGGTTCAGCCCGGCAATGAACGAGTATCTGAAAGTCCACCAGCGTGACTTTATGCCGGAGGACACCAAAGCCGGACAGATCATCGAGTATCTGGAAAAGTGTTCGGATAACATGGTCTGCTCCAAACAGCTGTTCCGGGAAGCCCTGGGACACAGTTTTGACGAGCCGAAGCAATGGGAAATCCGGGAGATCAACGACATTATGAACAACAGCGTGACCGGCTGGAGGGCGTTTTCCAATCCCCGGTACTTCCGCAGCCCCTATGGGCGGCAGAAAGGCTGGGAGCGCATCCAGCCCGACAACGGAGGTGGAGATTTTCAGGAATTGACGCCGGAGGAAGTGGAGCAGCTGGAACTTCCCCCAGAGTGGCTAAAGTAAAAAATCAGTGCCGGTTGCCGTTTTGTTGTCGAGCCGGTTGTCGGTCTGGTTGTCGGGCGAAAGTCTGAAAACCCCTGATTTGATGGGCATTTTCTCTCTCCTGACAACCATGACAACCGACTTTTATAAAAAAAGAAGAAAAAGAAAATAGAGCATCTGCCCGACAGAGTTTTAAGGTTTTCTGATGTCCGTTGTCAGGACTTCGTTGTCAGCCTTTCCTTTGTCGGGCTTTTTTACAGGAGGTGTCGCACATGGAACAGGTAGCAGCCAAAACGAAAGCAGGACAGGCAAGTCCGGCAGGAACATTCAGCATGAAGCTGGGCAAGACCACCTATGTGGTGGGCGTTCATTTCAGCCAGACCGCAAAGGACACGCTGGAGGACAAAATGAAGCGGCTGATGAAGGACGATGTGAAATCATCGAATTTTTGATGCAAAACTCGGTGAGATATTCCCTTTATTTATCTTGACAAAACACTCCCGAAAGGCACCATCCTGGTGGAGTGCGGCAAAATGCTTCAGCGCGGCACACCCAAGCTTGGCAAGGACGGCAAGCCCATGAAGGATAAGCACGGCAAGGTCATCTATGAGCCTTATCGGATCAAGGTCCTCAATACCATCAACTTCAAGAAGTCCATGCACTATAACCCCTTTGCCTACATTCACTCAGAGAAGGACATCTTGAAGCTGGTCACGACGCTGATTGCCAACACCAAGGGCGAGGGCAAGGCCGGGGACGATTTCTGGGTCAAGGCGGAAACACTTTTGTATTGCGCCCTGATTGGATACATCCACTATGAGGCCCCGGTGGAGGAGCAGAATTTCTCCACTCTTATTGAGATGATAAACAGTATGGAAGTTCGGGAGGACGACGAGGAATACAAAAACGCCGTTGACCTGATGTTCGACGAGTTGGAATCCCGTGATTCTCGCCACTTCGCCGTCCGCCAGTATAAAAAATATAAGCTGGCAGCGGGCAAAACCGCAAAATCCATTCTGATTTCCTGCGGTGCGCGCCTTGCCGTATTCGACATTGCGGAACTGCGGGAGGTCACTTCCTACGACGAGCTGGAGCTGGACACCCTGGGAGATCGGAAAACCGCTCTGTTCCTCATTATGAGCGACACGGACGATAGCTTTAACTTCCTGATCTCCATGTGCTACACCCAGCTGTTCAACCTTTTGTGTGAAAAAGCCGACGATGTGTACGGCGGGCGGTTGCCGGTCCATGTGCGCTGCCTCATTGACGAGTGTGCCAACATCGGCCAGATTCCCAAGCTGGAAAAACTGGTCGCCACCATCCGCAGCCGTGAGATCTCCGCCTGTCTGGTATTGCAGGCGCAGTCCCAGCTGAAAGCCATCTATAAGGACAACGCCGATACCATCATCGGCAACATGGATACCTCCATCTTCCTGGGCGGCAAGGAACCGACTACCCTCAAGGAGCTGGCCGCCGTGCTGGGCAAGGAAACCATCGACACCTACAACACCGGCGAGAACCGTGGGCGGGAAACCTCCCACTCTCTCAACTACCAGAAGCTCGGCAAAGAGCTTATGAGCCAGGATGAACTGGCCGTTATGGACGGCGGCAAGTGCATCCTCCAACTGCGCGGTGTGCGGCCTTTCCTCTCGGACAAGTACGACATCACCAAGCACCCCAATTACCCGTACACCGCCGACGCGGACCCCAAGAACGCCTTTGACATCGAGGCGTTCCTGTCCACCCGGCTCAAGCTCAAGCCCAACGAGGTCTACGATGTGTATGAAGTAGACGCAGAGGGCGCGTAAATCTGTTCCGCTGTGAAAGGAGTGATCTTATCTACCCGCCTCAACCGCCCCGGATGGGGCCATCGGCGTACAAAGCGGACAATCACCAAAAAATAATGAAAAAAGGAGGACAGCCGGAATCAGGCCCCGGAAACCGGGTGCCGATTGTTCCGGCTTTTGTATGCCTATGAATGACTAAATCAAACTTTTCAAATGATTCCGGCTAACTATAATTTATGGCATTTTTCAATCAGGCTATCACCGTTCTTCAGACCCTCGTTATCGCTCTGGGCGCTGGTCTCGGCATCTGGGGTGTCATCAACCTGCTGGAAGGTTACGGCAACGACAACCCCGGTGCGAATGCTCATGTACGGTAAAGTATCACAAGAAAATTATGTCGAATTGACAGCCGCCTCCGCTATACCGAATAAGGAAATAAAGAGTCCTCAAATTTTGCGCTACTAAATGA
>NZ_JBQHUF010000010.1:0-114786 GCF_052065355.1 Flavonifractor sp. HCP28S3_F3
GGACTTCTCGTCCTTTCTGGTGCTTCGTGTTTCTCTCACGTTGTTTAATTTACAAGGTACACGCTCTTGCCAGCCGTTCGGGCTGACGTGCTATTTATTTTAGCACTTTCGTTTTCGCTTGTCAAGAACTTTTTTCAAGTTTTTTCGGAGCTTTCTAGCTCCGAGCCGCTCGATTTAAGAACTTTTCAAGCTCGTTCATGTCTTCCGACGCGAACTCATTTAGTTTACCACGCGCTCTCGAGTTTGTCAAGCACTTTTTTCTGATTTCTTTCAGAAGTCCGTCCAGGTTCTGCCTCGGTCTCTTCCAAATTTCTTCAGTTTTCAGTGCCCTCTCGCAAGGCGTTCAGATAGAATACCACCTGCTTCGCCTTTTGTCAACACCTTTTTTCAGTTTTTTGCTTTTTATTCGCCGGTTGCGGCTGAAGCCAAAATATGTTACTCTAAGAGGGTGATTACCCTATTTATAAGGAAGTGCAGCCATGCCTATCAAAATACCGGACTCCTTACCGGCTACCGCCGTTCTGGAGAGCGAAAACATCTTTGTTATGACCGAATACCGGGCAATGCACCAGGACATCCGCCCGCTGAACGTTCTGATTCTGAATCTGATGCCCACCAAAATCGTGACTGAGACCCAGATCCTGCGCAAGCTGTCCAATACACCGGTGCAGATCGAAGTGGAACTGCTCCGCACCGCCAGCTATCAGTCTCAGCACACCGATGAAGATCACCTTGCCTCCTTCTACACCACCTTTGACCAGATCAAGGACAGGAACTTTGACGGAATGATCATCACCGGCGCTCCTGTGGAGAACCTGGAGTTTGACCAGGTGGAGTACTGGCCGGAGCTGTGCGAGATCATGACCTGGAGCCGGACACACGTCCACTCTACGCTGCATATCTGCTGGGGCGCCCAGGCCGGGCTCTACTTCCACCACGGCATTGAGAAGCGCTCCCTGCCCAAAAAGCTGTTCGGCGTTTATGAGCACCGGGTGCTGAAGCCCAACTCTCCCCTGTTCCGCGGCTTCGATGATGTGTTCTACGCTCCCCATTCCCGCTATACCGAGGTGTGGGAAGAGGATATCCGCAGGTCACCCGGTTTGGAACTGATCGCGGTCTCCTCCGAAGCCGGAGTGTACGCGGTTAAGACCGAAGACAGCCGCCAGTTCTTTGTTATGGGTCATCCGGAGTATGACCCGGACACTCTGGCCCGGGAGTACTGGCGGGATGTGGACAAGGGGCTGGACATCGCGGTGCCTGCCAACTACTTCCCCGGCGACGATCCCACAAAGGTGCCGGTGGTGCGCTGGAGAAGCGCAGGCCAGCTGCTCTACACCAACTGGCTGAATTACTACGTGTACCAGACCACCCCCTACGATTTGACCGCGCTGTGATAATAAAGAGCATGGGAGACCACTCCCATGCTCTTTTTTCTTTCGGCACACACAGCAGAATCCCACTGGTGTATCTGTTCATACAACTTTTAGCAGGTGACGCCCCAATTATAGAGCGAGACTCAAAAAACAGAACGAAAGGAGCATACCGCGTGATTCGATTTGATAATTGGGTTATCACCGGCGCAGGCATTGCACCGCCCCGGCAGTACGACAACCTGACCACGGACTTTACCGTGGCAGGCGATATTCCGGAGGGCTGGACCTGGGAACTGCTGGTGCAGGCTGGAGACCATTTGAATGTGATTGACCTTTCCCTCAAAAACGGGATGCTTTCAGTCCCGTTGACCAAAGAAATGCTGGCTTCATCCGGTATCTACCACATCCAGCTGCGAGCTGCCAAAGACAGCCAGACACGGCACACCAACGTGCTTCAGCTCTTTGTTCCGCCCAGTCTGTCCGGCGATACCCAGTGGCCGGTCTTGCCGACAGCCTTCTCCCAGGCGCTGGAGCAGCTTCAAGACATCAGCCGCCATCCTCCCATCCCCGGTAAAAACGGTTTTTGGGCGCTGTGGGATTCCGAGACAAACACGTATCAGGATTCCGCTCTTCCCTTACCGGAGTTTTCCGCCTACCAGGCTGCGGTGGAAGGCGGCTACACCGGAACTGAGGAGGAGTTCAACACAATGCTGGCAAATGGCGTGACAGCGGATTACGTGGATACCGCCATATTCGGCGCAATGGAGAGGAGCTACTGATGGCAAACACACAAACAGAAGAGCTGTGCGCTATGATCGGCACGCTGGGCGGAACACAGCTTGCCGAGAAGGCCGCAGCTGTATTCCAGGCATACGAAATAGAATTGACGCAGTTTCAATTTGAATCACTTATGAGCAGTTTGGCTGAATGCATCAGCCTGGCGCAGGCTACGGAAGTCACTCTGCCGGTTTCTGCGTATTCAGAGGCCTTCTTTTCCCCGGCCGGCGACATTCTGTCCAGAGGCGCGGAGCAATGTGAATTGGGATATGGTGCTGCAGCAGGAGCGGTGGCACCTACAGTGGGATTCTATTGGCAGCTTGAGCCCGGCGATGAGCAGTCAGTCTTCTACATCATAAAGATTGAAGATCCTGAGCCGCCCGGTCTGTCTCACGAGAGTTTGGCAGCACTGTTTACCGACATAGCTGACGCCATCCGGACTGTATCCGGAAGCACAGGCCCCATCATGGCGGATCAGTTCCCACAGCGCATTTTAGCTCTGGCGTCCGACAACACCTCTTCCTAATCATGAAAGCGGGAGCCCAATGGGCTCCCGCTTTTTTACGCCATTTTATTCTTGATATCCGCCAGACGGTTCAGCGCCTCCAGAAGGGTCTCGTCCTTCTTGGCGAAGTGGAGGCGGACGATGTTCTGCACGTTCTCCTTGAAGAAGGAGGTGCCGGGCACGGCGGAGACGCCCACCTTGCGGGTCATCTCCTCACAGAACTCCACATCGGTCTGGCCCTTCTTCATATAGGGGCCGATATCCGCCAGGACGAAATAGGTGCCCTGGGGATCGGTGAAGGGAATGCCGATGTTCCGCAGGCCGTCGGTGAACAGCTGCTTCATATGGGCGTAGTGGGCCCCGAACTCCTCATAGTAGCTGTCCGGCATCTCCAGACCGGCCACGGCGGCCTCCATCAGGGGCGAGGGAGCGCCCACGGTATTGAAGTCGTGGTACTGCTTGATCTTGTCCATGATGGGCTGGGGCGCGATGGCGTAGCCGATGCGCCAGCCGGTGATGGAGTAGGTCTTGGACAGGGAGGAGCAGGAGATGGTCCGCTCCCACATGCCGGGCATGTTGCACATGTAGAGGTGCTTGTGGGGGGCGTAGACGATGTGCTCGTACACCTCGTCCATGATGGCGTACACGTCGTACTTCACGCACAGCTCGGCGATGAGCTTCAGCTCCGCCTCGGTGAACACCTTGCCGCTGGGGTTGGAGGGGTTGCAGATCAGAATGGCCTTGGGATGCTGCTTGAAGGCGTCCTCCAGCACGTTGGGATCGAAGTTGAACTGAGGGGGCACCAGAGGCACATAGATGGGCTCACAGTCGGCAAAGAGGATCTGGGCGTGGTAGTTCTCAAAGTAGGGGGAGAACAGCACCACCTTGTCCCCGGGGTTGGTGAGGGCGAAGATGGAGTCCACCATGGCCTCGGTGGAGCCGATGGTCACCACCATCTCGGTCTCCGGGTCCACGTCCCGGCCCATGAAGCGCTTGCACTTCTTGGACAGGGCGCGGCGGAAGTTGGGGGCGCCCATGGTGATGGGGTACTGATGGGGTCCCTCGTAGCTCACCTGAGCCAGCCGGTCCAGCAGGGCCTTGGGGGGATCGAAGTCAGGGAAGCCCTGGGCCAGGTTGATGGCGTTGTTGGCGATAGCGATACGGGTCATCCGGCGGATGACGGAGTCGGTAAAATACTGGGTCTTGCTGCTCATGGGCTGCATAGCTTATTCCCTCATTTCTGTTCGTCTTGGATGCCCAGCTCGCCATGGAGGGCGGGAGGCATGCCGTTGTCCTTCAGCAGATTGGCCAGCTTGTCCAGGTCGGCCACCCGGAAGATCATGCAGGCCCGGCCCTGAACCTGGCCGAACACGGAGTAGACGTACTCCACGTCGATATTCTCTTTGGCCAGCAGGGTAAGGATCTTCCCCAGGGCGCCGGGCTCGTCGGGCACGGTCACCGCCAGCACGGGGGTCATGGACAGGATGAAGCCGTGCTCCAGCAGCAGGGACGCCGCCTTCTGGGGCCGGTCCACGATCATGCGCAGCACGCCGTAGTCGCTGGTCTCGGCGATATGGAGGGCCCGCATATTGACCTGATGGTCGGCCAGGATGGTGGTGATCTCCGCCAGCTGACCGGCACGGTTTTCCAGGAACACGGAAATCTGTTGGATGGTCATAGTCTCGCTCCTCCCTTAAATCTTCCGCTTGTCGATGACCCGGACCGCCTTGCCCTCGGAGCGGGTGATGGACTTGGGCGCCACCAGGCGCACCTTGGCGTAGATGCCCAGCATGGCCTTCAGGGCAGCCACCACCTGCTTCTCCTTCTCGGCCACCTGGCTCAGCTGGTCGGAGAACATCTCCGGGGTCATCTCCACCAGCACCTCCATGGTGTCGGTGTTGTTGACACGGTCCACGATGATCTGATAGTTGGGGGCGAAGCTCTGGCCCAGCAGCACCGTCTCGATCTGGGACGGGAAGACGTTGACGCCCTTGATGATGAGCATGTCGTCGCTGCGGCCCATGGGCTTGCTCATCTTCACGTGGGTACGGCCGCAGGGGCAGTCCTCGTGGTGGAGCACACAGATATCCCGGGTGCGGTAGCGCAGCAGGGGGAATGCCTCCTTGGTGATGGAGGTGAACACCAGCTCGCCCTTGGATCCCTCGGGGAGCACCTCTCCGGTGTTGGGGTCGATGATCTCGGCGATAAAGTGGTCCTCGTTGATATGCATGCCGGTCTGAGCGGAGCACTCGAAGGACACGCCGGGGCCGGACAGCTCGGTGAGACCGTAGATGTCGTAGGCCTTGATGCCCAGGGTCTCCTCAATGTTTTTCCGCATCTCCTGGCTCCAGGCCTCGGCGCCGAAGATGCCCGCCTTCAGGGGGATCTGGTCGGGGGTGAGGCCCATCTCCTTCATGCTCTCCGCCAGGTAGGCGGCATAGGAGGGGGTGCAGCACAGGATGGTGGCGTTCAGGTCACGGATGAACATGATCTGCCGCTCGGTGTTGCCGGAGGAGGTGGGGATGGTGAGGCAGCCCACCTTGTGGGAGCCGCCGTTGAGGCCGGGGCCGCCGGTGAATAGGCCGTAGCCGTAGGACACCTGGCACACGTCCTCATTGGTGCCGCCTGCGGCCATGATGGCACGGGCGCAGCAGTCCTCCCACAGGTCGATGTCGTGCTGGGTATAGAAGGCCACCACCCGCTTGCCGGTGGTGCCGGAGGTGGACTGGATGCGGACGCAGTCCTTCAGGGGCCGGGCCAGCAGGCCGTAGGGGTAGGCCTGCCGCAGATCGTCCTTGGTGACGAAGGGCAGCTTGTGCAGGTCGTCCACACCCTTGATGTCCTCGGGGGTGAGGCCCTTCTCCTCCATCTTCTTGCGGTAGTAGGGCACGTTGTCCCACACGTTATGTACCTGCTTCACCAGGCGCTCGTCCTGCCAGGCGCGGATCTGCTCCCGGCTGGCGCACTCGATTTCCTTCTGATAGTAACGCTCCATGCTTGCTCTCTCTCCTTGTGCCTTAGGAATTTCTGCCCAGGTGGAAGGCGGTTCGGTTCAGCTCCAAAAACTTCTCCGGCACGCTGTTGGTGATGGCCTTCTGCCACACCTCTTCCGGCAGGTCGAAGTACCGGGAGAGCCGTCCCATCAGCACCAGATTCACCGCCTTGCTGCTTCCGGCCTCCTCGGCCAGAGCCAGGGCGTCCATGGCGTCCACCTTTGCCCCGGCGGCAGTCATTTTCTCCACCAGGTTCTGGGGATACTCCGCCGCGCCGGTGATGACCGGCATGGGGTTGGTCTGCTGGGTGTTGGTGATGATCCGGCCGTCGGGACGGAGATACTCCAGCCAACGGGCGGCCTCCAGCAGCTCAAAGGAGACGATGAAGTCGGCCTCACCCTTGTCGATGACGGGAGAATACACCTTGTCGCCGTAGCGGATGTAGGTGACCACACTGCCGCCCCGCTGGCTCATGCCGTGGACCTCGGACACCTTTACGTCATAGCCCTGATCCAGCAGCAGACGGCCCAGCAGCTTGCTGGCCAGCAGGGTGCCCTGGCCGCCCACGCCTACGATCATGATATTTTTCGTCTGCATGCCTTACACCTCCTCGGTTGCCTGGAGGGCGTCGAATTTACACAGCTGCTCGCACACACCGCAGCCCACGCACAGGGTGGCGTCCACCCCGGCCTTGCCGTCCCGGACGGAAATGGCGGGGCAGCCAATCTTCATGCAGGCCTTGCAGCCCACACACTTGGAGGTATCCACCGTGAGAGGCGCCTTGTGTTTGACGTACTTCAGAAGGGCGCAGGGACGGCGGGAGATAACCACCGACGCCTCGGGAGCCGCCAGCTCCTCCTTGATGACGCTCTCGCACTGGGCCAGGTCGTAGGGATCCACCACCCGCACCCGGCGGATGCCCACTGCCTTGCACAGGCTCTCCAGGTCGATTTTGGTGCAGGGATCCCCCTTCAGGTTAAAGCCGGTGGTGGGGTTCTGCTGGTGACCGGTCATGCCGGTGATGGAGTTATCCAGAATGATGACAGTGGCGTTGGACTCGTTGTAGGCGATATTCACCAGTCCGGTGATGCCGGAGTGCATAAAGGTGGAGTCGCCGATGACCGCCACGGTCTTCCCGTCCATCTCTCCGCCGCTGGCCTTCAGGAAGCCGTGGAGGCCGGACACCGAAGCGCCCATGCAGATGGTGGAGTCGATGGCGCTGAGGGGAGCCACCGCTCCCAAGGTATAGCAGCCGATGTCGCCCAGCACGGTGAGCTTCAGCTTATTTAAGGTATAGAACAAGCCGCGGTGAGGACAGCCGGCACACATCACCGGAGGCCGGGCGGGAATATTCTCCTCCAGGGCCTTGCCGGAATCGGGCACCACGCCCAGCTTTTCGGCCACCAGGTTCTGGCTCAGCTCTCCGATGGGAGAGAAGTAGTCCTTCCCCGCCAGGGCCAGGCCCAGGGCGCGGCAGTGGTCCTCAATGAAGCCGTCCAGCTCCTCCACCACCGTCAGCAGGTCCACAGAGGCGGCGAATTCCTTGATCTTCTTGTCCGGCATGGGCCAGATCATACCCAGCTTGAGCACCGGGTACTTGTCGCCGCAGACCTCCTTCACATACTGGTAGCTGGTGGAGGAGGTGATGATGCCGATCTTGTGGTCGGAGCCCTCCTCCACCCGGTTCAGGGGAGAGGTCTCGGCGTATTCCGCCAGAGCCGCCATGCGCTCCTCCACCACCGGGTGGCGTAGCTTGGCGTAGCCGGGCATCATAATGTACTTGGCAGCCTTCTTCTCGTAGGGCACCGGGGCGGGCTCCACCCGCTCGCCGGTCTCCACCACGCTCTGGGAGTGGGAGACCCGAGTGCACATCTTCAGCAGCACCGGGGTATCAAACCGCTCGGACAGCTCATAGGCCAGCTTGGTGAAGGCCAGGGCCTCGGCGGAGTCGGCGGGCTCCAGCATGGGCAGCTTGGCGGCCTGGGCGTAGTGGCGGGAGTCCTGCTCATTCTGAGAGGAGTGCATCCCCGCGTCGTCAGCCACGCCGATGATCATGCCGGCGTTGACGCCGGTGTAGGCGATGGTAAACAGAGGATCGGCGGCCACGTTGAGACCCACGTGCTTCATGCCGCAGAAGGACCGCTTCCCCGCCAGGCTGGCGCCGAAGGCGGTCTCCATGGCCACCTTCTCGTTGGGAGCCCACTCGGCGTAGATCTCCTGGTACTTGGCCGCGGCCTCGGTGATCTCGGTGCTGGGGGTGCCGGGATAGCTGGAAACGACGGCGCAGCCCGCCTCATAGAGGCCCCGGGCCACGGCTTCGTTGCCGAGCATCAGGGTTTTCATGGTGCATCTCTCCTTTTCAGAGGCCGGGAAGATAAAAAAACGTCCTCTGCACGCACATGCAGAGGACGAAGAATTCCGGCGAAACGGCCTCTACCTGGTTCCGTTCTCGCAAAACTTTGAACGGTTTTACTTTATCACTTTCTTACAATAAAGTCAACGTGTTTTTCCGGTTTCCTCCAGGGCATTTCTGGGGCCGATGGAGTCGGTGACCGCCACGGTGACGGTGCGCTGATAGCAGGCGAAGATCTCCTCCACCCACTCCGCCTTGGGGGCGGGCGTGAGCAGGCTCACCACCGGCACGATGACCAGTCCGGCCACCATGCAGAAGGCGCCGGCGTTGATGGGGGACTGGAGAACCGCGGGGAAGGCGCTCCCCACGAAGATGTTGGCCAGCATCACCACCGTGGAGAACAGGAAGCTGCACACGCAGGCCACCTTGGTGGTGCGCTTCCAGTACAGCCCGTACAGGAAGGGGGCCAGGAAGCTGCCCGCCAGGGCGCCCCAGGACACGCCCATCAGCTGGGCGATGAAGGTGAGGTTGGAGCGGTACTGGATGATAGCCAGCACCACGCTGATGGCGATGAACACCACCACCAGGGACCGCATCCAGCGCACCTGCTGCTTCTCCTCCATATCCTTAATAATGGTACCCTTGATGAAATCCAGGGTGAGGGTGGAGCTGGAGGCCAGCACCAGAGAGCTGAGGGTGGACATGGAGGCGGAGAGCACCAGGATGACCACCACCGCAATGAGGATGGTAGGCAGGCCGGAGAGCATGGTGGGGATGATGGAGTCGTATCCGTTGGCCGCCACTTCCTCCGGGGTGGAGAACAGCCGGCCGAAGCCGCCCAGGAAGTAGCAGCCGCCCGCCACAATGAGGGCAAAGACGGTGGAGATAATGGTACCCTGGGTGATGGCGTCTTCGCTCTTGATGGCGTAGAACTTCTGCACCATCTGAGGCAGGCCCCAGGTGCCCAGGCTGGTGAGCACCACGACGCCCGCCAGGCTGGCCAGGTCGGGGCCGAAGAAGGAGGCGAAGACGCCGGGGGTGTCGGACACGGCGGGGTCGCTCACCCGGGCCAGGCCGTCCATCGCGGCCTGGAAGCCCCCCTGGCTGTTCAGCACCGCCGCGATGACGGCGATGATGCCGAAGATCATGATGATGCCCTGGATAAAGTCGTTGATGGCGGTGGCCATATAGCCTCCGGCGATGACGTAGACGCCGGTGAGTACCGCCATGACAATGACGCACACGGCGTAGTCGATGTCAAAGGCCATGGCAAACAGCCGGGAGAGGCCGTTGTACAGGCTGGCAGTGTAGGGAATGAGGAAGATAAAGATGATCACCGAGGCGGTGAGCTTCAGCCTTCTGCTGCCGAACCTGCGGCCGAAGAACTCCGGCATGGTGGCGCTGTCCAGGTGCTGGGACATGATGCGGGTGCGCCGTCCCAGCACCACCCAGGCCAGCAGGGAGCCCAGAAAGGCGTTACCCAGTCCCGCCCAGGTGGAGGCGATGCCGAAGCGCCAACCGAACTGTCCGGCGTAGCCCACAAAGACCACGGCGGAAAAGTAGCTGGTGCCGTAAGCGAAGGCAGTGAGCCAGGGGCCAACCGACCGGCCGCCCAGCACAAAGCCTGCCACATCGGTGGCGTGGCGACGGCAGTAGAGGCCGATGCCCACCATCACGGCGAAGAACACCAGCAGCAGGGAGAGCTTGATCCACAGGTCGGTCACTTGGCGCCCTCCTCTCAGTGGGTGATCTGGGCTTCCACCAGGCGGCCGCGGCAGTACTTCTCCCGCAGCACCGGCTTTTCGATCTTGCCGGTTGGGTTGCGGGGCACCTTGTCAAAAATGACCCGCCGGGGCCGTTTGTATCGGGGCAGCTCCTTGCAGAAGGCGTCGATCTCCTCCTGGGTACAGGTCACGCCCTCCTTTACCTCCACGATGGCGGCGGCGATCTCGCCCAGACGGGAATCGGGCAGACCGATGACCGCCACATCCTTGATCTTGTCGAACCGGCGGAGGAAGTCCTCGATCTGCACCGGGTACAGGTTCTCGCCGCCGGAGATGACCACGTCCTTCTTCCGGTCCACCAGGTAGATGAAGCCCTCCGGGTCCACCTCCGCCATGTCGCCGGTGTACAGCCAGTCTCCCTTCAGCACCTCCGCGGTGGCCTCCGGGTTCTTGTAGTAGCACTGCATGACGCCGGGGCCGCTGACGATGAGCTCGCCCACCTGGCCCTGGGGCACTTCGTTTCCCTGTTCGTCCACCACTCTGGCCTGCCACAGGTAGCCCGGCTTGCCGATGGCGCCCACCTTCTCAATGTTTTCCACACCCAGGTGGACACAGCCGGGTCCGATGGACTCGGAGAGGCCGTAATTGGTGTCGTACAGGTGGTGGGGGAAGATCTTTTTCCACCGGTGGATCAGACTGGGAGGCACCGGCTGGGCGCCGATGTGCATCAGCCGCCACTGGTCCAACAGGTAGTCGTTCAGATCCACCGTCCCGCTGTCGATGGCGTCCAGGATATCCTGGGCCCAGGGTACCAGCAGCCAGACGATGGTGCACTTTTCCTCGGTGACCGTCCGCAGGATCCATTTGGGGGACACGCCCCGCAGGAGCACCGCCTTGCCGCCGGTGGCCAGGGAGCCGAACCAGTGCATCTTGGCGCCGGTATGGTACAGGGGCGGGATGCACAAAAACACGTCCTCATGGGTCTGGCCGTGGTGATGCTGCTCAGTGAGGCAGGCGGACAGCAGAGCCTTGTGGTTATGTAGGATGGCTTTTGGGAAGCCGGTAGTGCCGGAGGAGAAATAGATGGCCGCCAGATCGCTGAGCTCCAGATGGACCGGCGGATTTTCAAAGGAGCAGTACATCACCAGCTCCCGGTAGCTCTCAGCAAAGGCAGGGATCTTGTTGCCCACATAGAACCACAGGCGCACCCGGCTCAGGGCGGGCAGGATGGGCTCCAACCGGTCGATGAACTCCGGACCGAAGACCAGGGCCTCCACATCCGCCAGGTCCAAGCAGTACTGGATCTCGTCGGAGGAGTAGCGGAAGTTCAGAGGCACCGCCAGGCAGCCCGCCTTCAGGATGCCGAAGTAGATGGGCAGCCACTCCAGGCAGTTCATCAGCAGAATGCCCACCTTGGTGCCCCGCTTCACCCCCCGGCTCAGCAGCAGGTTGGCAAAACGGTTGGCCTTCTTGTCAAACTGCCCCCAGGTCATCTCCCTGCGGTAGGGCTCGTCAGGGCGGCTGCGCTCAATGAGGCTAAACTCCCGCCAGGTAGCGGCCCGGTCCCGCTCCTCCGAGGGGTTGATCTCCACCAGGGCCGTCTCGTCCCGGTACAGTCGGGCGTTGCGCTCCAGAAATTCCGTAATTACCATGGATCCCTCTCCCTTTTCCCCCGGTCCATACCCCGGGGGTGGTGTGGATTTTTCACGGTGCTTATTTTACCGCTTTAAATAGCAAAAGTCAAGAGTCTCCCACAGCGGCCTGATTATGGAAATTCCAGGAGACCATTCCCACCGGCACCTTTGTTTTGCCGGATTTTTGTTCGTTTTCGCAATGAATTTCTATCCAGGTTGACCGTTGACTTTGTGCCCAAATCAAAATACTATCTATAGTGCACTTTTACCATACCCGCGAAAGGAGTGTTCAATATGAGTTATCACTATCTGTTTGAACTGGCGCTGATCCTGCTGAGCACAAAGGTGCTGGGCATCCTCACCAAGCGGTTCGCCCTCCCCCAGGTGGTGGGCGCTCTGCTGGCCGGTCTGGTCATGGGTCCCGCCATGCTGAATATCCTACAGGAGACCACACTGCTGGACCAGCTGGCCGAGCTGGGCGTCATCGTGCTGATGTTCAACGCCGGTCTGGAGACCGACCTGGGCGAGCTGAAAAAGGCCGGACGGTCCGCCTTCATCATCGCCCTGGTGGGCGTACTGGTGCCGCTGGTGGGCGGCTTCTTCCTCACCAGCTTCTTCAATCAGGGACCTGACACCCTGCTTCAGAACTTCTTTATCGGCGTGGTACTTACCGCCACCTCCGTCAGCATCACCGTGGAGACTCTGAAGGAGATCGGCAAGCTGTCCACCCGCTCGGGCAACGCCATCCTGGGCGCCGCCATCATCGACGATGTGCTGGGCATCGTAGCCCTCACCATCATCACCAGCCTGGCGGGCACCGGCGCCAATGTGTTCCTGGTGCTGCTGAAGATCGTGGCCTTCTTCGCTGTCAGCGTCGTGGTGTGGATCATCCTCCACCGGGTGGTGGAGTGGTGGTTCCAGCGCTACGACCGGGACAAGCGCCGGTTCGTGGTGATCTCCTTCGCCTTCTGCCTGCTGTACGCCTATCTGGCGGAAGCCCTGTTCGGCGTGGCCGATATCACGGGCGCTTACATCGCCGGTCTGATCTTCGCCAAGACTCCTCGGGTGACCTACCTGCAGGACCGGTTCGAGACCCTGTCCTACTCCCTCCTCTCCCCCGTCTTCTTCGCCAGCATCGGCCTGAAGGTGGTGCTGCCCCAGATGAGCGGCGCCATCATCCTCTTCTCCATCCTGCTGATCATCTGGGCTGTTGCCTCCAAGGTCATCGGCTGCGGACTGGGCGCCAAGCTGTGCGGCTACTCCGGCCAGGATTCCCTGCGCATCGGCGTGGGTATGATCTCCCGTGGTGAGGTGGCCCTGATCGTGGCCAACAACGGTATCGCCGCCGGTCTGATGAAAGAAGAGTTTTTCGGGCCTGTGGTGCTGATGGTCATCGCCACCACCATCCTGACCCCCATTCTCCTCAAGCTGGTCTACCGCGGCAAGGAGAAGGACTACAGCGACCTGCAGGAGAGCGAGCTGGTCAACCGCTACGAGGACGCCGAGGCCTTCGACCTGGCCGCCCAGGCCCTGTTGGAAGACCACGAGCGTCTGCTCCACAGCGGCAAGGAACATCACAAGTCCTGACCCTTTATCCTGCTGCCAACACAAAAAGAGCCTGCTGCGTTTTCTCGCAGCAGGCTCTTTTTTATTGTGTCAGTTGGCCGCCTCTTTGCCCTGGGCCAGATCTGCCCGGATCAGATATACCAGCAGCACCGTCAGCGGGAGCAGGGCCGCCCAGACGGCCCGGCCCTGGAAGCGGCGGCACAGAACGGTGGCAACGATCCCGCCCACCACAAAGACCGCGATCATTTCCAGATGGCAGAACATCCGCATTCTGTCCTTCCTGTCTCCGCTGCGGATGGCCTTGCAGCAGGCGATCCCCGTCTGCCGCAGGTGATTGGTACAGAAGGTGGTAGCCATGGGAATCCCCTGGGCGGCCCGGAAGGTGTTGTACTGCATGGAGCACATAAAGTTGACGATGACCTGGGAAATCTGATAGGGGGCGCTCTCCGGGATCAGGCCCAGCACCACCACGATACCCATCTCAATGGCGATCAGCGCCGTCTCCCAATGGATAGGGAACTTCCACCTGGGAGAGGTAAAGGCCAGCTCCGTCAGAAATGCGCCCAGAAAATAGGCGGTCATGGGAATCAGGTAGTACAGCGCCTTACTCCAGTGGGCATCACCTACCGCCATGGCGAAGAGCACGAAGTTGGCGGTCTGGGCGTTGCAGAACACTCCGCCCCGGATGCTGTAGGTAAACGCACCGTAAAAACCACCTATAGCCATCAGGGTGGAATAGACCCATCCCCGCTCGCTCTCCCGGTATTGCCCGCTGTCATCGTATAGCTGAAGCCGAATCATGCACTCTCCTCCCATTCCACACCATTTTACCCCTAGCGATTCTCCCTTGTCAAAGAATGATTTTTCTTAAGCTGCACACTTCGGCGGCATAAGTGCAAAAAGAGCGGGAACCGGTTTCCCGATTCCCGCTCAAAATGTACTTGATGACCCGATTTGGATTAGCCGAAGTAACGCTTCAGCAGGCCCTCGAAAGCCTTGCCGTGGCGGGCCTCGTCGCGAGCCATCTCGTGGACGGTGTCGTGGATGGCGTCCAGGTTCAGCTCCTTGGCCTTCTTGGCCAGGTCGGTCTTGCCCTGGGTAGCGCCGTTCTCGGCGTCCACACGCATCTCCAGGTAGCCAAACGGCTGCGCCGTTCGGCGCCGGGAATCCTTTCAATCACACAAAATCAGTTGCACATGTGCAACTTTTCACATGCTGGAATACATCAGAACTTGCACCCAAAATTGCACACTTTGGGAGGCAAGAAACATGGGAACCGAAAACAGCGCAAGTGTATTCCAGCTTGGAAGCGGCATGTGGGCATTTCGCTATACCTATACGCAAAGCGGCAAGAGAGTATCAAAACAGGTCAGCAAGGACGAAAACGGCAATCCATTCAAAAGTCGGCGAGCGGCAACCAGGGCGCGTCAAGTCGCCATTGACAACGCCCAGAATTCCCGCAAGCCCAAACCCACGGTACGGAAAACTATTCAGGAGGTCTATCAAGAATACTGTGATACGGGCCGTAGTGATCGGGCCTACAATACCATCCGCAAGCAGGACAGTTTGTGGAAGAACCACCTCTCCGCTCGGTTCGGCAGCCGCTTTGTAGATGAAGTCAGCGCGGCGGAGGTGGTTGACTATCTGACGGAGCTTTATTGCGGGCAGGGCCTCTCCTACCGCTATGTAGAGAGCTTTTTAAAGCAGTTCTATTTGCTCTTTGGTCAGGCGTATTCCCGGAACTACCTGGATGTAGATTCTTACAACAAGCTCTGTATCAACAAGGATACCAAAATCCACATGCCCAAACTGAAAACGGACGATGATCTGGACATTGTGGCGTTCAGCAAGGAAGACCTTGCCGTGTTGGATGATTACTTCCACGGAACCAATGCGGAAACGGCGTACTTGCTGGGGCGGTATTGCGGTCTGCGTATCAATGAGTGTTACGGCCTCAAATGGTCAAATGTCGATGTGGTCAACGGAACCATCTTGATTGACCGGCAAATGCAATACCAAAACGGTCTTATCAAACTGGTGCCGCTGAAAACCCGAAACGCCAAACGCGCCATTTACATGTGCGATAAATTGAAAGTGTATTTTCAAGAACTGGCAGCGCGGCGGGAACAGGATATGCTGCAATACGCCACTCTGCGAGAACAGAATCAGCGTATCATAGAGGACTTGGGCGGCAAGAAGATCTCTTCCACGGAGCTTGTAAATTGTCTGCCAGATGGAAAAATCCAGACGGTAAACTCCATGAAATATCACTCGCGGGAACTCAAAAATAAGTATCACATCATGTTCAAATACCACTACTTGCGGCATACTTACGGAACCATGATGGCGGAAATGAATACCCCTACCCACCTTCTCTGCAATCAGATGGGGCACGGAAATATCCAGGTAACGCAACGGTATTATATCGCCATTTCCAGAACGGGTATTGATATTTTACGCGACAATCTAAATCGACTATAATCAACAACTTTTAAAAACAAGAAGTCCAGGAGTAACAATTCCTGGACTTCTTATAATATGTTTTAAGAAGATTCTTTATCTTCTGATTGAATGTTTTTCCCTCTGGCTTCATAAAATTTTACTAACAAATCAAATACCTTTGCGCATACCTGTGATTTTAACTCAACACTAAAATATAGTAGGGTTAAAGACCACAATGTTATGCAATTTAAATTTATCGACGATAAAAAAGAGACAATGTGTGGAGAAAAAATGAGTGACAAAAAAAGCAACGCATAACCTGTAATGTTTATAATATCCAAAGCTTTCTCACAGCGACTTAAAAATGATCGGATGTTAATATAGACAGTAGCTTTATTTATCTGGTTTAAACTGTCCTTTAGGTCAGTTTACAAGGAACTACACGCAGACCGTGAAACGGGCTGCTGACAACAAACGGCGCTATGCTCCCGGCTGGGTGCATAGCACCTGTTTGTTGCGGGGGTTTCCAAAGGGGGCAGCGCCCCATTTGGCACACGACTTTGCGGAGCAAAGTGTAGTGTGTTATACGCTCTGTCGGCGTTGCCCTGAAAATACCGTTGCCGCCGGGGAGGGCAAGGGCATTTGACGCGGCAGGAAAGCAGGGCTTTGTTTGGGGCTGGTAAGCCGGAAACAAAGGGCTGATTTCAGCAGCAGACAGGGCGTATTATGAAAGCCCCCGTCCCTCGTCCTCCGCCCCCGGCCTATGGGACAAAAAGTCCCAAAGCTCTGGACACCGTGACCAGATGTGTGGCCACACTCCGGGAAAAGTAGCAGGACGGCAGGAAACCGTCAAGGCTGAAATGAATGGGCTGACGCCCGGCCTTGACCGTTCCCCGCCGCCCCGCTGGATGGGTGGACAAGGTGGCCAATCCCTAAAAGTGTTTGGCCGCACTCGTTCATTTTGGGGCCTTTCTTCTCCCAAAATTGAAATGGGCGGGAAAGCCCTAAAATGGCTTTCCCGCCTTGATTACCCATTAGCAAAGACGGGCGAGACTGTCAACGGCGGCGCTGAAAGCGCCGTTCATCTTGACCGTTGACTGGCTCGCCTGGCTTTGCTACTGCCCGTAAGAGATGGAAAAACAAGATGGAAAACAAGGTTAAAAATGGTTGACAAGTCTATCGGATGTGTGTTATACTGTGCGACAGTTTGAGATTGGAAGGAGGCTTACGTGTGTTAATTTGTGTACGCTAATAAGCAATAAAAAGTAGAAGTACCTTTCCACATGATGGTGGGCTTTTTTTGCGTGCGTATGCAAAGGAACACGTAGGTTTGACACGAGCAGTCTTTGAACTGTATCGTGGTGTTTTTTCGTGCTTTGTTGTTATGCAGGCGTCTGCCCTCTCTGTGGGACAACGCCTGCTTTTTATTGCAGAAACAAAGGAACAATGCAATAAAAAAGGAGGTTCGCATTATGACCCAAAACGACAATTCATGGAGAAAAACTTATTTTACACTTCTTGCCGGACAAGCAATATCCTTTATTAGCAGCGGTATTTTGCAAATGGCCATTATCTTTTATTTGGTTGCGAAAACTAATTCTGCAATCATATTGACGGCGGCAACACTGATTGGATTTTTGCCGCAAGCCTGTTTAGGCCCGTTTGCAGGTGCTTTTGTTGACCGGCACAGCCGTAAAAGCGTAATGATTGGTGCGGATTTGATAATTGCCGCCGCTGGCGGTATTCTGGCGCTGGTGGCGTTTTACATGGAATTGCCCGTATGGTCTATTATGGTTGTCCTGTTAATCCGAAGTGCGGGAACTGCTTTTCATTCTCCAGCATTCAGCGCAGCAACACCTATGATTGTGCCAAAAGAGGAACTTACAAAATGCGCTGGTTACACGCAGACCATGCAAGCAGTAAGTGCGATTATCAGTCCAGCTGCCGCAGCGTTTTTATATGCTGTTTGGCCTCTTAATGCAATTATATTGTTAGATATTGTGGGTGCAATCCTTGCCTGTGTGACTGTTGCGATTTCGTCCATACCAACGCCTGAACTATGTCCAGAAACGAAAAGACAACAGTTTTTACAGGATATGAAAGAGGGGTATGTGGTATTAAAGCAAAACAGGGGCCTCTTTGCTCTGCTCTGGATTGGTGTAATTTATATGTTCTTTTATATGCCAATCAGTACGCTTTTTCCTCTCATCTGTATGTCATACTTCAAAGGAACACCGGCCCATGCCTCTGCCGCTGAAATTGCTTTTGCGGTTGGTATGCTGCTTGGCGGAGTCATTCTGAGCATTTGGGGCGGTTTTAAGAAACGGCGGTACACCATCGGTCTTTCCGTTCTCCTGATGGGCGTTAGCAATATGCTCTCCGGGCTTTTGCCGCCAGACGCATTTCTTGTCTTTGTTGTGTGCTGTACTGTTATGGGAATTTCCGCTCCATTTTACGGTGTGCAAAATGCGATTTTTCAAGAAACGGTCAAACCAGAATATCTGGGGAGAGTTTTTTCTCTACTGACAAGCGCCGCTTCCCTCGCCATGCCGTTTGGCCTTGTCATTTCCGGGCCTCTGGCGGAGCGGCTGGGAGTTGAGAAATGGTTTGTCATTTGCGGAATTGGCATTATCATCGTTGCGCTTGCCGTATTTTTACTACCCGGTTTGAGAGAGATTGACAATACGCAATAATCAACTGCACCTTTTTCTATTACTAAACAAAATGCCTGGATGGTGGTTCTGAAAAACCAGAACCGCCGTTCAGGCATTTTTTATCTTCGTCCTCTCTGCGGTTTTGGATTCTTCAGCAAGTCGGATTTTTCCGCAATCTTTTTCAGCCACTTCCGTTCTTCTACTGACAGCTTCCTAAAATTCAGCTTGAGCCGTTTGCAGATAAACGCCAAGTACGCTTGTTCCGTGTCGCTGTCCTGGCTGACGATTTCACCAGCAGTTTCCAGCATTTCTTTTAGCGGGTTATCCTCTGGGACGCTGAAAAAATCGTCCTTGTGTGTTTCCCGCAGAGCAAGGGCAATCCCGTTTATGTCCCGTTGTATCACATAGCGGCAAAACTCGTCCTCATCAATATGGGCGGTGATAAGCTGTCTTAACTGCGTATCACTCATGCCAGGATTATGCTTTTTTATAACAGTTGCGCTCATCGTGTCCACTATGGCGTTTGCACCCTGCGCCTGTTTCAGTGCCGTTCCGTTCACATAGATTTCAAGGTCAGCCATCAGCCGGGGGAAATCCGGGTGCGCCGCCAGCTCACACAGCAGGGTATTGTCTATCCTCCCGCTTTTCAGCAGGTCAATCATTTCATCACTCAAACGCAGGTCTGCAAGATCGGCGTTTGGGTGATTTTTCATTTCAGACAGCCCCAGCAGATAATCAGCGGTCACACCGTAAAACTTCGCCAGCCGGATAAGGGCATAGTGGCTGATGTCCTTGAAGTCTTCCGTTTCGTAACTGCCCAGCGCAGACTTGGAAAGCCCGGTCTGCTCCGCAAGCTGCCCCAGCGTCAAGCCACGCTCCACACGTAGGTCTTTTAATCGCTCTTGTATGGATAAAGACATATTCACCCTCCTTGCTAGCTCAACGAAAGAGAAGCCGTTATGCTATGTACTATGCTCATAGCATAACGGCATAGGCATTTACAGTTTTATTTTACCATTTGCTACATCTTCACGAAATTTATCAACAAGCTTCGCTGTCAGCTTGGATTTACCGTAGTGTTCAAGTACAAAAGTACGATAACTTTTTCCATCTACAAGCACATCACTTTTTCTGGTCAACAACCAATTTCCGTTACCTCCTCCCTGTTCTCTAATATTCCAGTCTTTCCCATATCTTTTATAGATTTCATCTTTTTTACCTTGAACAGACATTGATTCGCTTGGAATATAAACAATTTGCATAATAGCTCCTCCTTTATTTTGTGCAAGAAGACCAGAAACCTGAATTTGTCTTTTACCTTTTTTTGATTATATCACAAATCCGAGAGCGTGGAAATAGGGAGTTTTTCAGGCTGATTTCCTACCTCTTGGATATACGGCACAGGCGGTCAAAAAGGTGTAGACTTGGGATAGTTCATCGATGGACAAGCACCTTGGAAACAGAACACGCCAAAGAAAACGGAGGGACGCATGAGCAAAAGACCCTATCAACACCTGCCGCCGCTGGAACACAGGCCGGACGGCTCCCCCTACCGCATAACCCCGCCCCAGAAGAGACGAGCCAGCGGCCTGATACGCCGGGAGTGCTGCAACTGCGAGGACGGAAACTGCCTTGCGCTGGACGATGGCGACACCTGCGCCTGTCCGCAGATGATTTCGTTCTCCGTCTGCTGCAAGTGGTTCCGCTGGGCGGTCTTGCCGCTGGACAGGACGCTGGAAGCGGAGATTTACCGGGACAGGGACTTGAAACGCTGTGCGGAGTGCGGCGGTGTGTTCGTCCCGAAGTCCAACCGGGGCAAATACTGCCCGGACTGCGCCGCCAGAGTTCACAGGCGGCAGAAAACAGAAAGTGAACGGAAAAGGAGGTCTGCTGTGGACAGTTAAGAGCGGGAAAAGCCTTGATTTGCAAGGCTCCGCAAGCCCTCAACCGGGGCGGCTGGTATCATTTATCATTCGCCCCGGAAAACGGGCCTCTAACCGTCCACAAAACACGCTATGACAAACACGATTTATATTCACCAGCCGGAAAAGGCGTTCAGTTTCACCCGGCTCCCCAATTTCCTTTTTGAAGCACCCACATTCCAGCCCTTGAGCAACGAAGCGAAGGTGCTGTATGCCTTTGTCCTGCGCCGGGCGGAGTTGTCCCGGAAGAACGGCTGGGCGGACGAGTACGGGCGGGTCTACCTGTACTACCCCATCTGCGAGGTGGTCGCTTTGCTCCGCTGCGGGCGGCAGAAAGCGGTCAACACCCTGCGGGAGTTGCAGTATGCGGGGCTGGTGGAAATCCAGAAACAGGGCTGTGGAAAACCCAACCGCATTTACCCGAAATCCTATGAAGCGGTTCCAAACACCGACTTCAAGAAATCCGGTTATGGTACGCCGGAGGGCTGAAAACCGTACTTGGCGAGTACGAAAATCAATCCTCTTGAAGTACGGAAATCTGACGGTATATAGAAATACAGAGATTAAAACCATCTATTTACATTCATTCCATTCCAATCCTATCAGAGATATTTTCGGCGGGAAAACCCGCCGGAAAGGAATGGAATGGGGAAAGGAGTTCAATGGCACAACACGCAATTTTGCGATTTGAGAAGCACAAGGGCCACCCGGCGGGGCCGCTGGAAGCCCACCATGAACGGAAAAAGGAGCAGTACGCCAGCAACCCGGACATTGACACCAGCCGGAGCAAGTACAATTTCCACATCGTCAAGCCGGATGGCCGCTACTACCATTTCATTCAGAGCCGCATCGAGCAGGCCAGATGCCGCACCCGCAAGGACAGCACTCGGTTTGTGGACACGCTGATTACCGCCAGCCCGGAGTTTTTCAAGGGCAAGTCCCCAAAGGAGATAGCGGCCTACTTCCAGAGGGCGGCGGACTTCCTCATTGACCGGGTGGGCCGGGAGAACATCGTTTCGGCTATGGTACACATGGATGAAAAAACGCCCCATCTGCACTTGGTCTTTGTGCCGCTGACAAAGGACAACCGCCTGTGCGCCAAAGAAATTATCGGCAACCGGGCCAATCTGACGAAGTGGCAGGACGATTTTCACGCCTGTATGGTGGAGCAGTACCCCGACCTGGAGCGTGGGGAAAGCGCCAGCAAGACGGGCCGGAAGCATATCCCCACCCGGCTGTTCAAACAGGCGGTCAACCTCTCCAAACAGGCGAGGGCCATTGAAGCGGTTCTCTCCGGCATTACCCCGCTGAACGCCGGAAAGAAGAAAGAGGAAGCCCTCTCCATGCTGAAAAAGTGGTTTCCGCAGATGGAGAACTTCTCCGGGCAACTGAAAAAATACAAGGTCACAATCAATGACTTGTTAGCGGAAAATGAAAAGCTGGAAGTCAGGGCAAAGGCCAGCGAAAAAGGCAAGATGAATGACACGATGGAACGGGCGAAGTTAAAAAGCGAACTGGACGATATGCGGCGGCTGGTTGACCGTATCCCGCCGGAGATTTTAGCGGAACTGAAACGGCAACAGCGGCAGCATGGAAAGGAAAGGTGATCTTATAAGTAATATCAGATACAAAAAGGAAATCGAAATCGTGACTTTTCAGGGAAAGGAAATCACACTGGAAAATCTCTCCCCGGTGTTCACGCCGGAACAGGAAGCAGCCAAACGCCGGGAACTGGAACAGCAGCTTTATGAGGTGTTCCGCAAGTACGCCGACAAGCGGGAGAGTGAGGAAGCCGGGACATAAGGTTTTCCAAACCCATCATTGATTTGCGGGGCTGCTGGCGGTATAATAGAACTGTCAGCAGCTCCGTTTCTTTTTTAAGAAAAGGAGCGACAATATGAACAATCGGATAGACGCAATCTATGCAAGACAATCGGTAGACAAAAAGGACAGCATTTCCATTGAAAGCCAGATTGAATTTTGCAAATACGAGTTGAAAGGCGGTAACTGCAAGGAATACACAGACAAAGGGTACAGCGGCAAGAACACAGACCGTCCGAAGTTTCAAGAACTGGTGCGGGACATCAAGCGGGGCTTGATTGCAAAGGTCGTGGTTTACAAGCTCGACCGTATCAGCCGTTCCATTCTGGACTTTGCCAACATGATGGAGCTGTTCCAGCAGTACAATGTGGAGTTTGTGTCCTCTACGGAAAAGTTTGATACCTCCACGCCGATGGGACGGGCCATGCTGAATATCTGTATCGTGTTCGCCCAGCTTGAACGGGAAACGATACAGAAGCGGGTAACGGACGCTTACTACTCCCGCAGTCAGCGGGGCTTTAAGATGGGCGGGAAAGCCCCTTACGGCTTCCATACGGAGCCTATCAAGATGGACGGTATCAACACAAAGAAGCTGGTGGTAAACCCGGAGGAAGCGGCCAATATCCGGCTGATGTTTGAGATGTACGCCCAGCCCACAACTTCCTACGGGGACATTACCCGGTACTTTGCCGAACAGGGGATTTTGTTCCATGGCAAAGAGCTGATACGCCCCACGCTGGCGCAGATGTTACGCAATCCTGTCTATGTGCAGGCAGACCTTGATGTGTACGAATTTTTCAAAAGTCAAGGTACAGTCATTGTCAATGACGTTGCCGATTTTACGGGCATGAACGGCTGCTATCTGTATCAAGGGCGAGATGTAAAGGCCAGCAAGAAAAACGACTTAAAAGACCAAATGCTGGTACTGGCTCCCCATGAGGGTATCGTCCCCTCCGACACCTGGCTGACCTGCCGCAAGAAGCTGATGAACAACATGAAAATCCAGTCTGCCCGGAAAGCCACCCACACATGGCTGGCAGGAAAAATCAAGTGCGGGAATTGCGGGTATGCTCTTATGAGTATCTACAATCCCTCCGGCAAACAGTATCTCCGCTGCACGAAACGGCTGGACAATAAAAGCTGTCCTGGCTGTGGGAAAATCATCACTTCGGAACTGGAAGCGGTTGTTTATCAGCAGATGGTAAAGAAGCTGGCAAGCTACAAGACGCTGACAGGAAAAAAGAAAGCGGCAAAGGCAAACCCGAAAATCACCGCCCTGCAAGTGGAACTTGCCCATGTAGACAGCGAGATTGAAAAGCTGGTGGACAGTCTGACGGGGGCAAACAATGTCCTGTTCTCCTATGTGAATGTGAAGATAGCGGAACTGGACGGGCGCAAGCAGGAACTTCTGGCAAGGATAGCGGAGTTGACTGTGGAGGCCATCAGCCCGGAACAGGTCAGCCAGATTTCCGGCTACCTCGATACCTGGGAGAATGTATCTTTTGATGACAAGCGGCGTGTGGTGGATTTGATGATCACCACCATAGCCGCCACAAGCGACAGCTTGAACATCACATGGAAAATCTGACTGGCGGCACCCCTCCCGTCAGATACCTACCCTGTGTAGTCCCTTGTAAACTGTACTTTATCTCTTCGTAAATATCTTTTGGAACAAAACCCTCTTTATATGGTTGATGATATGTCCCTTGATCATATTGAGCTAATTTTTGTTGGGCTGATTGATATTTCAAGTCACTATTCTCCATATATACTTTCTCAAATGTATGCGCATTTTTACTACACTTTTCACGAATTTCAGTCGCAAAAGAAATTACTGATAATAAGAAAGATGGAATAACTACCGCATAAATAATATCTTCAAACAGCTTAGATTGATTAAATGTTGCCAAAACAGAAATGATTAACAGTGTAATCGCAAATGCAATTTGAACTCCCTTTTTCATACTAAACCTCTCAACCCCTATACATATCATAAATATGGGATAGGAACATTTTCATATCATCTAAGACATCGGGGGGATTGACAATCTTAACGCGCTTCCCAAATCCACACACCCACGCAAAAAACTGATCACTGATTTCCACGTCGGCAGTTACTATAAAATGCTTTTCGTCGTCCCGCCTATAAAATACATCAGGACTTGTTCCAAACCGCTCGACCGCCGTATCAAGCAAAGGGTTGATAAATCGAATACTGACACGCTTCCGCTCGCCGCCAAACATGGAGAACACGCGGCGGGTGTAAGTCTCCATATCTATCTTGGAAAATACCTCTGCGCCTTCCCGTAGCTCTGGAAGTACCTTGACCTCCTTCATGCGGTCAATCCGATATGTCCGCATATCCTGGGCCTTATCATCAAAGGCCAGCAGATAATAGTTGCCTTCATTGATAAGCAGCTTGTAGGGGCTGACCTTATAGGTGGCACCTTTGCGGCGTTCTACCTGTGTTATTCCATCTTGAAGTGTATATTTCAAATATTTAAAGCTGATTTTCTGCGGGGTATGGGGCTTGCCGTCTTGCTTGGTTGCCATGGCCTGATTAATCTTTGTAATGATCGCCATGGTTCCCTTTTGGGTTGTTTTCACCCGGTCACACAGGAACACTTCCCGTTGAAGCTGCTCCGCTTGATAGGTGCTGCAAAACTCACCCAGCGTGTCCACCAAATCTTTTGCTTGCCGAGCGGATATGAACTTTGCCGCGTGGACACACTCAGCCAGCAACCGCAGATCGTCAAACTCAAATTGACGTGACAGCAGCCGGTATTTGCCGCCCTGCCCGCCTTCTATATCCATCCCGAACACATCCCGTAGGGCGGCAATATCCCGGTAGATGGCGCGGCGCTCCGCCTCAATCCCGCACTCGGCTTTTAGATAGTCCACCACATCCCCGGCGGTAACGGGGTGGTTCTCGTCGGAGTTCTCCAAAAAGTATTTGGCAACATAGAGCGTTTTCACCTTTTGGTTTTCTGACTTTGCCATGTGCGCCGCCTCGCTTTCCCGGTCTTATGTCCAGTGTATCACAAAATCAGGAAAAAGGCAGCAGCAAAGAGTACTGGGGCCGCTCGTGTCGAGCGGCCCTAGGCTGTCAAATGAGCTGCGCGTGGTTCTGGATTGCTGTTTCTATCCGTTGTGGCTCAATGCCGATATACCGCTGTGTGACGGCGGCGGAGCTGTGCTGTAATAGCCGCTGCACCAGGGCTATGTCATAGCCGTTTGCCTTGTAAATCTCCGTGGCGTACCACTTGCGGAAGCTGTGGGTGCTGACCCCCTCAAAGCCCAGGTACTCGCACACGATATGGAGCTGCTTCTGTATGGCCCTCTCAGTGATGGGAAATATCAGGGTGTTTCGGTCTATACCGTTCCGCAAGCAATAATTTTCAATATACTGCTGAATGACCAGGGGAACAGTGAACACCCGGCGCTTGCCGGTTTTCTACTCGGTGATCTCCAGGCGGTATCTGTCCCCGTCCCGGACAATATCGCAGGGCCGCAGCTTCAATATGTCGCTGATCCGCAAGCCTAAATTTCCTTCCAGCACCAAGGCGGTGGCTATCCGCTCATTGGGGCGGCAACCGCTGAACCCCTCTCGCATGGTCTGGATGATCTCTTTATATTGCTCGGTGGTGAGCGCCTTGGTTTTCTTGTTCATGGTGGCCTCCATCGTCAAAAGTTCGTTTTTTGAGGCGGGAAAGTTCGTGTATTTCGGGCCGCAGCGGGAAAGTCCTGTGATTGCTGGATTTTGGTGTTCGTATTTCTGGACTTATACGAACTTCGGGAAGTGGGCGGGGATTTCTCCCCGCCCTTCCCTGTCAACCGGCCATCACCATCCGCTCGTTGCAGTCCAGGCAAGCGATATTCACCGCTTTGGTGGCCCGAACGGAATTCCCGCAGCAGGGGCAGATATATTTTCTCGTGCTGGACGGGCGCGGCGGCGGGGTGGTTCCTGTGCCGCTGTGTGTCCCCGTGCCGGTGACCTGGAAACCGGCAAACTCGTTGCGGTTTATGAGAATGTCGGTCAAGCCGTTCTCTAATACAAAGTCAAGCAGCGCCTCGCCGGGAGCAGTATGTGACCATCCATATTTGTCGCTGTGGGTGACGGTCAGGCCGTGGGCCTCCGCCGCCGCTTTGAACTTCCGGTTGTGGTAGGTGTTGCCCCGGCTACAATCCTGCACGCCGTTCTCGAAGTTGTAGTAGTGAACCATTTCGTGAAGCAGAGTCGCCGCCACTTCCTCAATGGGGCGGGCCAGCGTTCCGGCCCCGATGTTGATTTCATGGGTGCCGCCCAGCTTGGAAACCCAGGTATCTTCCCGCAGGGAGAAGTGACCGTAGGCGCGGGGCGTAGACTGGATAGTAATGGTGGGTCTTGAAAGTGTACCTTCAAAGAATTCAGCGTTCAGCAGGTCAAACACTTTGTTGAGATACCCGGCTACGCGGTTATAGCTTGTCAGTTCCTTCATGTCTTTATCTCTCCTGTTCTTGATTTTGGGGAGAGGGCAAGCTATAATGTTCTTGCCCTCTCCGTTGCGGTTTGGGTGGAAGCTCTTTGTCCGCTTGCTTTGGTCGGCGTGTCGGACAAGGGGCTTTTCTTTATGCGCTGATGGTAAAGCGGCGGCTCTGGCTCTGCTTGGTGAAGGCTTTGTAGAGATCGCCGTACACCTTCTTGAAAGCGGTGGTGTCGAAGCGGTTGGAGAGAACGGAAGTCCAGCGGACGATGTACTTTCCAGCGGCCAGCTCTTCGGTGTCGCGCTCCATCATTTCGGCCTTAATGCTGTCCCGAATGGCTTCGGCCTCCGCCTTGGCCTCTTCAATAACAGCCTCCCACTCGTTCAGGGCCTCAATCTTGGCTACCAATTCGTTCTTGCTCATAGCTCATTCTCCTTTGTTTTATTGGGTGGTCCCCCTTAACTGTCTTTATTATAGACTAATTTTCGTGCATATTCAATTGGCAACATGCACGAAATAGCGACCATATTCTTGTGAAATTTATGCACTTGAAATCGTGCATATTCTGTGCTAAAATAAGGACAATGGAAGAGGAGCGCAATTTTTTGTGCGCCCCGGAGGGAGGTCAAACTATGCCGCTTCGTTTTAAGGTAGACATATTAGATTCACTCAAAGAAAAGGGCTACACGACATACACGCTACGGAAAGAAAATATTTTAAGTCAATCGACTATCCAAAAGCTCCGGGATGGTAAGGGGCTGGCGTGGGATAATATTGAGCGCCTTTGCGCCCTTCTGGACTGTCAGCCGGGGGATTTGCTGGAATACATCAAGGAATAGGAGGTACTTCCATGTTTGGAGATACGGAATTGCCTCTGGCCCTTATCATGGAAGAGATTTTAGGCTGGGAGAAGAAGCCCGGTGAAAAGGATGAAGAAGAGAAGGAAACCACACAACTTTCATCAACTTCCAAAAAGCCTTGAATACAAAAAGAGAAGTCGGAGAGAAGATTTTACATCTTCCTCCGACTTCTTGACATTTTAATACATCTTCCAGGCGGGGCCTGTCAAATCAGCCCGTACTATTAAGTTTGAAATAGAACTTCGACATTTTATCTACCATCTTCTGCAATTCTGTTTCTGCTGTCTGCTCTACGCCTTTTTCAATCTGCTCTGTATTGTCTGCAATAATACTTCTCTCTAAACAGTCCAATAAATCACGGCGCCTTTGCAGGAATTGAAGAAAGCGTTGTGGACGCAAGAAGTCTTTGCTCTGCTTGTGCAGCTTGTAGGTGGGACTGTCTTTGTCAGCAAAAGTTTCCAGCCAGCTATCCCAGCTTTCCTCTTGCTCAAACTCTCTGAAAATCTTTAGTATCTGCTATTGTACCATGGTATTACCCCTTTCGATAAATTTTGATATGCACTTTTCAAGTGTGACAGCGGAAACCCGGCGTGCCCCGTGGGGACTATATCTTTTCTTTTAACCCCCTCGGGGCGTGCCGGGTTTCCGCTGGAATTACACGGAAAGTACCAAATAGTGACCACGCTTTATCCTTTTTAGGACACCGCTATCAACCAGCCTTTTCCGGGCCTTATCATCTGTGTACCCCATTTCTACAAGTTGCTTTGTAGTCAGAGTATCACCTACCTTTATAGCTCCACACGCGGCAGAAAATCGCGTCTGTACTTTCTTTTTGCCCTTCTCCTTGTTTCTGGCGGCGTTGGTTTCGCGGTTGTATTTTGCCATCTCGTCAGGGTCTTTCAAATCCCGGCTGTCCATCAACTCAACATCTGTGTTGTAGTCAATCACAAACTTGAAGTCGGCGGCGGGTATTGCCCCGGACAATGGAAATGGAGCGGAACCGCTCACAAGGTAATCCCTCACCCATTCTGTTATTGCTTTTCGGTCTGCTGCCGCAAGGGTAAGACGCTTTCCGTCCTGGTAGTACAATGCAGGGAAAATCTGCTTCTTTACCTTGTTGTAGGGAAGGCAACCATTTCGGTAGTGGTCAAGAATTTCAATCAGCTATTTTTGCCAGCACTCCCAGGTCATTGACTGCCCTTCAAAGATTGCTTTGTCCTCCTGATAGTCCACAGAATAGCACCATGTATGTTGCGCGGCGGCGTCCAGCTTCATTCCCACGCCAAAGGTCACGAGCTTGGCTAAGCCATTCGGCCAGCGCAAGCGGGACAGCAGATCGTCAGCGGTTTTATTGTTATCTTCATCCCAGCAAAGAAGGGTCAGGCTCGTGTTATCCGCTTCATCCACTTCCACCAGTTCATACTTTGCCGCTAAAATCTCATACATGAGTTTGGTACGCTGTCCGCTGGTCAGCCATAACACATCATCCGCCGCTTGCTCCAAAAACTTCACTCGTTTTTTGACCTTGTTGTAGCGGTCAGGAAAGGCCAGTTTGAAAAAATCCTCTCGTTTCGAGCGGCTACCATTCCAGGCAATCCAATGTGCTGTCTTTTGCTTCCCGTCCTCTTCCGTCGTGATATTCTCCCAAGCAATAGGTAGGCCGCGAAAGGTCAGTCCGGCGGCGGTTTCTTCCAGCGCGGCGGAAGTATTCTTTTCGAGCGGCAACAGGACTTGCGGCTCTGCTATTTGTGTAACCGGCTTTTCCTCTGGAACCCAAAGGGGCAAAGATGCTCTCGCTGCTTCCAGCAGGGCGAAAAACTTTTCCTTCCCCTTATCTACGGGCGCATCCTTGTGATCGAGAGGGACGCCGGTATTTGGCAAATCAATAATACGACGGATTTCCATTCCGCCAATATCCTTGATTTTTTCGGCCATACCTCTGGTCTTGTTATCATACAAATTCCAATCGCGGTCATCTTCTGACTGCTCTTGATATTGTCTGTCAAACGCAAGATATATCTTTCTGGCCCCACACTCATGGAGCATATTGATGTGATTGAAATGGCAGCCAAATGTATGTGACGCTACACTGTTTTTAATACCCCACTGGTGGGCCAACATGACACTTTTGGCCCCTTCAAAGATAATAGCTTCGCCGCTCTCTTTGATGTAGGGCGCTGCGATGTGCAATCCATAAAGGTTTTGAGAATTTGGAAAGCTCCAAGAGGTTTTCTCTTTATCTGGAAGCATCTCTCGGTATTTATCTTCCCTTAATAGCGGAACATATTTTGCCCTTGGCAGTCGAAGTATTTCCCGAAAGTCAACATCTGGATAACGCTTTCTAAATTCACTGCGAGGCATGAGAAAGCTTCGCTCATAGAAACCTACAATTTCACCCTGGATATTGTGGTGTGGGAAAATAATCGTTCTTTGCTCTGGGTGATACGCCACCTGATATAATTTGAGCATATCAACCGAAATACCATCTTTGGTATGCCATACAAGACGTTTCAGCGTTGCATCTGTTGTATCAAGGTGACTGTAAATATCTTTTATAATCTCAGGATCAATACCCGGAACAGGATCAATGTGTTCCAATTTGAACAGTCGTTCTGTGTAACTAAAGTCAGCATCGATTGGTGTTCGGCCCGACAGATCAATCGCCTTGCCATCAATCCAGTTTTCAATAAAGTTCTTTGCCTCATAAGGCTCATCAAAATCAAGCGCTCTTTTCACCCAAGTGTGAAGCAGCATACCACCGCCACATTCGCTGAAACAATTTACCTTCAAAGTCGTTGGGTCAAAAAGCGCTGAATGGCTATTGCCATGGTGACATAGACCAATAATCTGGATGTTCCTTCTTTTCTTCCTGCTTCTTCTGGAAGGAAACGAGATCAACCACCTTGGAGGCATTGGTATTAAAATCGGGCTGCTCCTTGTACTTGGGGAACTGGGCCTCAAACCAATCCCGCACGAACTTGTAGGGACTGGGCTGCTCCAGGGAACAGGTCTTGACTACCTCAAACTGGGCCAGCAGCTCGTTGGCGTTCTGGAACACGCTCATGTACTTCTCCATGTTGGCGTAGGTCAGGTTCTTGGTGGGACGGGCCTTCTTGGGAGCGCGGCGGGTCTTGCGGATGATGGTCAGGCCGGGGAAGTCGGCGCGAATCTGCTGCAACAGCTTGTATTCCTGAGAAGTAGGGTTACTGGCGGCATCCTCAAAAGCCTTGGTCATGGTCAGGGTGTTGTTCACAAAGTCTACCTTGTAAGTGTTCTTCATGGTAATTTCCTCCTAAAAATCAATTCTGGTTTGGCTTAAAAGTCGGTGTAGAGATCGGGGGTCTGATCTTCGTAGAGCGGCGGGTTGGGACATGCGCCTTTCTGCTCGTTGTATTCGGCGGTGAACTCGGCTTCCAGCACTTTGTCGGGCAGCGCCGTCAGGCGCGCTTCCTCTTTGTCGCGCTCGTCGTAGGTCTTGCAGAAGGACAGCAAGTAATAGGTCATGTAGCCACGGGTGAATTTCATCGTATTAAGCTCCTTTTCTGATTTTTGAGAAGTGTACTTCAAAGAGTGTTTACTGATTGGCAGCAAGCAGGAAATCAACGGTTTCTTTCTCGCTGGTGGTTTCCGCCTCACTGCTGTCAGCAAAGAACTCCTTGTATTCGTCATACTTGGGGAACTTGGCAAGGAACCAGGCCAGCACGGCGCGGTAAGGATTCTGCTGGATGGCGGCGGTCTCCTTCTGATCGTTGAACTCCTTGATAAGCGCCTTGCCATTGGGCTGCATGTTCAGGAACCGCTCCATGTTGGCGTAAGTCAGATTCTTGTAGGTGCGCTTGCTGGTGTTCTTCTTGATGGTCTTGGTCACCATCTGGGCGCTGGGAAAGTCCTGACGGTAGGCTCTCCACTCTCTGTATTCAGGAGTGCCGAAGATACGGGCCTGCTTCTCGAAAGCCTTGGTGACCTGGGCGTGGGTGTCGTCGATGTAGATGATAGCGTTCTTTTTCATGGTGGTATTCTCCTTATTTCATTTATTTTTCTTTTAAGAGGTTTTGTTTTTCTCTTGTTCTCTGTCCCTCTTTGTGCTTTAAGTATAGCATGGGCAAAGAGAAAACCTGTACTTTAACAATGACATGTGATATAATCTAACTATGAAAAAAGCAGCCTCGAAGGGCTGCTGGAATCAAGAGAAAAACGGCAATTTTGATTCCCTTTGGCTTCAATCCGATGAAAAGTCTCTGATTTTCCTTCTGATTGGGCCAAAACTTCATAAAAGTTGATGGTTTTTCTCTAAAACTTGTTATTAAGCGGTGAAAACTGCTTGATATTGGTGCAATTCTGGTGAGTTGCACATGTGAAAGTCAAAAAAGTGTGAAGAGAGGAAAAGTTGCACACCAAGTTGCACACTTCGGCGGCGTTAACGCCAAAAGAGAGGGAACCGGTTTCCCGATTCCCTCTCGAAAAGTGCTTGTTGATCCGGTTTGGATTAGCCGAAGTAACGCTTCAGCAGGCCCTCGAAAGCCTTGCCGTGACGGGCCTCGTCGCGAGCCATCTCGTGCACGGTGTCGTGGATGGCGTCCAGGTTCAGCTCCTTGGCCTTCTTGGCCAGGTCGAACTTGCCCTGGGTAGCGCCGTTCTCGGCGTCAACACGCATCTCCAGGTTCTTCTTGGTGGAGTCGGTCAGGACCTCGCCCAGCAGCTCAGCGAACTTAGCGGCGTGCTCGGCCTCCTCCAGAGCGGCCTTCTCCCAGTACAGGCCGATCTCGGGATAGCCCTCACGGTGAGCCACGCGGCTCATAGCCAGGTACATACCAACCTCGGAGCACTCGCCCTGGAAGTTCTCACGCAGGCCCTGGATGATCTCCTCGGGAGCGCCCTTGGCCACGCCCACAACGTGCTCAGCAGCCCAGGTGCGGTCGCCGCCCTGGAGCACAAACTTCTCCTTGGGAGCCTTGCAGATGGGGCAGAAATCGGGAGCGGAATCTCCCTCGTGAACGTAACCGCAGACAGAGCAAACCCACTTTTTCATATTGATTGCCTCCTAAATTTCATTTTTTATTTCGTTTACTTGGTTTAGCGGAAGTGCTAATCAGTAATGATTATCATTTCTGTTATTAAGATAGCACAACTTAACTTTTCCGTCAAGTGTTTTTTTCATTTTCAAAAAACTTTTTTATGGGTCCATGAGGGCGGCCAGCTCCTCGTAGGAATAGAGGGCGTTGAGCACCTCCAGCATGGCGTTGGGAGACAGGTGTTCCGGCAGGGAGAGCTGTTTCAGCAGGGCTTTCCGCTTCTCTCCCGCGCCGGGTCCGCCGGACAGGCCCAGGGTGAACAGGTCCGCCTTGGTGATGGGGCGGCGGGGCGCCTGATCTGCCCCGCTGCCGTCCAGGAAAGTGGCGCCCGCCCGGCGGAGCGCCGCCTCCAGCACAGCCGGACGCATGCCCTCCACACCCAGCTTGCCCTCCTTGCCGGGAGTGCGCTTGCGCCGCTCCTTGCCCAGGATGTCGGGCACATAGGCGTGCTTCACCCGGTCGGTCGGGATGCTGCCCTTGAGGAAGTTGCGGATGACAAAGCCCGCTCCGTCGGGGTCGGTGAGGATGATCAGGCCCCGCTCCTCCGCCAGCCGGCGGAACAGGGCCAGCTTTTCCCCATCCTTGAAGATCCCGAAGCCGGAGGTCTCCAGGATCACGGTATCCACCAGCTGGGAGAGGGTGTTCTTATCGTAGCGGCCTTCCACTACGATGGCTTCCCGAATATGCAGCACGTCAGTTCCACCCCAGGCAGGCGTAGCCCGCGTACCAGCCGTCGCCCAGGTGCTCGGTGTACAGCACGCCGGGCCGGGCACTGCCCCGCCAGGGCAGGCAGCGCACCTCGGTCAGGGTGTCCAGGGGCTTGCTGGCCAGCCAGGCAGCCGCCCGGCCGCCCCGGAGCACCAGCACCGCGGCGCCGTCCTCCAGCCGGACGGCGTCCAGCTCGGCGCCGTCCAGGGGCACCGGACCCAGAGCGTCGGCAGCCAGCTCCCCGTTCTTGGCGGCGTCACGCAGAGCCTCCAGCTCGTCCCGGCGGACGTTACGCAGGCGGTGGACCTCTCGGCGGATCTTCTCCACCTGTCCCTTCCGGCTGTTTCCGGTCAGATACCAGCCGGCAATCCCGGCAGCGGCCAGGGCCGCTGTTTTCACCACAGTAGATTTTTTCATATTAGGCTCCTTTCTTCACGGCCAGCTCCATGAGCAGGGCAATGAGCAGCTCCTCCCCGTCGGCGCCGGTGGATTTCATGGCAAGGTCTGTCTCCCCGCAGCGGGTCACCGCCCTGCGGCACCAGGACAGGGAGAAGCGTTTGGCGGACTGCATCAGCCGCTCCGCCGGGTAGGAGGAGCGCATGGACCACAGCTCCATCAGGTATTTGGTCCCCTTCCGCTGTTCCAGGGCCAGCCGGGCGGTATAGAGCTGCCGCAGCTGCTTGCCCAGCACGGAGAGGAGCTTGATGGGGGCCTCCTGCATGTGGAGCAGGTCCCCCAGCACCGCCGCCGCCTTGTCAAAGTCTCCGGCGGCGATGGCGTCGGTCATCTGGAATACCACCGCGTCCAGCTGAGGAGTGGCCACCGCGTCGATATCCGCACGGGTCACCCGACGGTGGGAGGCGTAGGCTCCGATTTTCCCGATCTCGGAGATCAGGGTGTTCATCAGGTCCCCGCACAGGAAGATCAGGTAGCGGGCGTCCTCGGTGCCGATGTCGTGGTCCAGGGCCTTGAACCGCCGGGCGATCCAGTCCACCAGGTCCCCCTGGTCCTGGCGGTTGAAGGCCACCACACTGCCCTTTTCCTTCAGCAAGCCCGCCAGCTTGGTGCGGGCGTCGGCCTTGTACTCAATGAGGTCGTAGACGAACACCAGGCACACATAGTCCGGCAGGTCCTTCAGCACGGCCATCAGGCCGTCCTTGTCACCTTTATATAAATCGTAGTCATTGACCACAATGAGGGTCCGCTGGCTCATCATGGGCAGGCAGTCCACCATCTGCCCCAGGGTCTTGACGTCAAAGTCCTTCCCGTTGATGGTATGCAGGTTGAACTCCTCCATACCGGCGGGCAGGAGCTTTTGCTTCATCTGCCCCAGATAGTAGTCCCGGAGGTAGGCCTCCTCCCCGTGAAAGACATAGAGGCAGCCGATCTCCCCCGATTTGATCTGTTTCTTTAATAATTGGTAAGCCCCGTCGTCCGGCTTCTTTTTGGGCGGCATGGCGATCCTCCTTTATCGCGCGGTGATGGTCACAGTTCCCGACCAGTCGGTGCGGTAGATCTCGCACCCGGCGGCGGCCAGCCGCTCCAGGGTCTCAGGGGCGGGGTGGCCGTAAGTATTGTAGCCCACGGAGATGGCCGCCAGCTCAGGCCGCACGGCCAGCAGCAGCTCCTCCGAGGTGGAATATTTGGATCCGTGGTGGCCTGCCACCAGCAATTCGATGTCCGGCAGGTCCCCGTATTTGATCAGGCGGCCCTCAATGACCTGATCCATATCCCCGGTGATTAAGGCGTCAAATTCCCCGGCGGTACACAGTACGCTGAGGCCCTCCTCATTGGCGTCCCCGCCGCCCAACGGCGGATAGACAGTGAGTGAGCCATTCCCCAGACTCAGATCCGCCCGCTCTGTGAGCAGCAGTGTCTCCACACCATTCTCCTCCGCCAGAGCCAGAATGGTCTGGCGCAGCGAGTTATCCGGCTCCACATCCGGGAGCACCAGCAGACCTACCTCCATCCGCTCCAGCAGCCGGGCAACGCCGTTGGCGTGGTCCTCATGGTAATGGGTGAGCACCACCACGTCGATGCGGCTCAGGCCCAGGCCCTGGAAGTAGTCGGCGGCAATATCTCCGGCGTCGTCCACTCCGCTGCCGCCGCAGTCCACCAGGGCGGAAGCGCCCTGAGCGTAGATGGCGGTGGACAGGCCCTGACCCACATCCAGCACTGACACCGTCATCTGTCCGGCGGTATAGGTCCCGGCGTAGAGCAGCAGCGCCCAGCACAGGGATGCGATACTCAGCCCGAAGGGGAGCACCAATCCCTTCTTTCCGCCCGGCAGGATCAGATGGACCAGCAGCAGGGCGTACACCAGTCCCAGCCACGCCTTGATGTAGACCGACCCGGCGGATACCGCCGCGAAGGGGAAGGCGGCCAGGGCTGGCACCATCCACAGCAAATACCAACCCGCCAGGGAGACCACCAGACCCAGCAGAGCCGCCAGGCCGGGCAGGAGCAGACCGATCACCGCCACCACCAGTCCGCCCAGGAACAGGTCGGACACCGCCCACAGAATGAGCAGGTTGGCCAGGGGCGAAATGAGGGCGACCGTATCAAAGTAGTAGGCGGAAAGGGGCGTGGTAAAGGCGATGGCGCCCAGAGAGACGGCCAGGCTGGCTGTGACGAACCGGAAGGCCATGCAGCCCAGCCGGAGCCAAAAGCCCTTGGGCTTATGAGGCAGGACGGCCTCCCACCGGCGGCACAGAGGCCCGGTAAACAGGTAGATACCCGCCACCGCCGCAAAGGAGAGCTGAAGGGAGATGCTGGCGGCGGCGTAAGGGTTCTGGATCAGCAGGAGCATCAGGATGGTACTCAGGGAGGTGGCCCGGTCGTCTTCCCGGTCCAGCAGCGGAGCCAGCAGCAGCATGGACTGCATGAAGGCCGCCCGGAGCACCGATGGCGTGTTCCCCGCCGCGGCGGCGAAGAAGAACATGAGCGCAATGCCCACCCCGGCGGACAGCCGCCGCCTGCGGCCCAGCAGGACGGTAATGAGTCCGGCCAGGAAGGAGACGTGGAGGCCGGACACGGCTACCACGTGGGCGGCTCCCGTCCGGCGCAGGGCGGAGTAGAAGCCTCCGTCCAGGCCGGAGGTGTCGCCGGTGATCAGGGCGGAGACCAGAGGACCGATGGAATCCGGGAAGGCCCGCAGGGCGCTTTGGCGGATGGCGTGAGACACGTACACCGGCCAGTACCGCACCGGCACCCGGTCCGGGCGGGTCACCTCCGCCTCTCCCTTGGCATAGGCCCAGAGGGTGACGCCCTTGGAATAGTAGTAGTCGCTGCGCTCCCCGGACAGGCTATCCGCCAGCTCAAAGGAGGCGGTCACCGTCACCTCGTCCCCAGGCCGCAGATCCTCCGGCACAGCTTCCAGCCACAGCAGGGCCTTCAGCCAGCCGCCTTCCTCCTGGTGGAACCTGACTTCTATCCAGCGGGAATCCGCCTCCGGCCAGTCTGTCACCTGGGCGGTGACGGTGCGCTCCGCGCCGGACAGCAGACGGGCAGGGGTATGGAACAGAGCGGTATACACCCCTGTCCACAACAGGCCCGCTCCCAGGCCGAAGCCCAGCAGGAGCAGCCGCAGACGGCGGTCACCCCGCAGGCAGAGGCCAGCCAGGCCTCCCACGGCGCACAAAGCTCCCGCCGGAAGGAGGATGCCTTCCGGCAGCAGATAGACCGCCAAAAACACCGCACCCGCATAGGAGCCGGCAAACCAGGCCAGCTTACGCACGGGGCGCGGGGTCGTCGGTCAGTCCCAGGATATAATCGGTACTGGTGTGGTAAAGCTCCGCCAATTTCAGCACCGCCCACACCGGGATCTCACGGATACCTTTCTCATAACGGCGGTAGACCTCTCGATTAAGGTTCAGATATTCCGCAATTTGAATCTGTGTCTTATCGTGGTCAACTCGCAAATCCTCCAAGCGTTGGAAATACATTCGGCAGCACCTCAACCAAATGCTACTTTTTTGTGGCATTTGTTTGTAAGTCTGCTACCGTACGAATGTAATTATACCCCTCTTCGCTCTTTTTGCAACCCCGTGGAGGCGGGCCTCCGGCGGCACCGCTTTCTTTCCAAAGAAAGCGGTGGGAAAGAAAGGGTCAGGGCGGGGGATTCCGAATTTCACGGGTTATGGTGGCTTCGCCTTGATTGCTTTTGAGCTAAAACGTGCCACTGGCACGTTTTTACACGCTCAAACCGCCCCAACACCCCACCCCTTGAAAACGGCCAAAGAGGGGGAACTGCGGTTCCCCCATCTTTGGAAACTCCCCCTGGGAGTTGCGCAACCTCCAGCCTCGGGGGGTACATCCAATAGGGGGGCCGCAGCCCCCCTGATTGGTCGTTTTTAAGGAGGGGTGCAGGGGAGGGAAATCGAAATCCCTCCCCTGCCGTCTTTTTCCCCCTTTTCGACGCCGAAAAGGGGGCGCCCGCCGCGCAGGCGCCTTTCGGGAGGTAATCCTCAACTTTTTCTCTTGACATCCCGTCTATGATAGGGTATATCCTGAACATACCACCTACTGAAAAGGAGGAGACATGATGCTGCTGCTGAATATTGATTATATCCCCGGGAAGAAGATCGAGCCTTTAGGCATCGTCAAGGGAAGCGTGGTCCAGTCCAAACACTTCGGCAAAGACTTTATGGCCGGCATGAAGACCCTGGTGGGCGGCGAGATCGCAGGCTACACCGAGATGCTGGCGGAAGCCCGGCAGATCGCCACCGATCGGCTGGAGGACGACGCCAGGTCCCTGGGGGCCGACGCCGTGCTCAACGTGCGCTATACCTCCTCCGCTGTGATGCAGGGGGCTGCCGAGGTCACCGCCTACGGCACCGCCGTGCGCATCCTGGGCGACGCGTAAGTGAAGAAATGACAAATTGCTACAAAGTGGGGACGGGCCTTGCGCCTGTCCCCACTTTGTCGTACAATCAGGTTACATAATCCAAGAGGAGGCTTTTTTATGGCCCACAGACGTTTCGTCCGGCCCCTGGCCGTGACCCTGGCTCTGACCCTTTCTCTGACCTCTGCCGCCTCCGCCCTGACCCCCGATCAGGCCGGAACGTTGCTGAAGGATTACTATATTGACGACGTTCCCCAGTCCGTATTGGAGCAGCCCACTGTCCAGCAGATGGTGGAGGCGCTGGGGGACCCCTACACCCAATATTTTACCGCCGAGGAGTATGCCCAGTTCCTGGGCACCATGGAGGACATCAACGTGGTGGGCATCGGCGTATCCGTCCTGACTACCTTGGAGGGACTGCTGGTCCAGCGGGTGTATGAGGACACTCCCGCCGCCAGGGGTGGGCTCCAGTCCGGGGATCTGATCGTGGAGATCAACGGCACGACCATTACCGCGGACAACCTGATGCTTGCTGCCACCTGGCTCCAGGGCGAGGAGGGCACTCAGGTGAAGGTGGGCTTCCTGCGGGACAACGCAAAGCACACCGTGACCCTCACCCGCCAGGCCGTCACCATCCCCGCCACTTACAGCGAGCTGTGGGACGGCCACATCGGCTACATCGACTGCGACACCTTCGGCGGCGACACGCTGGACCACTTTCTGGACGGGATCGAGACTTACGGCGACCAGGCAGATCACTGGATCGTAGACCTGCAGGGCAACGGCGGCGGTGAGATCAACGCCGCTATGTCCTCCGCCGCCTGCTTCACCGGTCCCGCTCTGATGACCTACATGCTGGACGGCTCCGGCCAGATCGGCTCCTACGGCAGCAATATGGAAAATCAGACCATCTATCCCGTCATTGTGCTCACGGATGGAGATACCGCCAGCGCCTCGGAGCTCTTTGCCGCCGCCGTTCGGGACAACAACGCCGGTATTCTGGTGGGCGGACGCACCTACGGCAAGGGCGTGGCCCAGAGCGTATTTGACCAGGAATCCCTGCCTGATTATTTCCCCGATGGGGACGCCCTGAAGATCACGACCTACCGCCTGTACAGCGCCAGCGGAAGCACCGCGCAGACAGTCGGCCTGCTCCCCCACCTGCTGGTGGACCCGGACATCGCCGCCGATGTGGCCGTCCTGCTCAGCAGCACCAGTACCTCCGGCTCAACCGAAGGCTCCCTGCGCATCGACTTCGGCTGGCGGTGGTATGTGGATCTGGACACCGCCCTCAGCGAGGAGTACCGCGACGCCTTTACCGCCCTGCTGGAGGCTTTGCCCACAACCGTCCGCATTCTGGAGGGCACTGGCGGCGTAGAAGGCTGGGCCGATACCGACGCCGCCGCTCTGGCTGAAAAGTACGGTCTGACCGATTACGAGGCCCGCACCTTCTCCGATATCGCCGATTCCCCCTACTACACTCAGATCCGCCTGCTGGCTACCTACGGGATCCTGAAGGGCGACGGCACCGGCGCCTTCCGGCCTGAGGACGGCCTCACCCGAGCCCAGCTGTGCGCCCTGCTGGCCCAAGCCCTCCAGTGCACCCTCTACACCGGGACCAGCCGGTTCTCCGACGTGTCCGACGACAGCTGGTATGCTTCCGCCGTCAATACCCTGGCCTCCATGGGTCTGGTGACTGGCGTGGGCGGCGGGCGCTTCGACCCCGACGCCCCGGTGGATCATCAGCAATTCATCACCATCATGGGCCGGTTGGCCAGGAAACTGAACCTGTTCCTGGATCTGTCGGTGGCGGAAATGCCGGCAGACACCGCTTCCAGTTCCGCCCTGTCCGGCTACGCCGACTGGGCCAAGGAATCGGTATGGCTGCTGTCCCTGAGTCAGCAGGGTCTGCTGGGCAACACCATCAACCTGCTGTGGGAGCCGCTGGAGGATATCGACCCCTCCGCCGCCGCCACCCGGGAGGAGGCCGCCGCTCTCACCTGCACGCTGCTGAATTATATCGGCATCCTGCCTGTGCAAACCTCGATTTAAGTCAAAACGCCCGCCTGCCAGAATTTCCGGCAGGCGGGCGCTTTTCTTTTCTCTCAGCCCAGCAGCAGCTTATCGTCGGCTTCATCAGAGCCGCTGGCTTTGCTGAACAGCTCCAGCAGCTGCTCCACGGTGAGCTTCTTCTTCTCCTCCCCGGCCACGTCTACCACGATGCGGCCGTCGTACATCATAATGAGCCGGTTGCCGTGGGCGATGGCGTCCCGCATGTTGTGGGTGATCATCAGGGTGGTCAGCTTATCCCGCTGGACGATCTTCTCGGTGGTATCCAGCACCTTGGCCGCCGTCTTGGGGTCCAGGGCGGCGGTGTGCTCGTCCAGCAGCAGCAGCTTGGGCTTCTTCAGGGTAGCCATCAGCAGGGTCAGGGCCTGCCGCTGGCCGCCGGAGAGCAGGCCCACCTTGCTGGTCAGCCGGTCCTCCAGGCCCAGATCCAGGATCTTCAGCAGCTCCCGGTACTCCTCCCGCTCGGTCTTGGTGATGCCCACCCGGAGGGAGCGGCGCTGTCCCCGGCGGGCGGCCAGGGCCAGATTCTCTTCGATCTGCATGGTGGCGGCGGTGCCCATCATGGGGTCCTGGAACACCCGGCCGATGAACTTGGCCCGCTTGTGCTCGGGCAGCTTGGTCACATCCTGGCCGTCGATGGCGATAGACCCGCTGTCCACGGGGAACACGCCCGCCACCAGGTTCAGCAGGGTGGACTTGCCCGCGCCGTTGCCGCCGATGACGGTGACGAAGTCCCCGTCGTTGAGGGTGAGGGACACCCCGTTCATGGCACGCTTCTCATTGATGGTGCCGGCGTTGAAGGTCTTGTAGATCTCCCGGATCTCAAGCATTGCGCCCCGCCTCCTTCCTTACCGTCTTGGTGAAATACTTGCCCTTCCAGTAGGGGATGGTGAGGAAGAGGGCCACCACCACAGCGGAGAGCAGCTTCAGGTCGGTGGACTCCAGACCCAGCCGGAGCACGAACTGCAGCACGATGTAGTAGATGATAGAGCCGATGACGGCGGAGAGCAGCTTGAGGGCAAAGTTGCGGAACACCTTGCCCAGCAGCACCTCGCCGATGATGACGGCGGCCAGGCCGATGACGATGGCGCCCCGGCCCATATCCACGGTGGAGCTGCCCTGATACTGGGCCAGCAGGCCGCCGGACAGGGCCACCAGGCCGTTGGATACCACCAGGCCCAGCACCTTGCACCAGTTGGTGTTGATGCCCTGGGCACGGGCCATGTTCTGGTTGGCGCCGGTGGCACGGAGAGCGGAGCCCAGCTCAGTGCCGAAGAACCAGTAGAGCAGGGCGATGACCACCACGGTGAAGATGACCAGCAGGAAGAGGGGGTTCTCCAGGGTCAGCTCCCGGATGTAGCGGGAGGAGATCAGCAGCTCCTGCCGGTCCACGCTGAGGGCCAGGGTGGCCTTGGTGGTGGCCTTCTCGTCCCCGATGGCCATGATCCGCAGGTTGATGGAGTACAGAGCCAGCTGGGTCAGGATGCCCGCCAGGATAGCGGGAATGCCGCAGGCGGTGTGGAGCAGACCGGTGACAAGACCGGCCAGCATGCCGGCGATCACCGCCATCAGCAGAGCCAGCCAGGGGTTCCAGCCCATGGTGATGCACAGGGCGGCCACCGCGCCGCCGGTGGCCAGGGAGCCGTCCACCGTCAGATCGGCAATGTCCAGGATGCGGAAGGTGATGTACACCCCGATGGCCATGATGCCCCAGGCCAGTCCCTGTCCGAAGGCGCCGGGCAGGGAATTGAAAAATGTGAACAGGACGTCCATGGATTCGCCTCCAAATGTGTTAAAAATCAGCGTCAGTACGCCAGAAAAGAGCGGAGAAGGGAGTTCCTTCTCCGCCCTTTCGGGTCAAAGTCAGGCAATGGGCTCGTAGTCGTCGGGCATGGTCAGCCCCAGCGCCTCGCAGTTGGCGGCGTTGTACATCTTGGTCACCGTGGGAGCGTACTCCACAGGCATGGTGGAGATATCCGCCTCGCCGGTGAGGATCTTGGCGGCCATCTCGCCGGTGGTGTAGCCGATGTCATAGTAGCTGATGGACAGGGTGGCCACGCCGCAGCCGGAGCAGATGCCGCTCTCACCAGCGATGACGGGCACCCCAGCGGGAATGACCACGTTGGCGATGGTCTCGGCGTTGGCGGCAGCGGTGTTGTCGGTGGGAACATAGATCACGTCAGAGCTGTCGCAGGCGGACTGGACCACGGAGGACAGGTCGTTGACGTCGGTAAAGGCGTACTGGGTGCAGGTGTAGCCCATCTCAGTGAGGTAGCCCTCAATGGTCTCCACCTGGTAGACGGAGTTGGGCTCACCGGAGCAGTACAGCAGGCCCACGTTCTGGGCGTCGGGGAAGAGCTCCTGGAGCATGTCGGCCTGCTGGTCCAGAGGGGCCAGGTCGGAGGTGCCGGAGATGTTGCCGCCCACGGTACCCGTCCAGTCCTCAATGGAAAGGGCGGTGGCGTAGTCGGTCACCGAAGTGCCCAGCACCGGGATGTCGGCAGTGGCGGAGGCCGCCGCCTGGAGGGGATAAGTAGCGTTGGCCAGGATCAGGTCCACACCCTCGGCCACAAAGCCGTCCATGATGGTGCCGCAGTTGGCGTACTCGCCGCCGGCGTCCTGCTCCTCAAACTCCACCTGACCGGGCAGCAGCTCGTTCAGGGCGTCCTTGAAGCCCTGGGTGGCGGCGTCCAGCGCGTCGTGGGTCATCTGCTGGCAGATGCCGACCACATAGGTCTCGCCGCCGGAAGCGGTCTCCCCACCGGCGTCCGGGGTATTGGCGGAGCCCTGGTCCCCGCTGCCGCAGGCAGCCAGGCTCAGGGCCATTGCGCCGCTCAGCGCAAGAGCGGCCAGTCTCTTTCTATTCATTTCTGCTTCCTCCAATTCCTACTGTGCTTTAGCTCTTTTAAGGGCTAAAGCAATATGTTGCGTTTCATTATAGACACTTTTCCTCCCGTTGTCAACGGTGAACTTCACAGAATCTTAAGAATACCGCTTCTCCTTTCTTTGGGTTTCCGCATAGACTTTTGGGGCAAGTTATGGTAAAATGGCATGAAATTATGGACATGATACAATCGGAGGCATTTGATTTTGAGGACAGATGTATTGGGCGTGGGGTTTGACGATCTGACCCTGGATGAGGCGGCCCGGGCCGGCGCCGCACTTGTGGAGGGTGAGGGTTTCCACTACGCCGTGACCCCCAATCCGGAATTCATTCTGGCCGCCCGGAAGGACCCGGCCTTCCGCCAGGCCCTGCTGGACGCCGACCTGGTGCTGGCCGACGGCATCGGGGTGGTCTACTCCGCCAAGCTCCTGGGCCGGCCTTTGAAGGGCCGGGCTCCCGGCATCGAGTTTGCCCAGCGGCTGGTGGCCTGGATGGCCAAGAACGGCAAGCGGCTGTTCCTGTTGGGCGCCAAGCCCGGCGTGGCCGAGCTGGCCGCCGCCAACCTGAAGGACAAGTACCCCGGCCTCATCGTCTGCGGTACCCACGACGGGTATTTTAAGGAGGACGAGCCGGTGGTGGAGGCCATCCGTCAGGCGGCCGCCGACGTGGTGTTCGTCTGCCTGGGCGCGCCCAAGCAGGAGTTCTGGATGGTCAAGAACGGCCCCGCCTCCGGCGCTCACCTGATGGTGGGCCTGGGCGGCTCCCTGGACGTGTTCGCCGGCGTGGTGGAGCGTGCTCCGGAGGCTTTTCAGAAGCTGGGCATGGAGTGGCTCTACCGGCTGATGAAGGAGCCCAAGCGCATCGGCCGTATGGCCAAGCTGCCTCTGGTTCTGGTATACGCCCTGGGCAGCCGGATCGGAGGGAAATGAGATGGCGGGAAAGCTGATCGTTCTGGAAGGCACTGACGGGTCGGGCAAGTCCACCCAGTTCCGCCTGCTGTGTGAGCGGCTGGAGCGTGAGGGAATCCCCTTCCGCCGGCTGGTGTTCCCCCAGTATCAGGAGCCCTCTTCCGCCCTGCTGCGGATGTATCTGAACGGGGAGTTCGGCTCCCATCCCTCTGACGTGAATCCCTATGCCGCCTCCACCTTCTACGCGGTGGACCGGTACGCCTCCTGGAAGAAGGTGTGGGGGGAGTACTACCAGAACGGCGGGCTGGTGCTCTCCGACCGGTACACCACCTCCAACGCCGTCCACCAGGCCTGCAAGCTGCCGGAGGACCAGTGGGAGGACTTCTTCCGGTGGCTCTTCGATTTTGAGTGCGGCAAGCTGGGACTGCCCATGCCCGACCAGGTGTTTTATCTGGACATGCCCACCGAAAAGGCGGTGGAGCTGCTCCGCAGTCGGGAAGCCGCCACCCACACCAAGGGAGACATCCACGAGGTGGATACCGATTATCTGGCCCTGTGCCGGCGCACCGCCCTGCGGGCGGCGGAGGAGCTGGGCTGGAAGCGCATCCCCTGTCTGAAGGAGACCGGCGCTCTGCGGAGCCCGGAGGAGATACAGGAAGAAATCTGGGCCGAGCTGGCCCACACCATGAAATGAAAGGTGCTGTTAACATGGTAGCGATCTTATTGGGGACCGGATTTGAAGAAGGAGAAGCCATCGTACCCGCCGACCTGCTCCGTCGCGCGGGCGTAGAGGTGGCCCTGGTTGGCCTCTCCGGCCGTCAGGTGGTCAGCAGCCACAACATTACCGTCACCGCCGATCTGACTCTGGACGAGCTGGACCGGGACCAGGTGGACATGCTGATGCTCCCCGGCGGACTGGGCGGCGTGGAGGCTATCAGCTCCGATGTACACGCCCAGGCTCTCATTCAGTACTGCTATGACCACGGCCGCTGGCTGGCCGCCATCTGCGCCGCCCCCACCATCCTGGCCAATCTGGGGATGCTGGACCGCCGCAAGGCGGTGTGCTACCCCGGCATGGAGGACCTGATGGGCTCCGCCGTGGTGCAGAAGGGCACCCCTGTGGTGGTAGACGGCCATATCGTCACCGGCGAGGCCGCCGGCTCCGCCTTCCCCTTCGGTCTGAAGCTGGTGGAGATCCTGAAGGGAGCCGAGGCCGCCGCTCAGGTCAAGGATGCCGTCCACTATCACGGCTGAGAAGGCCGCGCTGCGGACCAAGATTCGGGCCGCACTGAGGTCTCTCTCCCCGGAACAGCGGCGGGAGAGCGACCGGTCTCTGCTGGACCGGTTTCTGGCTCTGCCTCAGGTGGCGGACGCCCATACTCTGCTGCTCTATCACGGCATGGGGACCGAGCCGGACACAGCCCAGCTGCTGGAACCGCTGTGGGGGCTGGGCAAGCGCGTCTGCCTGCCCCGCTGCCTGCCGGGAAATGAGATGGAGGCCCGGGTCGTCCGCAGGGAGACCGTGCTTGTCCCACATCCCTGGGGGATGCTGGAGCCGGGAACCGACTGCCCTTTGGCGGGTCCGGCGGACATCGACCTGGTGCTGGTGCCCGGCCTGGCCTTTGACCGCTCCGGCGGCCGGCTGGGTCAGGGCGGCGGCTTCTACGACCGCTGGCTTGCCGGGTTTTCCGGCCTTACCATCGCCCTGTGCCGGGGGCTGGTCCTGCTGGACCAGGTGCCCCGGGAGGGACACGACCGAAGGGTGGACCTGGTGGTCACTGAGGATACCGTCTATGGCTCGTCCCCTGTGTGGGATGGGGAAAGCGGGGCCTAAGGCCCCGCCTCCGCCCGGGTTACGTAGTCCGCTCAGCAGCAGCTGTCGCCGCAGCCGCAGGAGTTGCCGCAGCCGCAGGAATTGCCGGCGTTGCCGCCGCAGCAGCAGCAGATGATGATGAGGATCAGAATGATCCACAGGCAGCTGTTGCCGCCCCACCCGTTATTACCGAAACACATTTGCTTCTCACCTCGCTTACTTGAACTGACTTATCTTATGCGGGAGGAGCTCATGTGGTTCCAGCCCCACCATTGTTTTTCTGTTATCTGTTAGGAGTTGAACCAATTGTCTCAGGAAGATTACCGCGAGAATGCGCGTAATGAGCGCCACGCCCGCAGCAGTCACGGCGGAAAGCGGGTGGCCCCCTCTTCCCAGCCGGAACGCCGTTCCGCGCCCCGGCGGAAAAAGCGCCGCAAAATGGGCGCATGGGGCATGCTGATCTATATTCTCTTTGTGCTGGGCACGTCCGCCCTGCTGGCCGGCGTGGGCTGGCTTTGGGCCAATGATGTGCTGGCTCTCAACAAGCCCGAGCACACCGCCGCCGTGGAGATCGAGGCGGGAGATACCGTCAGCGACGTGGCCGACAAGCTGAAGGAGCAGGGGCTCATTGAGTACAAGTTCGTCTTTAAGATGTTCTGCTCCCTCACCCACGTCTCCGGCAAGGCCGGTGAAGAGGACGCCAAGATCACCCCCGGTACCTACGAGCTCAACAGCGATATGGACTACCGGGCTCTGATCTCCAGCATGGGCTCCTCCTCCGCCAGCCGAATGGTCACCACCGTCACCATTCCCGAGGGCATGACCGAGGCTCAGATCTTCGCGCTGCTGGAGGAAAAGGGCGTATCCACCGTGGAACAGCTGGAGGACACCGCCGCCAACTACGACTTCAATTTCTCCTTCCTCAAGGGCGTGCAGCCTCTGGGCGACCCCAAGCGGCTGGAGGGCTACCTCTTCCCCGACACCTATGAGTTCTATATGGGTGAGGACCCCGTGACCGTGCTCAACAAGATGATCCTCCGCTTTGACCAGGTCTTTACCGACGAGATGCGGGCGGACATCCAGGAGGCGGGCTACACCATCAACCAGGCCGTCATCATCGCCTCCATGATCGAGAAGGAGACCGACGGCGCCGACCAGGGCAAGATTGCCTCGGTCATCTACAACCGTCTGGAGAATCCCACCAGCGAGACGGCGGGCTACCTGAACATCGACGCCACCATTCTGTACGCCACCGGCGGCACCGAGGTGGACCTGAATGCCGATACCCCCTACAACACCCGCACCCACAAGGGTCTGCCTCCCACAGCCATCGCCAATCCGGGTACCGACGCCCTGAAGGCGGCAGTCTATCCCGAGTCCACTAAGTACTACTACTACGCGCTGGGCGACGACGGGACCCACTCCTTCTTCGCCACCTACCGGGAGCAGCAGAACTTCATTGCCACGCAGGAGCTGTACAAAAATGACAAATAAGATCGAACTGCTCTCCCCTGCCGGGGACATGGAGCGGCTGAAAATGTCCCTGGCCTATGGCGCGGACGCGGTGTACCTGGCGGGCACCGACTTCGGCATGCGGGCTTTCGCCGGCAACTTCACCCCGGAGGAAATGAAGCAGGCTGTGGCCATGTGCCACAGCCGGGGCGTGTCCATCCACGTCACCTGCAACACCATGCCCCGTAATGACGAGGTGGCCCGGCTGCCCGAGTGGCTGGAATACCTCCAGGACCTGGGGGTGGACGCGGTGATCCTGGCCGACGTGGGGGTGCTCTCCCTGCTGAAGCGGTACGCTCCCCGGGTCAAGGCCCACATCTCCACCCAGGCCAGCATCTCCAACTACCAGACCGCCACGGCCTGGTACGACCTGGGTGCCAGCCGGGTGATTCTGGCCCGGGAGCTGTCCTTGGATGAAGTCACCGAGCTGCGGGCCAAGGCGCCCAAGGATCTGGAGATCGAGGCCTTTATCCACGGCGCCATGTGCGTCAGCTACTCCGGCCGCTGCCTGCTGTCCAACTATATGACCGGTCGGGACGCCAACCGGGGCGCCTGCGCCCAGCCCTGCCGGTACAAGTACGCCCTGGTGGAGGAAAAGCGCCCCGGGGAGTACTTCCCCATCGGTGAGGACGAGGGCGGCGCCTATATCATGAACTCCCGGGACATGTGCATGATCGACCACATCCCGGAGCTGATGGCCGCCGGGCTGGACTCTCTGAAAATCGAGGGTCGGGCCAAGAGCGCCTACTACGCCGCCGCCGTCACCGCCGCCTACCGCCACGCCATCGACGCGGCGGCAGAGGGCAGGCCCATGGACGCGGTATGGCGGGAAGAGGTGGAGAAGGTGAGCCACCGGCCCTACTCCACCGGCTTCTGGTTCGGCCAGCCGGGCCAGTACACCGGCGACGCCCGGTACATCCGGGAGTGGCAGGTGGTGGCTGTGGTTACTTCCTGCGATGCCGCCGGCAACGCCACTCTCTCCCTGCGGAACAAGTTCTCCGTGGGTGACGAGCTGGAGCTGGTGGGTCCCGACGTGGCCGCCACCCCCTTTACGGCGGGCGAGATGACCGACGCCGACGGCTTCCCCCTCACTCAGCCCCGGACGCCTCAGATGGTGTTCCATATGAAGCTCCCGAAAGCGGTGCCCCCCCTGTCCATTCTCCGGGCCTGCCGGGAAAATTCCTGAAAGAAAAAGTCCAGGCGAAATTCGCCTGGACTTTTTTGTGACCTCAGCGTAAGCCCAATCGTTATATGGTCGAAAGGAGGGCGGGCCGATGGACGAAGAACAAATGCAGCGCTTTGAAGCAAGCTACGACGCCTACGGCGCCATGGTCTACCGCCTGGCCATGGTGTATCTGGGCCGCCGGGCGGACGCGGAGGACGTGACCCAGGAGGTTTTCTGCCGCCTGCTGTGGCGGGCTCCGGCGTTTCTCAATGAAGCGCACGAAAAGCGGTGGCTGCTCCAGGTGACGGCCAACCTGTGCAAGGACCAGCTGAAGGGGTTCTGGCGGAAGCGGGCGGCGGCTCTGGACGTGGATATTCCCACTGAACATCAGGCGGATCAAGGGGTATTGGAGGCCATTCTGGCCCTGCCGGAGACCTACAAGGGACCCATCCATCTCCACTACTACGAGGGCTACTCGGTGGCGGAGGTGGCGGAGATCCTGGGTCTGTCCCCCTCGGCGGTGAAGATGCGGCTCAAACGGGGCCGGGAGCAGCTGAAGCTGGAACTGGAGCTTGGAACGGAGGGATCGGTATGAATCTGGAAGAATACAAAGGCGCGCTGGACCGTCTGACGCCCGCCCCTGACCTGAAAGACCGCATCCGGGATACCCTGGACGCCCCCGCTCCCCTCTCCCGTCCCCGGCGGCGGCGGGCGGGCCTCACTGCCCTGGCGGCGGCCGCGGCGGTGGCCTGCACCTTCCTGGTGGCCATGGCGGCCAGTCCGGAGCTGCGGACGGCGGTGCTCACCCTGTTCCGGCTGGAGGAGACCGAGCAGGTGCCCGCTCCCACGGGCGAAGGGCCGGAACAGCCGGAGCTGACCCAGAGCACCATCGGCCAGCAGGTGGAGGTGCAGTACATCCGCCTGCCTGACGGGTTCGGCTGGAGCTATGGGGACAATGTTCTGTGCCAGGCGGAGCGGGCCGACGACGGCTCCATCCTGGCCTTCCACTATTGGGCGGCGGAGGGGGACGAGCTGATTCCCCTGGAGACCAGCACCACCCAATTTTCCACCGTCTGGGACGGGGTGACCTACACGGATACGGTCTACTGGTGCGTGTATGAGGGTGAGGTCTCCTGCTACAACAACGGCACCGCCGGCATGGCTCTGGATTACGACTTCTATGTCTCTTCCATCGGCGGCCGCACCGACGCGGTGCTCCTTACCCTGAGCCAGGGCAGCCAGATGGACTACCGGCAATACCCGGTGCTGCTGGACCTGGCCACCGGGGAGATCACCGACCTGCTGGACGGCACCGGCTGGGAGACTGCCGCGCCCCTCACCGAGGTACAGTGGATGGACGATCTGTCCGCCGCCATCCTGTCCAGCGATCGGACGGGCTGGTTCTACTGCGACCGGGAGGGCAAAACCACCGCCAGCCTCAACGAGCTCACCGGCCTGGAGGTGTTCAGCGCCTATTTTGCCGAGGACAGCACCCTGATCCTGCTGACCCTCTCCGGGCAAGACGGGGACTGCTGTGACGTCTGGACCTGGCAGCCGGACAGCGGCACCCTGACCCAGACCTTTTCTCAGCTGCCGGTCTATCAGCGGCATGAGGAACCATCTTACGGCTTCCAGTTCTTCTTCGGCGGCGGACGGGGGATCTATGTGACAGAGGACGGCTCGGTATCAGTGCTGGACCTGGTCACCGGAGAAACCATTGCTGTGGAGAACTTCTCCCTGGCCCAGTGGGACACGCCCACCTTTATCGCCAACCCCTCCGGCACCAAGGTTCTGTTTGCCAGCTACGGCGGCCAGGCCGACGGGCTGGGTATCTCCAGCCTGGGCGTGATGGACCTGGAACGGGGCACCTTCACCCTGCTGGACCGGGACAGCAGCGCCGACCTCTATGAGGCCAGCCTGGGCTGGTTCGATGAAGACCGGGTGGCCATCTGCGGCTATGCCGCAGAGGATTTCACCCAGTCCTGCCTGTATCTCTACCGCTTCTGAGCGCTTTCCGGCCCTCCTCACACGAGGAGGGCCGGAATTTTTTGCAATATTTCGTTTCCGTATTAAATTGTCGTTTCTCTCACAACGAGACAAAACAGGTTTCCATATCCTGCCGCTTTTACCCCCGGTTTCCCTGGTTCCCCCTAAAATTGTGACAGTTGCTTTTTTAACTTATTTGTTTTAAAAATAACGATAATTTGTTAAAAAATAAACTTCTTAAAACTTATTGACTTCCTCACTTTAGGCAGCTATACTGTCGCCAACCGATGGGGCGCCGCCGCCCCACTGAGAAAAAGGAGGAAACCGCTCATGTCCACTTACTACTTTCTGCCCACCCGCAACGTCTTTGGCGAAGGCGCCGTCAACGAGGCCGGAGCTCTGCTGAAGAGCCTGAACGTGGGCCGCACCATGATCGTCACCGACAAGTTCCTGGCCCAGTCCGGCATGGCCGCCTCCATCCAGGAGATCCTGTCCGCCTCCGGCATCCACTCGGTGGTCTTTGACGGGGCGGAGCCCAACCCCACCGACAAAAACGTGGAGGCAGGTGTGGCTTTCTTCCAGGCCAACGGGTGCGACTCCATCATCTCTCTGGGCGGCGGTTCCTCCCACGACTGCGCCAAGGGCATCGGCCTGGTGGCCAGCAACGGCGGCCGCATCCACGACTATGAGGGCGTGGACAAGGCCACCAAGGACGTGGTGCCTCTGATGGCCATCAACACCACCGCCGGCACCGCCTCTGAGATCACCCGGTTCTGCATCATCACCGACACTTCCCGGAAGGTGAAGATGGCCATTGTGGACTGGCGGGTCACCCCCAAGATCGCCGTCAATGATCCGGTGCTGATGAAGGGCATGCCCGCCTCCCTCACCGCCGCCACCGGCATGGACGCCATGACCCACGCCATTGAGGCCTACGTGTCCACCGCCGCCAACGTACTTACCGACTCCGCCGCCCTGATGGCCGTGAAGATGATCTACCAGTACCTGCCCAAGGCGGTGGCCAACGGCGACTACATGTGGGCCCGGGACAAGATGGCCTACGCCCAGTACCTGGCGGGCATCGCCTTCAACAACGCCTCCCTGGGCTACGTCCACGCCATGGCCCACCAGCTGGGCGGCTACTACAACCTGCCCCACGGCGTGTGCAACGCCATTTTGCTGCCCTACGTGGAGGAGTTCAACCTCATCGGCAACCTGAACCGGTTCCGGGATCTGGCGGAGGCCATGGGCGAGAAGATCGACGGTCTGTCCACCGGGGACGCCGCCGCCAAGGCCATTCAGGCCATCCGCACCATCAGCAAGCAGGTGGGCATCCCCGCCAACCTGAAGGTGCTGGGGGTCAAGCCGGAAGACTTTGAGGTGATGGCGGAAAACGCCATGAAGGACGTGTGCTGTCTCACCAATCCCCGCAAGGCCACCAAGGAGCAGGTCATCGAGATCTACCGCCGGGCCTACGAGGGCGAATAAGAAACCCCCTACCGGGCGTACCTCACGGTACGTCCGGTATTATTGTTTTTCAATAAATTTATATTGACTTACAGGTTGTTCTGTGGTAGGATGGCCCCGAAAGGAGGGATGCCCTATGACACCCTCACCCGCCTCCCGGTTCGGAGGCTTTGCCGCGGGACACTTCGTGGTCACCGCTCTGTCCGCCCCTTTGATCTTTCTGATGCCCGGCCTTCTGACACTGGCCGCCACACCTCTGGGAGCACTGTTGCTGATGGCGGTTTGCTATCTCCCCGCCGGGTGGATCGTGGCTACCCTCCGGGGCTGGCACCAGCCTTCGCCCAAGACGGGGCTGAAGGCCGTCCTCTACCCAGCCCTATTTGCCTGGGGCTGGGCCTTCGGCGGATGGCTGCTGTTTATCTGTCCACTCTCACCGCTGGGCAATGTGGGCTTTCTGATGCTGCTGAGCACCTACTTTCTGGCATGCCCGTCCTTTGTCTTTATGCTGTCGGCCCTGAACTTTTCTCTCGGCGTCCCTCTGGACAGCCTCCTTGCCAATGCCCCGTTTCTCCCGCTGTGGTACCTGTGCATGTTCCTGGCGGGGCTGCTGCCGCCGCTGCTGTTCTTTCTGGGGTCCCTGCTGCCCCATCGGATGAAGGAGGATTTTGATGAAACGTAAACAGCTCCTTTTGACCGGTCTTGTGTGCCTGCTGCTTCTGGCGGGCTTTCTCGGCTGGCAGCTGCTGTCCAGCTACACCCTGGCGATCCGCCTGAACTGGGGCATCTCTGTCCCCTTTCTGGCCCGCACCACCCCCTATTATGAAAAGGATTCCGGCCCCAGCTTTCTCGGGGACGGCATCCGGTACCATGTATTCTCGTACCGGTACGAGGATTTCATTGACCAGATGTTCGCCTGGGCCAGCGTGGATCGGAAGACCATCTACTATGACAGCCTTACCCAGGCCGCCGAAACCTGGCTGGATGAGATCGAAGTCCCCGCTGAGTACCGTCCTGACTATGATGCTTGCTCCAGCTGGTATGGCTCCAAGTCGGACCACAGCGAGATCATCTTCTACTGGGACGCGGAGCGGAACCTGCTCTACTGTCTGGAATCCTTTCTCTGACCGTCCGGCCGAAATGGCGGTTGACAACGGCCTAAAATGTGATAGAATAGTACAGCTAAAGGCCGTGACGAAACCAAGCGGATCGCGCCGCGTTCAGCGAGAGGGGATGGTGAAAGCCCTCCGCGATACGGGTCCGCAAGCCACTTCTGAGCCGCCCGGGAGGACCGGGACGAATCATCCCCGTTATCGGATGCAATGAGATGCGCCCTTAAGGCGCAGATCAGGGTGGTACCGTGGAGTTAACATTGCTTCGCCCCTGACATGGGGGCGGAGCTTATTTTTTTGCAAAAGAGGAGAGTTTTTATGCCCAAGAAATTCGGTCTGAACGAACTGCGCGAGATGTTCCTGTCTTTCTTTGAGACCAAGGGACACCTGCGCCTGCCCAGCTTTTCCCTGATTCCCCAGAACGACGCCTCCCTGCTGCTCATCAACAGCGGCATGGCGCCCATGAAGCCCTTCTTCACCGGTGAGCAGGAGCCTCCCCGCCACCGCGTGACCACCTGCCAGAAGTGCATCCGCACCGGCGATATCGAGAACATCGGCCACACCGCCCGCCACGGCACCTACTTCGAGATGCTGGGCAACTTCTCCTTCGGCGATTACTTCAAGAAGGAGGCCATCCACTGGGCCTGGGAGTTCCTGACCAGCCCCGAGTGGGTGGGTCTGGACCCCAACCGCCTGTACCCCTCCGTCTTCGCCGGCAACGAGACCACCCCCGCCGACGACGAGGCCTTCCGCATCTGGAACGAGGAGATCGGCATCCCCGCCGACCGCATCTTCAAGTTCGGCAAGGAGGACAACTTCTGGGAGCACGGCTCCGGCCCCTGCGGTCCCTGCTCCGAGATCTACTATGACCGCGGCGAGCAGTGGGGCTGCGGCAAGCCCGGCTGCACTGTGGGCTGCGACTGCGACCGCTATATCGAGGTGTGGAACGTGGTGTTCTCCCAGTTCGACAACGACGGCGAGAACCACTACACCGAGCTGAAGCAGAAGAACATCGACACCGGCATGGGTCTGGAGCGTCTGGCCTGCGTGTGCCAGGACGTGGCCTCTCTGTTTGACGTGGACACCGTCATGAACATCACCAACAAGGTGAGCGAGATCACCCACGCCCACTACGGCGAGACCGCCGCCAAGGACGTATCCCTGCGTGTCATCACCGACCATATCCGCTCCGCCACCTTCATGATCTGCGACGGCGTGCTCCCCTCCAACGAGGGTCGTGGCTACGTGCTGCGCCGCCTGCTCCGCCGGGCTGCCCGCCACGGCAAGCTGCTGGGCGTCAACGATCCCTTCCTGTATGAGGTGTGCGACACCGTCATCCATGAGAATGAGGGTCACTACCCCGAGCTGCGGGAGCGGCAGGACTATATCACCAAGGTCATCCGCACCGAGGAGGAGAACTTCGCCCGCACCATCGACGGCGGCCTGAAGATCTTTAACGACATGCTGGAGGGCCACAAGGCCAAGGGCGAGAAGGTCTTCTCCGGCGCCGACGCCTTTAAGCTGTACGACACCTACGGCTTCCCCATCGACCTGACCATCGAGATGGTGGAGGAGCAGGACATGACCGTGGATCAGAAGGCCTTCCAGCAGCTGATGCAGGAGCAGAAGGAGCGTGCCCGCAAGGCCCGTGAGGCTCTGGGCGACCTGGGCTGGGCCGGCGTGGAGTTCGGCAAGGACGTGCCCGAGACCGAGTTCGTGGGCTATGCCAACACCGCCATTGACGACGCCAAGGTAGTGGCTCTGGTGGTGGAGAACGAGCAGGCCGAAGAGCTGATGCCCGGCGTGGAGGGCATCGTGGTGCTGGACAAGACTCCCTTCTATGCTGAAATGGGCGGCCAGGTGGCCGACCACGGCACCATCACCGCCGGCGGCGCTGTCTTTACCGTCACCGACGTGCAGAAGAACAAGGGCGGCAAGTATATGCACTACGGCAAGCTGACCGGCGGCGCCCTGAAGCTGGGCGACACCGTCACCGCCGCCATCGACGTGAAGCGCCGCAAGGCCATCATGCGCGCCCACTCCGCCACCCACCTGCTGGACAAGGCCCTGCGCACCGTGCTGGGCGACCACGTCCATCAGGCCGGCTCCCTGGTGGAGGAGGACCGGCTGCGCTTCGACTTCACCCACTTCTCCGCCATGACCGCTGAGGAGCTGGGCAAGGTGTCCGCCATGGTCAACGAGGCGGTGCTGGAGGGCTATGACATCCACACCGACGTGCTGCCCATCGAGGAGGCCAAGAAGAAGGGCGCCATCGCCCTGTTCGGCGAGAAGTACGGCGACACCGTCCGCGTGGTGGACATGGGCAGCGGCTACTCCGTGGAGTTCTGCGGCGGCACCCATCTGGACAACACCGCCAAGGTGGGCGTGTTCCACATCGAGAGCGAGTTCTCCGTGGCCTCTGGCGTCCGCCGGATCGAGGCTACCACCGGCGCTCAGTCCCTGAAGGTCATGAACCAGAACCAGGAGAAGCTGTTTGAGGCCGCCGCTGTGCTCAAGACCAAGCCCAGCGAGCTGCGGGAGAAGGCGGAGCAGACCATCGCTGAGCTGCGGGAGCTGCGCCACATGGTGGAGAAGTTCAAGGCCAAGGAGGCCGCCGGCGAGACCGACCGCTTCCTCATGGGCGGCCATGCCGTGGGCGACCTGAAGGTGCTCACCGCCACCCTGCCTCAGGCCGATGCCGCCAAACTGCGTCAGATGGGCGATATGCTGCGTGACAAGCAGCCCAACGTGGTAGCGGTACTCTCCGCCGTCAACGACGGCAAGATCACCTTCCTGGCCGTGTGCGGCAAGGATGCCGTGGCTCACGGCATCAAGGCCGGCGACCTGGTGAAGCAGGTGTGCTGCTGCTGCGGCGGCAAGGGCGGCGGCAAGCCGGACAGCGCCATGGGCGGCGGTTCCGACGTTCTCAAGCTGGACGATGCACTTGCCAAGGTCGACAACTTCGTAGCCGAGAAGCTGGGCGTGTAAACGCAACGGATAAAAGAAGAAGGCCCGCGGAACGAATGTTCCGCGGGCCTTCTTCTTATTTCCTTATTCCCCGTCCAGCATGGTCTGGGCGGCCGCCTTGATGACCTTCACCGCCGCATCGATGCCGATACGGCTGTTGATGCACAGGTCATACTCCCGGCTCTGTCCCCAGCGGCCGGTGGCAAAGTAATTGTAATAGGACGCCCTGGACTTATCCTGCCGGATCACGTAGCTCTCCAGATTGGGCTCCGTCACGCCGTATTCCTCCCTGGCCCGGCGTACCCGCTGGTCCAGAGGGGCGTTGACAAACACCTTCAGCACATGGGGCTCCTCCCGGAGGATATAATCGGCACAGCGTCCCACGATCACGCAGGACTCCCGGGCAGCCGCGGCCTTGATGACCTTGGCCTGGGCAATGAACACCTGGTCAGGCACAGAGGGTGTGGCGACCGAAGTATACAGGTCGTACAAAAAGCTGTTGGTAGGACGCTGATGCTCGGTATCCCGAATAAAATTCTCAGAAAAACCGGTCTTTTTTGCCACTTCGGTGATCAGCTGCTTGTCGTAAAAGGTGATCCCCATCTCCTCCGACAGCCGTTTGGCGATCAGCCGCCCACCGGATCCGTACTCCCGGCCAATGGTAATAACGATGTGCTTCATAAGGACACCTCCTATCCTGTTTTTAGTATAAAGCATTTTGGCCCCCCCGTCAAAGGTGATTTTGTCTGGGTTTGGATTTGCAACCCATATGTAATATTGGTGCACTTCCCTCCGGCCTGTCCCGGCCGTTTTCGTCAATTTTGCAATTTTTTATTTTTCTCTTGCAATTCCAAAAGCCTTGAATTATAATAACTTCATCTTGAAAAAGCAAGCGCTGCTTCCCGGGTCACACCGGAAAAATTCGGCGGGTCTGCTGAGGCCGCCATACAAAGGGGTTTGGCAATATGGCATTTACGATCACCAATTCTTACCTTCAGAATGTGTACGAAGGCGTATGCAAGAAGAACGCCCATGAGCCCGAGTTCCTTCAGGCCGTCGGTGAGGTGCTGGAGACCCTCCAGCCTGTGTTCAACCAGAAGCCCGAGCTGGCCAAGATGGGCATCATCGACCGTATGGTGGAGCCTGAGCGCAGCCTGCTGTTCCGCGTTTCCTGGGTGGACGACAAGGGCCAGGTGCAGGTGAACCGCGGCTACCGGGTGCAGTTCTCCACCGCTATCGGCCCCTCCAAGGGCGGCCTGCGGTTCCATCCCTCCGTCAACCTGTCCATCATCAAGTTCCTGGGCTTCGAGCAGGTGTTCAAGAACTCCCTGACCGGTCTGCCCATGGGCGGCGGCAAGGGCGGCGCGGACTTTGATCCCAAGGGCAAGAGCAACAACGAGGTCATGCGTTTCTGCCAGTCCTTCATGACTGAGCTGCAGCGCCACATCGGCCCCGACACCGACGTGCCCGCCGGCGATATCGGCGTGGGCGCCCGTGAGATCGGCTACATGTTCGGCCAGTACAAGCGCATCCGCAACGAGTTCAACGGTGTCCTCACCGGCAAGGGCCTGACCTACGGCGGCTCCCTGGCCCGTACCGAGGCCACCGGCTACGGCCTGTGCTACTTCACCGACGAGATGCTGAAGGCCGCCGGCAAGTCCTTCCAGGGCCACAGCGTGGTCATCTCCGGCTCCGGCAACGTGGCTATCTACGCCAACCAGAAGGCCAGCGAGCTGGGCGGCAAGGTCATCGCCATGAGCGACTCCAACGGCTACATCGTGGACGAGAACGGTATCGACTACAAGGTCATCCAGGAGATCAAGGAGGTCAAGCGGGCTCGTATCAAGACCTATCTGGACTATGTGCCCACCGCCAAGTATTTCGAGGGCTGCCAGGGCATCTGGACTGTCCCCTGCGACATCGCCCTGCCCTGCGCCACTCAGAACGAGCTGCCTCTGGAGGGCGCCAAGGCTCTGGTAGAGCACGGCTGCTTCGCCGTGGCTGAGGGTGCCAACATGCCCTCCACTCCCGAGGCCGTGGCCTACTTCCAGGAGCACGGCGTACTGTTTGGGCCTGCCAAGGCTGCCAACGCCGGCGGCGTGGCTACCTCCGGTCTGGAAATGAGCCAGAACTCCATGCGTCTGAGCTGGACCTTTGAGGAAGTGGACCAGAAGCTCCACGGCATCATGACCAACATCTATCACAATGCCGCCAAGTTTGCCGAGGAGTATGGCATGCCCGGCAACTTCGTGGCGGGCGCCAACATCGCCGGCTTCATGAAGGTGGCCGACGCCATGATCTGGCAGGGTGTTTCTTACTAAGCAGAACGTCTACAGCAATATAACCGTTTTAGGGGGCTGCGGCATTGCCGCAGCCCCTTTTTCGTCGGCCACCGGGGCCCCATCGCAGATGGGGCGGCGCGATAAGCGCCGTCCAAGTGTTTTGCCGCCAGGCAAAACCTTGATGCCGGGCGGATTCACTCCGCCCGAGCAGATTCAATTATTGGGGTCCCCAGCCCGCCCCGCAGGCTGGGGCTGGCCGACGCTACGATCTGGCAGGGCGTTTCTTACTAAGCAAAACGTCTACAGCAATATAACCGTTTTAGGGGGCTGCGGCATTGCCGCAGCCCCTTTTTCGTCGGCCACCGGGACCCCATCAAAGTGCCTCCGGCGGCACCGCTTTCTTTCCAAAGAAAGCGGTGGGAAAGAAAGGGTCAGGGCGGGGGATTCCGAATTTCCCCCGCCCCAACACCCCACCCCTTAAAAACGGCCAATCAGGGGGGCTGCGGCCCCCCTATTGGATGTACCCCCTGGGGTACAGACCAATGCGAACCTCCGTCACCTTTCCGCTTGTACTTTTCGAACCTTTCCTGTATCATAATATCTATTGAACAAGCCGTTTTCTTGAGGTGACAGTATGCTCCGTATTCAAAATATCGCCCTCCCCCTGGACGGGGGCGAGGCTCAACTGAAAAAGAAGGCCGCCCGTATTCTGGGGATCAAACCGGATGTCATCACCAGTCTCACTCTGGCCCGGCAGTCCATCGACGCCCGGAAAAAGAACGACGTCCATTACGTCTGCACCATCGACGTGGCTGTGGCCGACGAGGAAAAAGTCATGGCCCGGTGCCGGGACAAGCACGTGAGCCTGCACCAGAGCACCCCCTACGTCTTTCCTCCGGTGCGGCGGAGCTCCTCCCTGCCGCCGGTGGTGGTGGGCATGGGCCCGGCGGGACTGTTCGCCGCGCTGTTCCTGGCCCGGAACGGTCTGACTCCCATCGTGCTGGAGCGGGGCCGCCCGGTGGAGGAGCGCACTGCCGATGTAGAGAAATTCTGGTCCACCGGTGTGCTGGACCCAACCTCCAACGTGCAGTTCGGCGAGGGCGGCGCGGGCACCTTCTCCGACGGCAAGCTGAACACCGGCACCCACGATGCCCGGATCTCCACTGTATTCCGGGAACTGGTGGCGTCGGGGGCTCCGGCGGATATTCTGTACCAGCACAAGCCCCACATCGGCACCGACGTGCTGCGGGACGTAGTGAAAAACATCCGGCTGGAGCTGATCCGGCTGGGCTGCGACGTGCGCTTCGGCCATCAGCTCACCGGCCTCACCCTCCGGGACGGAGCGGTGGCGGGACTGACGGTGGAGGGCCCTCAGGGGGCCTACGACCTGCCCTGCGACGCACTGGTGCTCTCCCCCGGCCACTCCGCCCGGGACACCTTCCAGATGCTCCACGAGGCGGGCGTGCCCATGGAGCAGAAGGCCTTTGCCATCGGGGTGCGCATCGAGCATCCCCAGAGCGCCATTTCCCTGGCTCAGTTTGGCCCGGCCTGGGAGACGCTCCCCGCCGCCGATTACAAGCTGGCCTGCCACCTGCCTAACGGCCGCTCCGCCTTCACCTTCTGCGTCTGCCCCGGCGGCCAGGTGGTGGCCGCCGCCTCGGAGGAGGGGCGGCTGGTGACCAACGGCATGAGCTGCCGGGCCAGAGACGGCCGGAACATCAACGGCGGCTTCCTGGTGGGGGTCAACCCCGCCGACTTCGGCTCCGACCACCCGCTAGCGGGCGTGTCCTTCCAGCGGCACTGGGAGGAGGCCGCCTTCCAGCTGGGCGGCGGCGGTTACCTGGCTCCCGCCCAGACGGTGAAAGACTTCCTGGCCCGGCAGGCCTCCAGGGCTCTGGGCTCGGTGGAGCCCACCTACCGGCCCGGCGTTACTCCCACCGATCTGGGCCGCTGTCTGCCCGACTATGTGACGGACACTCTCCGGGGCGCTCTGCCGGTATTTGACCGGAAGCTCCACGGCTTTGCCGCGCCGGACAGCCTGCTCACCGGCGTGGAGACCCGCTCCTCCTCCCCTGTCCGCATTCTGCGTGGGGAGGACTTCCAGTCTGCCGTCCGGGGCCTCTACCCCTGCGGCGAGGGCGCTGGTTATGCGGGAGGCATCACCTCCGCCGCCGTAGACGGCATCCGGGTGGCCGAGGCGGTAGCCGGTCAGCCATAAGTACAGAAGTGCTGCCGCATCTGCGGCGCCACTTTTTTCGGTTGCGATGCAATCATCCGCCCGTCCCAGGTGTGTTATGGGCAGAAAGGAGAGAGAGCCATGGCCATGCAGCTCCGGGGGGACGCCCCCTTCTCCTACGCAATGGAGCATTATCTGGATACGGTTTACCGGGCGGCCTGCCACAACGCCCCTACGGTGCAGGACGCGGAGGATGTGACCCAGGAGGTCTTTGAGGCCCTGCTGCGCAGCGGCAAGGCCTTTGCCGACGGGGAGCATCTGAAGGCGTGGCTGCTGCGGGTGGCCATCAACAAGTGCAAAAACCTCCACCGGGCCAAGCGGTCGGAGGAGGTACCCCTGCCGCCCCAGTTCCCCGCCCCGGCGGAGCTGGACGGCTCGGTGCTGGACGAGGTGCGTGCTCTGCCGGAGCCCTACCGCAACGCCATCTACCTGCACTATTTTGAGGGCTACACCGCCAAGGAGATCGGAGAGATCCTTGGCACCAAGCGGAACACCGTCCTGTCCTGGCTGTCCCGGGGACGGCAGGCCCTGCGGGCGCGGATGATCGGAGGGTTTGAAGATGAATAGATTGGATTATATGGTCCAGGTGGAGGACCTCCACGCCTCCCCGGAGCTGCGGGCGCGGATCGCGGCTCTGGCCGGAGAGGCCAAGCGGCCCCGGCGGCGGTTCCGTCCCTGGATGGGGGTATGCGCCGCTGTGGCGGTGGTGGTGCTGGGGGGCGCCTGGCTGGTGACCAACGTGCGGATGGGCGGCAATGCCGGAGGCGGCGGCCACGACGAGGCCTCCACCTTCATGTCCTACGCCGGGCCCATCTTCCCCCTGACGCTGGGTGAAACCAACGACAGCATCACGGCGGAGCGCAACATTACCCTGGACTTCGCCCCCTGGGAACGACAGTGGGTATCCAACGAGGAAGAGGCGGCGGCTCTGGAGGGCGTCACCGAGGCCGAGCGGCAGGAGGCTCTGGAGCAGTACAACGAGTGGTTCACCGACGGCGGTTATTACCGCAGCTATGACCACATTCTGGTCACCGACTCCTACACCCTGACCAACGACAGCGACACCGACCAGGAGGTGACGGTATACTACCCCTTCGCCTCCATTTTGGAAGATCTGTCCAAGTACCGGCCCGCCCTGACAGTAGACGGGGCGGAGGCGGACACCGCCCTGACTGTCGGTAGCGCCTGGAGCGGGTATTCCGCCGGGAGCTGGGAGGACTATAAGGACCTGTTTTCCGGCGGGGACTATCTGGGAACGGCCCTGGACCCGCTCCGGGACCCCGCGTCCATCCCGGTGATCGTCTACGAGTTTACCGACCCCTACGGACCGGCGGAGCGCGAGGATGCTCCCAACCCCTCCATCCGGGCCAGCATGGAGCTGGACTACGATCAGACAGTCGTGCTGTCCTACGGCTTCCAGGGCGGCTCCTTTGATCGGGAAGCGGGCACTATGATGCAGGATTTCTCCATCCCGGAGCCCGGAGAAGCGGACTACGGCAGTACCCGCTGTCTGGTGGTACTGGGTGAGGACGTGACCGGCCTCACCACCAAAGGCTATGTCTCCGGTAGCAACGATCCGGACACTCCTGTTCTGGAGGACAGCGGGGTCACCGTGACTCGGTACGAGAGCGATCTGGACACCATCTTCCGCACCATCCTGGCGGACGCCCTGGCCCGGCGGATGGACACGGAGGACATCATGTACACCGACCTGGACTTCGAGACCTGCTATCGGGTCATTCTGGAGCGGTTCTACCAGAGCGGTCTGCCGGAAAACCTGTCGGAGTGGACCGGCACCGGCTGCATCGAGGATTTTATCAGCGAGAGCTTCACCATGGACCGGGTGAGCTGGGTATCGGCTCAGGTCACCGTTCCAGCCGGAGGGAGCGTCACGGTGGAGGCCTCCTTTGCCAAGGCGGGCAGCTTTGACTACGCCTGCGCCCACACCAAAAACCGGGGCGTGTACGGCTACGACCTGGTGACGAAGCTGGGCTCCAACCTGGCCTGCACATCCCAGACCGCCACCCTGGAGGACCGGGGGCTCATTACCATCGTTCGACAGAACTTCGGCTTCGACCTGGAAAAGGGCGTGAACACCGTCACCCTGGACCCGGCGGAGGAGCACTACTACCTGGAGGTCAAGCGCCTCACAGAATAAAAAAAGCGCCGTTTCCCGTAGGAAACGGCGCTTTCTTTTTTGTTTAATGGGCGGGGCATCTCCGGTTGGGCCGCATGAATAGCCACTCGGACACACCGCGGCGCATCACGTCGTGGAGCAGACACTGGGGCTCGAACCCCAGGGACTGATAGAGCTTCTTGGCCCGCACGTTGAATTTGCTGGTCATGATAAACATGTTGGGGGCCTCCCCGGCCTCCATGACGCCGATGAAGATCTTCACCAGCGCGGTGCCGATACCCATGCCCCGATAGCGCTTCTTAACGCCCAGCAGGCTCAGATAGGGCAGGCCGGCCAGACCGTCCCGGGTCATATGCATGACGCCCACCGGCTCGTTCTTGGAGCTCATGGCCACATAGAGCTCACCCTTATTCATCGCGTCCGTCAACACTGTGGGCAGCCGATCGCTGTCGGCGAAATAGGCGTCGTACAGCTTGGAGTCATAAAACACCTGGCAGTATTCCTCCAGGCGGCTGGGGTCGCCTTTCACTAGGGTGAAATCCATGCTGTTCCCTCCCAAATTCTCTCTGTCTGTATGGTAAGGCAGCCGAACGTGCTTGTCAAGCCCTCAATGGATTTTCTTACCGCTGGCCCATGGGCACATAATCGGAGTGCGCGCCCACATACTTATAGGCCGGGCGGATGATCTTGCCCATGTTGATGAGCTCTTCCATGCGGTGGGCGGACCAGCCAGCCACGCGGGCCATGGCGAACAGGGGGGTATACAGCTCCAGAGGCAGGTCCAGCATGTGATACACAAAGCCGGAGTAGAAGTCCACGTTGGCGGACACGCCCTTGTACATCTTCCGCTCCCCGGCGATGACCTCGGGACCCAGTCGGGCCACCAGGGAGTAGAGCTCGTACTCCTCGTCCCGGCCCTTCTCGCGGGAGAGCTTCTCCACAAATTTCTGGAACAGGTTGGCACGGGGATCGGACAGGGAGTAGACGGCGTGGCCCATACCGTAAATGAGGCCGGCCTTGTCGAAGGCCTTCTTGTCCAGCAGAGCCTGGAGGTAGGCCCGGACCTCGTCCTCGTCCTTCCAGTCCTTCACGTGCTCCTTCATGTCCTCAAACATGCGCACCACCTTGATGTTGGCGCCGCCGTGCTTGGGACCCTTCAGGGAGGCCAGCGCGGCCGCCATGCAGGAGTAGGTATCGGTGCCGGAGGAGGTGACCACGTGGGTGGTGAAGGTGGAGTTGTTGCCGCCGCCGTGCTCAGCATGGAGGGTCAGGCAGATGTCCAGCACGTGGGCCTCCCAGAAGGAGTAGGAGGAGTCCGCTCGCAGCAGGGAGAGGATGTTCTCCGCGGTGGACAGCTCCGGCCGGGGTGCATGGATGTACAGGCTGCTGCCGCTCTTGTAGTTCCAGGCCTGGTAGCCGTAGACGCTGAGCATGGGGAAGAGGGAAATGAGCTGGACGCACTGGCGCATAACGTTGGGCAGGGAGATGTCGTCACACTGGTCGTCATAGGAGGCCAGGTTGAGCACGCTCCGGGCCAGGGAGTTCATAATGTCGTGGCTGGGCGCCTTCAGGATCACGTCCCGCACGAAGTTATTGGGCAGGGACCGGTAGTAGGACAGCTGCTTGGTGAAGCTGTCCAGCTCCTCCTGGTTGGGCAGGTGCCCCAGCAGCAGCAGGTAGGCAGTCTCCTCAAAGCCGAAGCGGCCTTCGCTGAGGGCGCCCTCCACCAGCTGCTCCACATCGATGCCGCGGTAATATAACTTGCCGTCACAGGGCACTTCTTCCCCGTTGACGATCTTCTTGGCCACAATATCGGAGACTTCGGTCAGTCCGGCCAGCACACCCTTGCCGTTCAGGTCCCGCAGACCCCGTTTCACATCATATTTCACAAAGTCATCCGGATCGATACTGCTGTTTTGCAGGGTCTGGGCCGCCAGCGCCTCGATCTCAGGGGTAATATCACAATAATTCGGATTGCTCGCCATAGAAAACCTCCATTCTCATCCGTGCCAACGCGGTCTTTGTCAGCCGCGACATTTTGTAAATGAAATGATATCACAAATTTGTTACCATTTTATGAATCAATTTGCAATCTTTCCTTCAAAAAAAGGACCCGCTGCACCGCAGCGGGCCCTTGGGTCAGAACAGGTCCTTTTTCTTCAGCAGAACACCGGCGATCACAATGACCACCGCCGCCACTACCAGGGGGATCCACCAGAAGTGGTCCAGAGGCAGGCCGGTGGTGATATTCATGCCGTAGAAGCCGAAAATGATATTGGGGATGGTCAGCAGAATGGTGATGGAGGTCAGCACCTTCATGATCACGTTCAGGTTGTTGGAGATCACGCTGGCGAAGGCGTCCATCATGCCCGAAATGATGGAGGAGTAGATGTTGGCCATCTCGATGGCCTGACGCACCTCGATCAGCACGTCCTCCAGCAGATCGTGGTCCTCCTCATAAAGGGTAATGATGCGGCCCCGGAGGATCTTTTCCAGGGTCACCTCATTGGCCTTCAGGGAGGTATTGAAGTAGACCAGCGACTTCTCCAGGTCCAGCAGCTGGATGAGCTCCTTGTTACGCTGGGACTTGTACAGCTGCCGCTCCATGTAGTTGTAGATCTTGTCGATCTGCTTCAGGTATTGCAGGAAGCGCTTGGCCACCTGCAGCAGCATATAGAGGATGAAGCTGGTGCGCTTCTGGGTCTCGGCGTTGCGCACCAAACCGTCCTGAAAGTCCTTCAGAATGGAGGTCTCCTTCAGGCAGACGGTGATAATGTGCTTTTGGGTGACGATGATGCCCAGAGGCAGGGTGGAGTACACCACCGCGTCGTCCTTTTCCACCGAGGGGACGTCGATGATGATCAGGGTCTGGCCGTCCTCGGTGTCGATACGGGAGGTCTCCTCCTCGTCCAGGGCGGCCCGCAGGAAGGAGGGCTCCACACCCAGGGTCACCGCCACGGTATTCAGCTCGTCCTCGCTGGGGTAAGTCAGGTTGACCCAGCAGCCGTCCTGCACGGAGTCCAGCTTGGTCATTTTCCCGTTGATGGTTTTATAAATAGAAAGCAATCCGCTCACGCCTTTCTGGGCGCGGAGGAAAAAAGGGCACAAAAATCCCCCGCCGCCTGTTTCTTGCCGTCCGGACGGGCAAAGCCCGGCGGACACACGGCGCTTCAGACGCGGGGGCCTGGCCGGTCAGCAGACCGGCAGGACAGGTCGCCTGTGCGCCGTGTTACGTACAATGTATGCTCGACTCAGAGGGTCACCGCTCACGGCGCATATCACTCCCTTGTTTCTAATCTTAGTCCAAACTTGATTATATGCCTTTTCCCGCCGGATTGCAAGGCTTCCGGCTAAAACGCCGCGCGGCTGTTTGCCGCGCGGCGTTTCCTGCTGCGCTGCTCAGCGGCCCCGGTTGAAGATCTTAAAGATATCCTCAAAGGGATCGTCCTCGGCAGAAGCGGGAGCCTCCTGCTTCTGCTCCTGAGGCTGCTGCTGGGTCTCGGCCTTCTTTTCCGCCGCGGCGGAGAAGGGCTTACTGGGCATGGTGCCCTCCCGCTCCTCGAAGCCGGTGGCGATGACGGTGACCCGGATCTCGTCCTCCAGGGTGTCGTCGAAGGCGGCACCGAAGATGATAAGGGCGTCGGGGTGAGCGGCCTGCTGCACCAGGTTGGCAGCGGTCTCCACTTCCTCCAGGCCGATGTCCATGGAGCCGGTGACGTTGACCAGCACGCCCTTGGCGCCGTTGATGGAGGTCTCCAGCAGGGGGCTGGAAATGGCCATCTTGGCGGCCTCCTCGGCCTTGTTCTTGCCGGCGGCCCGGCCCACGCCCATGTGAGCCATGCCCGCGTTCTGCATGACGGCAGTCACGTCGGCGAAGTCCAGGTTGATGAAGCCGGTGTTCTTAATGAGGTCGGAGATGGACTGCACCGCCTGGCGCAGCACATCGTCGGCGATCTCAAACGCGTTGGCAAAGGTGATCTTCTGGTCGGTGGCGAACTTCAGCCGCTCGTTGGGGATGATGACCAGGCTGTCCACCCGGGTACGCAGCTCCTCGATGCCCTTCTCCGCCTGGACCATCCGGCGGCGGCCTTCAAAGTTGAAGGGCTTGGTGACCACGCCCACGGTGAGCAGGCCCATTTCCTTGGCGATATCCGCCACGATGGGAGCCGCGCCGGTGCCGGTGCCGCCGCCCATACCGGCGGTGATGAACACCATGTCGGCATCCTCCAGAGCCTTGGAGATGGCGCTGCGGCTCTCCTCGGCGGACTTGCGTCCCACCTCGGGATCGCTGCCCGCGCCCTGGCCGCCGGTGAGCTTCTCACCGATCTGAATCTTAAAAGTAGCACTGGAAACGGCAAGCGCCTGCTTGTCCGTATTAACCGCAATAAAGTCTACGCCCTTGGTCCCGGACTTCACCATCCGGTTGACCACGTTGTTGCCGCCTCCGCCAACGCCGATGACCTTAATGGTAACGACATTATCGGGACCGGTATCCAGCCCAAACGCCATAACTGCTCCTCCTATGTGAAACGAATTCGTGATTTTTGTTTAAAAAGAGGGAAAAAAGAGCTATCTTGTATGCTCCTCCTCGGAAGTAACCATATCTTGATTTATTTTAGCGCTCTTTTGCCTGGAGGTCAATAGTTCCCGCCGGATTTCCGCAAAGTTTTGGAACATTCTCGTTCCGAACACCACCACCGCCGCAAGGTACAGCGGCAGGCCCAGACTCTGGCCCAGCCAGGTGAGAAAAACCGCGATGACCGCGTTGCCGATGGTGCCCGACAGAAACATATCCAGCTTGAAGTCTCCTACCACCCGGGCCCGGAACCCGCCCAGGGCGGAATCCAGAGCGGCCAGCAGGCCGGTGGCGGCGTAAAGGGAGTATTGACTGGGAATGGTCCAGGGGAACACCAGTCCCACGGCCAGACCCACCAGCAGGCCCACGATCTCCAGCATCAGCCCTCACCCTCCTCTTCGCCCGGCGTCACGCTGTGGGCGTATTGATAATCTACCGTTCCGTTGTACTTGGGGATCAGCAGCAGGTCACTGGCGGTGACCTTCACGGTGATCCCCCACTGACCCAGTACGTCGGCCACGCCGTTGCGCATGGTCATGGCGTTGTACAGGGTGTCCGGGTCGCCGATGGCGAAAATGATGTAAGGGGCGGCGTACCGCCGGCCGTTCACCGTCACCACGGCGCCGGTGCAGCGCACCTCGCTGGTGGCCAGAATGCGCTCTCCGTTGAGGGAGATGGCCTCCGCCCCGGCGGAGCGCAGCTCGTTGATGACGGAGAGAAGGTCGCTGTCATGGATCAGATAGTCGGCCTCGTCCCCGGTGACGTTGGAGGAGGTGGAGTCCTCCAGAATAACGGTAACTCCCGGCCCCTCCACGTCGGTGAGACCGGCGGTGATCTCCAGCTTGTCCACCTCAGCCTTCAGAGCCTCGCTGCCCGCCTCGCCGGAGGCGGCCTGCTCCCGGTAGAGGGACAGCTCGCTCTGGAGCTGCTTCACCTGGTCCTCCAGGCCGTCCTTCTGGTCCATCAGCTCGTTGTACAGGCTCTGTAAGGTCTCCAGCCGCGCGGCGTTGGTGGCGTCCGCCGCACCGCTGAGCTTCACGCTGCGCAGCTGGGCCGCCAGCAGAAAGCCTACCACGGCACACACCACCATCACGGCCAGCTGGCCCCGTTTGCGTCCTTTTTTACTCATTTGCATCTTCTCCCTGGGGAGTCTGGCTCACTTCCGGCGCGGCCGTCTCCTCTGTCTCACTGTCGGTATCTGTCTGGGCGGGCTCCTCCACCGTCTGGCCGGGCAGCCAGCGCTCCGGCAGCAGGTGGGTCTCCCGACCCTCATAGTTCTGGTCCAGGGTGCCGGTGCGGGGAATGCCCCGCTCGTCCATGCTCTCCAGCGCCCGCTTCAGCTCATAGGTCTCCTGGTCAAAGTCCCCGTTCAGCGGGAAGATCACCGTCAGGTTGTCGCCGTAGCCGAACCGGATCTCGTTCTCACTGCTCAGGTCGATGAAGCTGGTGAGGCTGCCCGTCATCTGCCGCCCGGCAATGGCGGTAAAGAATTCCCGCAGCCGGTCCAGCTTGTTCTGCTCCTCCGGGCTCACCGTCAGGCGGTTGCCCACTGTGGCGTCCACCGGCGTCAGGCCCAGCACCTCAGGCAGCCCTTCGGTGAGGGAGGAATCTCCCGCCTCCAGGATCTTGCACCGGTGGTCCAGCAGCCAGTAGGTGCCGTCGCTCTCGATCCAGGCAACAGGCACGCTCTCCGTCACGTAGAAGATCAGGGTGTCGGGCAGCTTCCGCTCGATGGACAGATCGTCCACATAGGGCAGGCGGGTCAGGATCTGGGACACCATTTTACTCTTGTTCAGCGTGAACAGGTTGTCCCCCTGCTGTACGCCGGAGGCGGCGATGATCTCCTCCGCGGGATAGCGGCTGTTCCCCTCCACCACCATGGTGTTGACCCGAAAAAAGACCACGCAGCCCATCAAAATGGCGGCGAAGATGATCAGAGTGGACAGCAGCTTATAGAGGAAGCCGAAGCGTCCCCGGTTGCGCCGCCGTCCCTTTCTGTTCCGTCTTGCCGCCATTCCACTGGTCTCCTGTCTTTTGATCTTAGTTCTCTTTATACTATCCCACAAAAAGGATAAAAAAGTCTAAAGAAGCTCTTACGATTTTCCCGCTTTTTCCCGAACAATGTGGGCGCCCAGGGCGCTCAGGTCTCCCTCCAGGCTCTGGTAGCCCCGGTCGATGTGGTGCAGGTCCTCCACGCGGGTCTCGCCCTCCGCTCCCAGAGCGGCCACCACCAGGGCGGCTCCGCCCCGCAGATCGGAGGCCCGGACCCGGGCTCCGTGGAGCCTGGGCACACCGTACACCACCGCCACACGGCCCTCCACACGGATATCCGCACCCATGCGGATGAGCTCATCCACATGGCGGTACCGGCTGTCAAACATGTTCTCCACGAACACCGTGCAGCCGCTGCCCTTGCACAGGGCCGCCATCAGGGGCGCCTGGGCGTCGGTGGGAAAGCCGGGATAGGGCGCGGTGCGGATGGGCCGCACTCCCTTCAGGGGCTTGGTGCAGGCCAGGGTGATCCTCCCCGGCTGGCTGCGCACCGTGCAGCCGGCCTCGGTAAGCACCGCGGTGACGGTGGACAGGTTGCGCCAGTCCACACCGGTGACCTCCACATGTCCTCCCGCGGCGGCCGCCGCCGCCAGATAGGTACAGGCCACGATCCGGTCCCCCATGACGGTATAGGACCCGCCGTGGAGGGGCACGCCCCCCTCAACGGTGATGACCGAGCTGCCCGCACCCCGCACCCTGGCTCCCAGGGCCAGCAGGAAGTTCTGGAGATCCACGATCTCCGGCTCCCGGGCGGCGTTGGTGATGGTGGTGACGCCGTCAGCGCACACCGCCGCCAGCATGGCGTTCTCGGTGGCTCCCACGCTGGGGAGGGACAGGACGATGTCCGCCCCGTGGAGCTTTCCCTCACACAGCAGGCCGCCGTCCGCCTCGGTGATCTGTCCGCCCAGAGACCGGATGGCCGCCAGGTGGAGGTCGATGGGCCGGGGACCCAGCTCGCAGCCGCCGGGGGCGCACATTCTGGCCCGTCCCATCCGGCCCAGCACTGCGCCCAGGAAGATCACTGAGGAGCGCATCTCCCGCATTAGGGCGTCGGGCACGTCGCACCGGGTGGGCGCAGAGGCGTCCACCACCACAGCGTCTCCCTCCCTGCGGGCGGAGCAGCCCAGGTGCCGCAGGATGGCCAGGGAGGCCTCCACGTCGGACAGCCTGGGACAATTGTGGATGATGCACTCCCCCGGCGCCAGCAAAGCCGCCGCCAGAATGGGGAGCACACTGTTTTTTGCCCCGTGGATCTCCACGGAGCCCTCCAGAGGGAAGCCTCCCTCCACCAGATATGTATTCATATGCCATCCTCCGCACTTCGGTTTTGGTACGCTATCCTATGCGGGGGATAGAATGGGGGTTCGTTTTTACTTTTTCCGCCCCAGCAGGCCGGAAAGGGTGTTGTAGATCTGCTCCGCCGCGTCGGCCACAGCCATGGCCCGGAGGGCGGCGCTCATGGCCTCCCGCTTCTCCTTGTCATTCAGGATGGAAGCGGCCACCTGATACAGCTTCTCCCCGGAGCTTTCGCTCTCAGGCAGCAGCACCGCGCCGCCGGCCCCCTCCAGCACCCGGGCGTTCTTGGTCTGGTGGTCGGCTACCACATTGGGGGACGGCACCAGGATGGAGGGCTTGGCGATGGCGGTGAGCTCGGAGATGGTGGAGGCGCCCGCCCGGCAGAGCACCAGGTCGGCGGCGGCCATCACCACCGGCATGTCGTAGATGTACTCCCGCACGTCGATAGAGGCGCCGGTCTTCACGCCCTTGGCCTTCAGGGCCTGGCACACGGTCTGGTAGTCCCGGCCCGCCCCGTGGATGTGGTGGAAAGGCTCCCCGTCGGCACATTCCCGGGAAATAAAGTCCACGATCTGGCGGTTCATCTCCTCGGCGCCCAGGCTGCCCCACACGGAGAGCACCAGGGGCCGGTCATCGGTGAGGCCCAGCTTGGCACGGGCCTCCTTCCAGGTGTACTGGAAGAAGTCACTGCGCACCGGGGTGCCGGTGACCACCACCTTGGAGGGGTCGTCGTAGTGGTTTCTGCTCTCCTCAAAGCCCACCATCACCACGTCCACCACCTTGGACAGGGCCTTGGTGGTGAGGCCGGGGACGGCGTTGGACTCATGGACGGCGGTGGGGATGCCCCGGGCGGCGGCGGCGTTTACCACCGGGTAGGAGGCGTAGCCGCCGGTGCCCACCACCAGGTCGGGCTGGAATCGGTCCAGAATGGCGTTGGCCTGCTTCTTGGACTTGTTCATGTTCAGCAGGGTCTTGAAGTTGTGGCCGATGGCCACCGGAGAAAAGGACCGACGGAAATTGGTGATGGTCACCGTCTCGATGGGATAGCCCTCCTTGGGCACCAGACGGGTCTCCATGCCGCCGTCGGCTCCCACGAACAGCACCTCACAGCCCGGGTTCCGGGCCTGGAACATCTGGGCCAGAGCCACGGCAGGGTTCACATGTCCTGCGGTCCCGCCGCAGGTAAAGAGGATCTTCATGCTTCCACTTCCCTCTCAAACATTCTTATTCTTGTTTTGGTGCCGGAATTTGTCTGGATACCGACAGCACCATGCCCATCTCCGCCAATTGGATCAGCAGGGCCGTACCGCCGTAGCTGAAGAAGGGCAGCGAGATACCGGTGGTGGGCAGCAGGTTGGTGACCACCGAGATATTCAAAAAGACCTGCACCGCCAGCAGGGTGGTGACGCCCACCACCAGCAGGGCGCCGAACCGGTCTCTGGCGTGGACGGCCAGCCAGTAGCCCCGGACCACAAGCAGCACGAACAGCAGGATGACCAAGGCCGCGCCGATATAGCCCAGCTCCTCACAGACGATGGCGAAGATGAAGTCGTTTTCTGGCTCAGGCAGGTAGAGGAATTTCTGACGGCTCTTGCCCAGTCCCAGGCCCAGCAGGCCACCGGAGCCGATGGCGTACAGGGACTGGATGATCTGATAGCCGCCCTCCTGCTTGTAGGCCCAGGGGTCCTTCCACACCAGGATGCGGGTGGACTGGTAGCCCTGCATGGACAGGGCCAGCAGCACGCCCATGGCGCCGCCGCCCAGCAGGAACCAATAGAACTTGATGCCGGCGGCGAAGAGCACCGACGCCGCGCCGGCCAGAATGAGGATGGTGCCCGACATGTGGGGCTCCAGCTTCATCAGAAAGACGATGATCAGCAGGATGACGCCGTAGGGTACCAGCTCCAGGAACCCGATTTTGTCCAGCCAGCCCACAAAGCCGCTGAGGTTGGACCGGGGGTTGAGCCGGATGGGCTTTTCCGTATTCCGCTTGCTTAGCCTGGCGGAAAAGTACATGATGACCGCCACCTTGGCGATCTCCGAGGGCTGGAAGGTACCCAGGCCAGGCACCGCGATCCACCGGCGGACGCCGTCGGCGCGGTTGGTGTGGATGCCGGGGATCAGCACCGCGATCAGCAGCAGGATGGCCACGCCCAGGGCGAACACCGACATCCAGCGAAAGGTCTGGTAATTGATCCTGGAGATCACGTACATGATGGCCAGGCCCGCCGCGGCAAACAAAGCCTGCCGCATGAAGTAGTAGGCGGGGTCCCTGCCCTCATAATAGGCGGTGGCGAAGGAGGCGGAAAAGACCATGACCGTGCCGATGCCTGTCAGCAGCAGCACCAGCATGAGGAAGGGCAGATCCATAGGCCCTCTGGCCAGCTGCTGTTCCATGGTCAGATCGCGCTTGCGTTTTGCCAAAGCCTTTCGCCTCCTTCAGCGGAAAAAATGAAACTCAGGCCCAGCGGCCCATGACGCCCCAGAAGGCCACCAGGCAGGCCAGCAGGGTGATGCCGGTGAACACCGTCACCAGCTTCACCTCGCTCCAGCCGCCCATCTCCAGATGGTGGTGGAGGGGCGCCATGCGGAAGATCCGCTTGCCGTGGGTGAGCTTGAAGTAGCCCACCTGAATGATATCGGACAGGGTCTCAGCAATGTAGATGATGCCCACCAGAATGAGCACCAGGGGGATATCCAGCCCAAAAGCCAGGCCGCATACCGCGCCGCCCAGGAACAGGGAGCCGGTATCGCCCATGAACACCTTGGCGGGGTGGAAGTTATAGATCAGGAAGGCCAGCAGGCCGCCCAGCAGGCCGCCGGAGAAGATGCCCAGCTCGTAGTGCTCCCACAGCACGGCCACGGCGGTGAAGAAGATCATCACCGGCACCGTCACGCCGGCGGCCAGGCCGTCGATGCCGTCGGTGATGTTGACGGCGTTGACGCAGCCCACCATCACAAAGGCGGCAAAGATCATGTACAGAGGCCAGGGCACAGGGAACGTCACATTGACGAAGGGGATGTAGAGATCAGGCGTCAGATACCCGAAATTCCGCAGCAGCACGGTAAACAGCACGGCGGCCGCCAGCTGAAGCAGGAACTTCTGAGGGGCGGTGAGGCCGGTGTTCTCATGCTTCTTTACCTTAAAATAGTCGTCGATATAGCCGATGATACCGAACACCAGGGCAAACAGGAACACGAAGGCCCCGCCCAGGATCCCGTTTTCAAAATCCGGCCAGCTCAGCGCCGCTACCATAACGGCAGTGCCGAAAATGAACATGAGCCCGCCCATGGTAGGGGTGCCCTGCTTGGTCATGTGCCAGGTGGGTCCGATTTCCTTGATGGACTGGCCCGCCTTCATCCGGCGCAGCACGGGGATCAGCCACCGCCCCGCCAGGGCGGTCACCACAAACGACGCCACGATACTGATGACGATCCTCAACATCTCTTTTGCAACCTCCAAAGCCTCTCACAGCTCGATTTGATCCGTTCCATTCAGACCGGGTAGGTATTTTATCACAAACGCCCGGCGCTTTCTACTTGAAATAGTAACAAACTTCCTTGTCTATTTGGCAAACCAGGCGGCGATTTCCTCCCGTTCGTCCAGGTGATGCTGCACGCCGTTTATCTCCTGATAAGTTTCGTGGCCTTTTCCCGCCAGCACCACGGTGTCGCCGGGCCGGGCCAGGGACAGGGCCAGAGGGATGGCTTTCCGCCGGTCGGGCTCCACATGCCGTCGGGCCGGGGTGTCCTCCATCCCCGCCAGAATGTCCCGGATGATGGTCTCCGGTTCCTCGGTGCGGGGGTTGTCGGAGGTAACCACCGCCACGTCGGCCAGGGTGCCGGCGATGGCGCCCATTTTGGGCCGCTTGGAGCGGTCCCGGTCGCCGCCGCAGCCGAACAGGCAGATGACCCGGCCGGGGGTAAAGTCCCGTACGGTGGTGAGGATGTTTTCCAGGGCGTCGGGGGTATGGGCGTAGTCGATGATGACGGTAAAGTCCGCCGGCACCGGCACCACCTCCACCCTGCCCTTCACGCCCCGTGCCGAAGCCAGGGCGCGGGCGCAGTCGGTCAGAGGCAGGCCCAGGGTCACGCCGCAGGCCAGGACGCCCAGAGCGTTGTACACGGTGAAGCCGCCGGGGATGGCCAGCCGCACCCGGGCGATGGCGTCCATGGTCACCGCCTCAAACTCCACCCGCTGGGGAAAGAGCCGCAGGTTTTTGGCGGTGAGGTCCGCCTCGTCCCGCCGCTCGGAGTAGGTGAACACCGGGCAGGGGGCGGTGGAGGCATAGTAGCGCCCCGCCTCGTCGTCCAGGTTGAGCACCGCCCTCTCGCACTGGCGGAACAGCAGACCTTTTGCGTCCCGGTAGGCCTCCATGGTCCGGTGGAAGTCCAGGTGATCCTGGGTCAGGTTGGTGAAGATGCCCGCTTTGAAGCGAATACCGTCCAGCCGGTGGAGCACCAGGGCGTGGGAGGAGGCCTCCATCACCACGTGGGTGCAGCCGGCGTCCGCCATGTCCCGCAGCAGCTTCTGCACCTCCCAGGACTCCGGGGTGGTGCGGTGGGCGGGGAGGATCTCCTCCCCGATCATGTTCTGATTGGTGCCGATGAGGCCAACCTTGGCCCCCAGCACCCCTTCCAGCATGGCTTTCAGCAGATAGGTGGTCGTGGTTTTGCCGTTGGTGCCGGTCACCGCCAGCACCGTCAGCTCCTCCGCCGGATGGCCGAACCAGTTGGCGGAGACGGCGGCCAGAGCCGCCCGGGGATCGGGAGTCACCAGCCAGGGGCCCTCCCCGGCCGGGGGGCTTTGGCAGAGCACCGCCGCCGCCCCCTGTTCCAGGGCCTGGGCAATGTACCGGTGGCCGTCTGTCTTGTATCCCGGCAGCGCCACAAAGAGGCAGCCGGGGGTCATGGTACGGGTGTCATAGCTGATTGCCGATACATCCACATCCCCAACCCGCCGGTCCGTGATGGGGACCGACTTGAGCAGTTGGTTTAGCTTCATGCATGCACCCTCCAAATCGTCGCCGCAAAGTCCGCATCGCTTTGTTCGGGCTGACGCCCAAACCGCGCTTCGCTTCCTTGCGGCTCCTCTCCATGGCAAACCCGTTTCACTGGGCTTTGCCATGGTGTGAAAACTGCTTCATCGTTTTTTTGATCACAGGCCGGAGCCGCCACCGCCGCTGGCGGTGGAGTCGCTGAAGCGCACCTCGATGGCAGTGCCCCGGTCCACCAGGGTACCGGCGGCAGTCTCCTGCTCGTAGGCGGTGCTGGCGCTGTAATCGGCGGCGCCGATGGCCTTCAGATACAGGCCGGCGTCCTCCATCTTCTTCTGGGCCTGCTCCAGAGTGAGGCCCACCACGTTGGGCACCTGCACCTGATCGGTGGGCACCTCCGTGCCCATATAGAGCACAACCTCGCTGCCGCCGGGGATGGATGCACCCTTGGCGGGGATCTGACCGGTGACGGTGTCGCCGTCGCCCACAGTCCGCAGGGTCAGGTTGTTCTTCTTCAGGGTGGAGGTAGCGGTGGCCAGGTTCATGCCAGTGACGTTGGGCACCAGCACGTCAGCGGTGGCCGAGTAGGTCTTCTGCACGCCCAGGTAGTCCAGAATGTTCTCCAGCAGCTCGCCGGCCATGGGTGCGGCCATGTTGCCGCCGCTGATGTACCAGCCGCCGGCGGTGGACTTGGCGCCGGGGAAGGCGGGCTTGGGGTTGTCGTAGGCCAGCAGGATGATGACCTGGGGATCGTCCGCCGGGGCAAAGCCCAGGAAGGAGACGATGGTGTGGTCGGTCTCGCCGGTCTCGGAGGAACCGGTCTTGCCGCCGATGCGGTAGCCCTCTACCCGGGCGTTCTTACCGGTGCCGCCGTCCACTACCTTCTCCAGGATCTCCCGGCAGCGCTCGCTGGTCTGCTCGCTGACCACCTGGCGCACCTCGGTGGGCTGGTTGGACTGGACCACGTTGCCGTTGGGGTCGGTGACCTGGCTGACCACGTAGGGCTTCATCAGGTGGCCGCCGTTGACCACCGCCGCGGCGGCGGTGAGCATCTGGATGGGGGTGATCTTCAGGCGCTGGCCGAAGGAAGCGGTGGCCAGGGAGGAGATGCCCTCCGCGCTGGTGAAGTAGTCCCGGCTCCAGATCAGGCCGGCACTCACCGGATCGTTCTTGGGCTCGCCCTGCATATCGATGCCGGTGGGTTCCAGCAGGCCGAAGCTCTCCAGATAGTCGTAGAATTTATCCGCACCCAGCTTCTGACCAATGGCAATGAAGGCCGGGTTACAGGAGTTGGCCACCGCCTTGGCCAGGTCCTGGTCTCCGTGGCCGTCACGGTCGGAGCAGTGGATGGTGTGGTCGGCCACCTGCACGCTGCCGGAGCAGTAGAAGTGGTCGCTCTCGCTGACCACGCCCTCCTCCAGGGCGGCGGCCAGCACCAGGGACTTGAAGGTGGAACCGGGCTCGTAGGTGTCGTTGATAGCCTTGTTGCGCCACTGGGTGTACAGGGCGTTGGTTTCTGCCGCGGCCACTGCCTTATCATAGGCCTCCTGGGAGGAGGCGCCCTCCTCCAGGGCCTTCAGATAGGCCTCCTCCTTGGTGTAGCCGCCGTTTTTCACATCCTCGATGTACTGCAGCAGCACCGGATCGGAGACCTCACGGTAGTTGTTCAGATCATAGGTGGGAGAGTTGGCCCAGGCCAGGATCTCGCCGGTGTTGGGGTCCATGGCGATGCAGAAGCCGCCGTCCTGGACCTCAAACTGCTCGATGCCCTTTTTCAGGATGCTCTCGCAGAAGGACTGGATGGTGGCGTCGATGGTCAGGGTCAGGTCGTCGCCGTCGGTGGCGTCATAGTAGTCCTCAAACCAGTAGAGCATCTCGGTGCCCACGCCGTTCTTGGCGGTGACCACACGGCCGCTCTCGCCGGACAGCTCCTCCTCATACAGCGCCTCCACGCCGTAGGCGCCGGTATTGTCCACGTTGGGGTTGACAAAGCCGATGACCTGGGCGGCCAGGCTGCCCTTGGGATAGTACCGCTTGCTGGTGGGCATCAGGTAGATGCCGCTGATATGGTTTTCGGTGATGAACTGCTCCACCGCCTCCGACTCTTCCGGCTCTACCCGCCATTTGATCATCTCATACAGGGAGTTCTCCTTGGCCAGCCGGGCCAGGATGTCGTCCACCTCCAGGTCCAGGATGGCCGCCAGATTTTCGGCGATGAACTGGTTGGTGGGTTCGGGATAGTCCGGAGGGTCCTTTCCCTTCTCCTTGGCCTCCTTCACTTTCTCCTGATAGGCCTCCTGACAGGCGATGATCTCCTTGGGAGAGAGCTGCACGTTGTACACCGTGGCGCTGAGGGCCAGCGGGGTGCCGGTGCTGTCATAAATGGTGCCCCGGTTGGCCTCCACCGTGCTGTCCTTGGTCTGCTGATCCGCCACCAGTTCCTTATACTTGTCGTATTCGCTGATCTGGATCTGCCAGAGCCGGAAAAACAACGGTACGAATACCGCTACGCCAAAAATCGCCATCAGAACCAGGGTGCGGATCAGGATGGTGCGGTTGGCCCGCCGGTCCGGCTGCTGCCGGATCACTCGGTCTTTCTTTCTGTACGCCATGACTGGTCACCTCGCTTGGGTCGCTCCGCCGAAATCGACGGATAGTTACAGTGGAGGGCGTAAGAAAATTTCTTTTCTTACGCCCTCTTTCGTCCGTTTTCGTTTCATACGGGTGGGCCGCCCGGCGGCAGCCCGGTTCTCTCTTTATGGGGTCTGCAAATCAATATATGGCTGGGGTCACTGGAAATATTCCACGATCTCATTCACGATGGATTTCACGCTGTCTACAAAGCCCTGAGCGCCCTCGGCGGCGGTATCCTCCTGCTGGAACAGGGTCACGGAGTCGGGCTCGGAGAGGTCCACATAGATGGTCTGTCCGCTCTGGGGCTTGACCATGGAGCCGTCGGCCGTCATTGCCGCTTCGATGCCCTCCAGGTCATAGGCCAGCTCGTACTGAGCCCGCAGCTTGGCCTCCTCGGAGCGCAGCTCGGTCATCTCGCTCTTCAGGTCCACCACCTGCTGGGAGATCACCGTCAGGTTCACATAGCTGTACAGCAGCAGGATGGCAAACACGCCGATGGCCAGAAAGCCCACCACAGCGAAGGGCGCCACCCGGCCCGCCTCCCGCACACGGACCTTGGGACGGGCCACCACCCGCTCCTTGGGCCGCACCATGGGACGGGGCTGGAGCACTTCCTCGCCGGGAAGCTGCCGTACCGCCGAGCCGTCATAGGCGTCATAGGGGATGTCGTTGTATCGGTTGTATCGTGCTCTGTGCTTTACGGCAGTCGCCATTCCTGCGTCCACTCCATTCTCCTTGGTAAACTCACAGCTTTTCTGCCACCCGGAGCTTGGCACTGCGGGCTCTGGGGTTTTCCTCCAGCTCCGCCGCTCCGGAAACGATGGGTTTTTTATTCACCAGTTTGATCTGCGGCTTTTTCCCGCACACACACACCGGGAAGTCCGGCGGGCAGGTACAGCCCTTGGCAAACTCCGCCAGGGCGTTTTTCACGATCCGGTCCTCCAGCGAGTGGAAGGAGATCACCGCCAGCCGCCCGCCCTGGTTCAGACGGGGCACCGCGGCGCGCACCATCTTGTCTACCGACGAGAGCTCGTCATTCACCGCGATGCGGATGGCCTGGAAGCTCCGCTTGGCCGGGTGCTGCTTCTCCCGCAGGGCGGCGGCCGGCATGGCCGACCGGATGACCTCCACCAGCTGCAGGGTGGTCTCAATAGGCGCCTTGTCCCTGGCCCGGACGATGGCTCCCGCGATGGCGGGGGCATACCGCTCCTCCCCGTACTGCCAGAGGATGCGCCGCAGCTCCTCCTGGGGCCACTCATTGACCACCGTCCGGGCCGTCAGGGTATCGGTCTTGTCCATTCTCATGTCCAGGGGGGCGTCCGCCATGTAGGAGAACCCCCGGGACGGGTCGTCCAGCTGGGGGGAAGACACCCCCAGGTCAAACAGCATGCCGTCCACGCCCTCCAGACCCAGGCCGTCCAGAATGGCGTCCAGCTCGCAGAAGTTGCTGTGCACCAGGGTTACCTTGTCCATCCAGGAAGCCAGCCGCTCCTGGGCCGCGTCCAGGGCCGCCTGGTCCCGGTCCACGCAGATCAGTCTGCCGGTGGTCAGCCGCTTGGCGATCTCCCGGCTGTGGCCCGCCCGGCCCAGGGTGCCGTCCAGGTAGATCCCCTCCGGCTTGATGTCCAGCCCCTCGATGCACTCGTCCAGCAGCACCGGCTTGTGGGAATAGATCGGTTCACTCATATCAGAATCCCAAAGCCTCCATGCAAGCCGACATTTTCTCCGGCGTCATCTCTTCCTCTTCCTGAGCCAGCCAGGCGTCGGCACTCCAGATCTCCGCCCGGTCGTGGACGCCGATGATGACCACATCCTTGTCCAGACCCGCGTACTTGCGCAGCTTCTGGGGAATGACGATACGGCCCTGGCTGTCCAGCTCACACTTGGCGGCGTTGGCGAACAGCGGGCGCATGGCCTTGGACTGACTCATGGGCAGGGAGGCAAACTTTTCTGTAAACCGGTCCCAGGTGGACTGGGGGTAAATGGCCAGGCAGGCGTCCACGCCCATGGCCAGGTAGAAGGTGACGCCCAGCTCCTCCCGGAGCTTGGCGGGAATGAACAGGCGGCCTTTGGAGTCGATGCTATGCTCGTAAGTCCCGGTCACGCCCTTCACTCTCCCTCCACTTTACTGAAATCCGGCGGGTTTTTCCTCCACTTCGCCCCACTTTCTTCTCTAGTATAAATGCTCTGTAACAGAATTGCAATAGTTTTTTCTTCTTTTTTAAGTAGAAAAATGCCTGTTTTCCTAGGTAAACGCCTTCTTTTCAGCATGAAAAACATGCGTTCGACTTTCCATCGTTACAAATGGAAACAAAAAAGCCACCATACCTTACGGTATGGTGGCGAAAAAGTACCATATTTCGATATTACGTAAACAGGATTTACTCGTCGGCGGCGGCGTCATAGGGCTGCCGGCCGGCAGGGGCGGAGCCGCCCGCCAGGGCACGGAACCGGGCCCGGGACTTTTTGATCTCGTCATAGGCCTCGGCCACCGCCTCCTCAGTGCGGCGGAGGGCGTCCTCACAGTAGTCGTTGGCCGCCTTGCGCAGGTCGCGGCTGCGCTCCTCGGCGGTGCGGAGCATCTCGTTGGCCTTCTGCTTGGCCTGGGCCAGTACCTCGTCCTCGGACACCATCTGCCGGGCCTGGTCCTCCGCCTGCTTGCGGATCAGCTCACCCTCCCGCTTGGCGGAGTTGATGTACTCCGTCCGGGCGGCAATGAGCTTCTTGGCCTCCGCCAGCTCCATGGGGAACTGGGCGCGGATCTCGTCCAGCAGATCCAGAGCCTTGTCCCGCTCCAGAATGCATTTATCGCTGCTCAAAGGCATGCTCTTGGCCTCGTCGATCATCTCGAAGAGCATGTCCAGTAATTCGTCTACGCCGGTAGCCATCAGCTATCCCTCCTGCTGTCCATTTTCCGCTGTACGTCCTCGATGATCTCCCGGGGGAGAAAATCCGTCAGGTCGGCCCCGTAGCGGGCCATCTCCTTCACCACGCTGGAGCTGATGTAGGTGTATTTCGTGCTGGAAGGCAGAAACATGGTCTCCAGACGGGGATTGAGCTTGCGGTTGATGAGGGCCATCTGCAATTCGTTCTCATAGTCGGACACCGCCCGCAGGCCCTTTACCAGGGTGCAGGCCTTCCGCTGCCGGGCATACTCTGCCAGCAGAGTGGAGGAGCAGTCCACCTCCACGTTGGGCAGCTTGGCCACTACCTTACGGATGAGCTCCACCCGTTCCTCCGGGGTAAACAGGCCCCGGTTTACCTTTTCCGAGTTCACCAGCACACAGACGATCAGCTTGTCGAAGCAGACAGCGGCGCGCTTGATGATATTCAAATGCCCCAGCGTAATGGGGTCAAAGCTGCCGGGGTAGATGGCGGTTTTCATGTGGGCTCACATCCTCATGCCGGGGAAAGGGGTTCAGGCGTCCCGGTGGTACAGCGTGATCTTGATCTTGCCGTAGCGGTAATCCCGTCCCATCCGATAGGGCGCGGGCAGCTCCGGCAGCGCCGCCTCGGCGGCACTTTCGCAGACTATTATACCATTTTCCGTCACGATGTCAATCTTGGCGATAGCCGACAGGGCTTTTTCCAACATTCCGGTGCCGTAGGGGGGATCCAGGAACACCAGGTCGAATTTCTCCCGGCAGCCGGTGAGGAAGGCCAGATAGTCCCCCTGGATCACCTTGCCCTGCTCTGCCAGCTTGGTGTGGGCAAGGTTCTCCCGGATGACGGCGGCGGCCTCCTTCCGCAGGTCCACGAAGGTGCAGTGGGCCGCGCCCCGGGACAGGGCCTCGATGCCCATCTGGCCGGTGCCGCCGAACAGGTCCAGCACCCGCCGGCCCTCAATGTCAAACTGTACGATGTTGAACACCGACTCCTTCACCTTATCGGTGGTGGGCCGGGTCTCCAGACCGGGCAGCTCCTTCAGCTTCCGGCCCCGGGCAATTCCTGTAATGACGCGCATGGCGATTCCTTCCTTTCTATGGTCAGTTGGGCAGACGGCCGGTGCCGTTCCAGCAGAACCGGACGGTGTCGGCCTCGGGCACATTGGCATAGTCCCACTGGTGGTCGGTTTGGCGCATATAGTCGCTGGTCACATTGAAATACTCGTGGTGGACCGCATCCCACTGGTTGGGCGACACGCTCTCACCGCCGATGGGGTCGTCCCAGGTGGGGTCCACACAGTACCATTCCCCCTCCAGCCGCACCATATTCCAGGCGTGGTCGGTGGTGGAGGCGGCCGACGCTCCCACTACGGTGATGCACTCGATCCCCGCCAGGTCCATCAGCAGCTGGAAGCTGGTGGCGTAGGCCAGGCAGATGCCGTACCCCTCCACCAGCAGGCCGTAGGGGTTAGTATTATCGGGCCAGCCCTTGCCGTCGGCATACACCGTCACGTCATACTCTCCCAGGCGCACCAGTGCGTCGTGGAGGGCCAGCTCCTTCTCAAAGTCGGTCATACCGTCGGTGATATGCTCCGCAAACAGCTCCCGGCACCGGGCCAGGATGGCGGCGTCCTTCTCGCTGAGGCCCTCCTCCTCCCCGCTCTCCCAGGCCGCCAGGATGACGGAGGTATCATAGAGGGTCATGTCGTGCTCATTGGGCGGATCGAAGGGGACAAAACCGGCCGTGTCCGGGGTGGACTCCGCCAGGACCGCTTCCCCGCCCACGGCCGCCTCCAGGGCGGACTGGGCCTTCTTCGGCTCCTCACAGACCAGCAGGGCGGCATATCCGTCCAGACTGGTCACCGTCCCGTCCTCCAGCAGGTCGGCCTGGTCCGGCGCGTAGCCGGTAAAATCCCCCAGCCGGGCCTGCCGGTGGGCTTCCAGAGCGGCGGTCACATTCCTCGCGTCCTCCACCCGGCTCAGCCGGAGGACGATGATCTCCCGGGCGTCCACACCGGAGGCGGTATAGGCCGCCGCCTCGGTCCACCAGGCCGTTTCGATGCCGCACACGGCGGTGAGATAGTCGGTCAGCTCGTCCCCGGTGAGGGGCGTCAGCCCCGCCGTATCCGGCTGGCTGTTCAGCACCGCCTCAGCGATCTCCGCCGCGCCGGGGGCAATGGCCGGGGCGGCCTGTCCGCTGTCCGTTTTGCCGCAGGCGGTCAGCAGGACCAGCAGGGCCAGGACCAAAGGCAGCGTCCGTCTCATCCGCCCTGCCCCTCTTTCTCCCGGAAAAAGTCGTACACCGCCTGGGCGGTATTTCTGGGCACCGCCGCCTGGAGCTGCTCCAGGGTGGCGGCCTTGATGTTCTTGATGCTCTTGAAGTGCTTGAGCAGTTCGCTCCGCCGCTTCTCTCCCACTCCGGGGATCTGGTCCAGCACCGAGCCCTTCACCCGCTGGTTCTGCTGCTGGCGGTGGAACTCGATAGCGAAGCGGTGGGTCTCCTCCTGGATCTGGCCGATCAGAGAAAAGATAGCCTGGTTGCCCTGAATGCCGATCTCCCGGCCGTCGGGGGTCACCAGGGCACGGGTGCGGTGGCGGTCGTCCTTCACCATGCCGAACACCGGGATACTGAGACCCAAATCATGCAGAACCCCCACCGCCACCTTGGCGTGGTTCTCGCCGCCGTCAATGAGCAGCAGGTCGGGCTTGTCGGCAAACTTCTCGTCCCCGTCCAGATACCGCTGGAACCGGCGCCGCAGCACCTGGTCCATGGAGGCGTAGTCGTCGGGGCCGTCCATGTCCTTCAGCTTGAAGCGGCGGTAGTCCCGCTTTAGGGGCTTGCCGTTGACATACACCACCATGGAGGCCACGATATCGTCGGCGCCCTGGTTGGAGATGTCGTAGGACTCCATCCGCCGGGGCGGGGCAGGCAGGTTCAGCATGTTCCCCAGCAGCTCCAGCAGCTTGTTCTGCCGTTCCTCCCGGGTGGTCCAGCGCTCCACTTCCTCCACCGCGTTGGTGTTGGCCAGGCGGATCAGGTCCATTTTGGCGCCCCGCTGAGGAGTCACCAGCTCAACCTTCCGCCCCGCCGTCTCGGAGAACATGCGCATCAGGGGCACCTCGTCCTCCAGCTCACAGGGCAGCAGGATCTGCCGGGGCAGGTTCCCACGGCCGCCGTAGTACTGCCGCACCAGGGCGGACAGGATGTCCGCCGTCTCTTCCTCCATGGGGGTCTCAATGAGGTCCCAGTCCTTGGCGGCCAGCTCACCCTCCACAAAGTGGAGCACCACAAAGCAGCTGCGGGTGGCCTCCCCCTTGTGGAAGCCCACCACGTCGGTGTCCGCCAGGGAGCCCGCCACCACCTTCTGCCGCTTGCCCAGCAGCTCGATGGCCTTGTACCGGTCCCGCAGCTCGGCGGCCTTCTCGAACCGCAGCTCCTCCGCCGCCTGTTCCATCTCCGTCTTCAGCTCGTCCCCTACCTCCTGGAACTTGCCCTCCAGCAGGCGGATGGCCTGGTCGATGGCCTCCCGGTAGCGGCTCTGGTCCATCTCCTTCCGGCAGTAGCCGTCGCACTGACCCATGTGGTAGTTGAGGCAGGGACGCTCCTTCCCGATATCCCGTGGGAACTTCCGATTGCAGGAGGGCAGTTTTAGGGCGATGCGCAGAGCGTCGATGATATTTTGCGTATTGCCACGGCTGCCGTAGGGCCCGAAATACCGGGCGCCGTCCTCGGCGGCCTTGTTGGCCAGAGAAAATCTGGGGTACTCCTCCTTCACCGTCAGGCGGATATAGGGATACCCCTTGTCGTCCTTCAGCAGGATATTATACCGGGGCTGGTGGCGCTTGATGAGGGAGTTCTCCAGCACCAGGGCCTCGAACTCCGAATCGGCCACGATCACGTCAAAGTGGTCGATCTGGCTCACCATGGCACGGGTCTTCTCCGTGTGGGTGGCCAGATTGGCAAAGTACTGGCTCACCCGGTTCTTCAGCGCCTTGGCCTTGCCCACGTAGATGACCGTATTCTTTTTATCCTGCATGATATACACGCCCGGCTTCAGCGGCAGGGCATGAGCCTTTTCCTTTAGTTCGTCAAATGTCATTACCCGCCCTCCTTTCCGCCGGGGTCAAAAAAAGCGCCGCAATGCGGCGCTTTTTTCTTTCGCTGTTGACTTACTCGGAGAAATTGGAGGAGATCAGCTCGATCAGAGCCTCCACAGCTTCCTTCTCATCGGGGCCGTCTGCAATGAGGTTGATGGAAGTCCCCTTGACGATCCCCAGAGAAAGGACGCCCAGCAGACTCTTGGCATTCACTCTCCGCTCGTCCTTCTCCACCCAGATGGAGCTCTTGAATTCATTGGCCTTCTGGATAAAGAACGTGGCCGGTCTGGCGTGCAGGCCAACCTGATTATTCACGACTGCCTCTTTCATATACATAGCGTTTCCCCCCAAGATGCATTCGCATACTTCGTATAATAGGATAGCAAATTTATCCCAAACCGTCAATGACAAAATACACAAATTCCGCACACGAAACTGGATTGATTGACGAAGACGCGCTATTTCAGTTCCGCGATGGTCACGCCGTCCTCACCCTCGCCGTAGCGCCCGGGGCGGAAGGACTTCACGTACCGGCTGCGCTTCAGGTGATCCCGCACCGCCTTGCGCACGGCGCCGGTGCCCTTGCCGTGGATGATGCGCACCTCGTTGAGCTTGCCAAGCACCGCGTTGTCCAGGAACAGGTCCAGGGCGCCGATGGCCTCGTCGGTCATCATGCCACGCAGGTCCACCTCCGGGGAGGCGCCCAGGGAGCGCAGCTTGTGCTCGGCCCGCTGGACCACCTTCTTGGCGGATTTGATGCTCTCGCCCTCCACCACCCGCACCTCGTCCTGCTTGGCGGTGATCTTCAAAATACCGGCCTGGAGCTGGAGGGAGCCGTCCTTGTTGACGGCGAGCACCGTGGCCTGGGTGCCCATCTTCACCAGCTCCACCGTGTCCCCTGCCTTGGCGGGCCGGGTGGGCGGCGGAACCGGCTCCTCCGGCCGCTGGCCCAGCTTGCCCTCGGCCTCGTTGAGGCGGTGGCGCAGAGCTGCCCGCTCGTCATTCACCCGCTGCCAGTCCTCTTCCTTCCTCTGGCGGCGGCGCATGTCGTTGAGCTCCTTGAACACCTGGTCGGCGGTATCTCTGGCCTCGTCCAGGATAGCCCGGGCCTCCGCCTGGGCCTTCTCCACCGCTTTCTGCCGCTCGGCCTCCATCTGGGCCTTGTACTCCCGGGAGGCCTTGGCGGTCTCCTCCATCTCCCGGCGGAGCTTGGCAGCGGCTTCTTTCTCCCGCTCCATCTCCTGGCGCTGCTCGTCCAGCTGAGTGAGCACGTCCTCAAACCGCACGTTCTCCGCGTCGATGCGGGCGGCGGCCTTTTGGATGATCTCCTTGGGCAGGCCCAGCCGCTGGGAGATGGCGAAGGCGTTGGATTTTCCGGGGATGCCGATGAGCAGCCGGTAGGTGGGCGCCAGGGAGTCCACATCGAACTCGCAGGAGGCGTTTTCCACCCCCTTGGTGGTCATGGCGTACACCTTCAGCTCGGCGTAGTGGGTAGTGGCGGCCACCAGAGCCCCCATCTCCCGGGCGCTCTCGATGATGGCGGCGGCCAGAGCCGCGCCCTCAACGGGGTCGGTGCCCGCGCCCAGCTCGTCGAACAGGATCAGGGTCTCGTCGTCGGCCTGCTCCAGAATGCCCACGATATTCACCATGTGGGAGGAAAATGTGGAAAGATTCTGGGCAATGGACTGCTCGTCGCCGATATCGGACAGCACCCGGCTGAATACTTTTACACAGCTGCCGTCTCCCACGGGAATGTGGAGGCCGCACTGGGCCATCAGGGTCAAAAGGCCGATGGTTTTCAGGGTCACCGTCTTGCCGCCGGTATTGGGGCCTGTGATGACCAGAGTATCGAAGTTCTCCCCCAGCATCAGGTCGTTGGACACCGCCTTGTTGGGGTCCAGCAGGGGGTGGCGGGCTTTCCGCAGGTAGAGGCCCTTGGGGTCCAGACGGGGAGCGGCGCCCCGCATGCGGTAGGCCAGCCGGGCCTTGGCAAAGATCACGTCCAGGATGATCAGCAGATCATAGTCCTGGGCAATGTCCTCCTTGAACTGGGCGCACTCGGCGGACAGCTCCGCCAGAATGCGCTCGATCTCCTTCTCCTCCCGGGACTGGAGCTCCTTCAGCTCGTTGTTGGCCTTCACCACGCCCATAGGCTCGATGAAGAAGGTGGAGCCGGAGGAGGACACGTCGTGGACCAGACCGGGCACGTCGTTCTTGTGCTCCGACTTTACCGGCACCACGAAGCGGTCGTTGCGCTGGGTGATGATGGCATCCTGGAGGTAGCGGGCCTGGCTGGAAGAGATCAGCTTATTGAGGATGTCCCGCACCTTGGAGGCGGTGGCCCGGATGTGCCGCCGGATGGCAGCCAGCTCAGGGCTGGCGGCGTCGGCGATCTCGTCCTCACCCACGATGGCCCCGGTGATCTTGTCCTCCAGGAACCGGTTGGCCGTCAGGGAGCGGAACAGGTGGTCGATGCAGGTTTTGGTCCGGTCTCCCTCTCCCTCGCCGTACTCCTTGGCAGAGCGGGCGGAGCGGAGGACAGCGGCGATATCCAGCAGCTCCCGGGTATTCAGCGCGCCGCCCATGTCGGCCCGCTGGAGGGAAGCCCGAACGGGCCGCACGCCGGAGAAGGAGGGCGAACCCCGCAGGGCGGTCATATTCACCGCGGCAGTGGTCTCGTCCAAGGCGCGCTGGACGTCGTCCACATCGGTGAAGGGCCGCAGGGCCAGGCAGCGGTCCTTGCCCTCCGCCGTCACCGCCTGCTCGGCCAGCTTCTCCAGCACCCGGGGCAGCTCCAGGGTTTGTATGGATTTTTCAAACAAATCGGTCATGTAGGTTCTCCCGTAATCAATTCACATTTCAGGGTAATAAGGGCACGGCCCCCCACCCGGACCTTGACGCCGCTGCCGTCCTCGGTGATGCGGCTCAAAATCTCGGAGGGCTTGCCCATCTTCTCCCCCTGCACAAAGCGGTTGTCCGCCCCGGCCTGAATGAGGCCCCGGCGGTACAGATAATAGGTCAGGGCTCCGTTGGAGGTGCCGGTGGCCGCCTCCTCGGGGATGGCGTACAGGGGAGCGAAGTTGCGGCAGTGGGCGGCGGCGTCGGGGGTGTTGGGGCAGAACATGTGGACGCCCACCACGTCATAATGCTCCGACAAACGGGTGACCTCAGCCTCGTTCTGCACCGCCTTGTCCAGGGTCTCCAGGGTCTGCACCGGCAGCAGGATATCCATGAGGCCGGTGCTCACCGCCTGGGGCTCCAGCCCCGCCGGACGGTCCGCCAGGGTCAGGCCGTAGGCGGCGTACAGTTCTTCCTGCTCCGCCTCGCTAAAGGTCCGCCCGTCCTTGGGAGCAGCCATGTCCATCCACACAGCGTCCTTCCCCACCTCGATCTCCAGGTCGCCGGAGCGGGTGTGGAGGGCGTAGTCACCGGGCGCAATGGCCCCGGTGTCCCGCAGGACGGTAAAGGCGGCGATGGTGGCGTGACCGCACAGGTCCACCTCCTCCGCCGGGGTGAAATAGCGGATATGGAAGGCTTTCTCCCCGGTCTGCTTCACGAAGGCGGTCTCGGAGTGCTTCAGCTCACCGGCCAGGGCACGCATGAGGGTTTCCGCAGGAAAATCCTCCGACCCCAGCAGAGCCACACCGGCCTGGTTGCCGGAAAAACGCGTGGTGGTAAACGCGTCGGCTACGTACAGTTCCATCTTACATCCCCGCTTTCAGTTGTTTATAAAAGTCCAGGGTGTTGAACCCCCGGTCCAGCTGGGTGAGCAGGAATCGCTCGCACACCCGGCTCAGGCAGTCCAGCCCCTTTGGGTCCAGCTGGAAGGAAAACAGACGCTTGGGGTCGCCGTAGACGATGTGCCGCATGGCGGCCAGGGTGCTCCCCTCCAGGGCAAGAGAGGCGCCCTCTCCCACCTCGTCCTTGCAGGCGGCGCAGTGAAGCACCCCCTGGACCAGGTCCAGCCGGGGTTTCTCCGGGTCGGGCAGGCCGCAGGCGGCGCAGGCGTCCAGCAGGGGCTCGTACCCCTCCAGGCACATGAGCTTCAGCTCAAAGGCCGCCTTGATCAGGGCCTGGGGCTTGTTCAGCTTATCCAGGGCGTGGAGGGAATTCAAAATCAGGGACAGGGCGGCGGGGTCGGGCCGGCCCTCCACCGACACCGCCTCCATCACCTCAGCAAAGTAGGACCCCAGAGCCAGCAGCTCCACGTCCGATTTCATGTGCCAGAACTGGCGGATGGACTCCGCCTCGTTGAGGGTGAACCGCTCCTGATACTCGAAGAGGGTCATGTCGGAGTAGACCAGCAGCTGGGCGGAGGCCGCCAGAGGGCTGTTCTTTCTCCGGCAGCCCCTGGCCTTCACCGTCCGCTTGCCCCCCTCGGCGGTGAGCACTGTGAGGATCTTGTCCGACTCCTTGTAGTTGACCTCCCGCAGCACCAGCCCCTGGGTGGTGATGTGCATGGTTCCCCCTCCTGTTATGTAGGCGGGCGGTCAGCCGCCCGCCGGGTGTTCCGGTTTCTTTCCCCGCTGCTGCAGGGACGTCCGCCGGTACAGGGTGTACGCCTCCGGCAGGCCGGTGCGTACAAAAAGCCGCCAAAGAAGCTCCGTCCGATCCACGTCCAGCCACTCCTTCCGGACTTAGCTTGGCCGGATGGACAACATTTATCAGCGGTAAAATGTGCTCATTCGTCCTTATATCCGAAATTATGGATCAAATTGATGTTGTCTCTCCAGTTCTCCTTCACCTTCACCCAGGTCTGCAAAAAGACCTTGGTGCCCATGAAGGCCTCGATATCGGTGCGGGCCAGGGTGGAGATCTTCTTCAGCATGGCGCCGCCCTTGCCGATGATGATGCCCTTGTGGCTGGCCTTCTCGCAGTAGATGGTGGCGTCCAGATCGATGATCTCGTTGTCCCGCTCGGAGAAGCGGGTGACCTCCACGGCGGTGCCGTGGGGGATCTCCTTGTCCAGGCAGAGCAGCAGCTTCTCCCGGATGATCTCGGCGCACACCTGCCGCTCGGGCTGGTCGGTGACCATGTCCTCGGGGAAGAGCTGGGGGCCTTCCGGCAAAAACTCCGCCAGCATGTCCAGCAGCTCGTCCACACCCTCGCCGTTTTTGGCGGAGATGGGCAGGATGGCGCTAAAATCATGGGCCTGGCCGTAGGTCTGCATGACCGCCAGCAGGTCGGCCTTCTCCACCGTGTCGATCTTGTTGATGACCAGCACGGAGGGCACGCCCAGCTGCTTGATGCGGGCAATGAGCTCAGCCTCGGGGCCGCCGATGTGGGGAATGGGCTCCACCAGCAGCAGGATGGCGTCCACGTCGGCCACGCTCTGCTTGACCACGTTCACCATGTAGTCGCCCAACTTGGTGCGGGCCTTGTGGAGGCCCGGGGTGTCCAGGAAGACATACTGGCAGTCGTTGCGGTTCACCACCGCGCAGATGCGGTTGCGGGTGGTCTGGGGCTTATTGGAGACGATGGCGATCTTCTCCCCTACCAATGCGTTGGTCAGGGTGGACTTGCCCACGTTGGGCCGGCCCACAATGCTTATCATACCAGATTTTTTGATTTCCATAGGTGATCCTCAACTTTCTTGAGCTTTTTATTGTTTAATCCCGGCCAATACCCAATTGACCCAGGATGGCCTCCTCACGTTCCCGCATTTGAGCCTTCTGCGGCCCCTCGTCCATGTGATCGTAGCCCAGCAGGTGGAGCACCGAGTGGACGGCCAGATAGGCCACCTCCCGGCGGGTGCCGTGGCCGAACTCCTCACCCTGGGCGCGGGCCCGCTCCAGGGAGATCACCATATCCCCCAGAGGCACCAGGCCGGTGCCCGGGTCGGCGTCCTCCTCTGCGGGGTGCTCCCCGGGCTGAAGGTCGAACATGGGAAAACTGAGCACGTCGGTGGGCCGGTCCACCTCCCGCTGCTCCAGGTTGATCTGGTGGATGCCCTCGTCGTCGGTGAACAGCACGTCCACCTCGCAGGGCACCTCTACCCCCTCCGCAGCCAGGGCGGCGGGGATCACCTGCCGCAGCAGGTCGGCGTACTCCTCCGTTCCGTCTACCTCGGTCTCAATGAGAATTTCATGGTTCACGGTTCTTCCTCCTCAGGCCCTTCCACGGGCTCGTCCAGCACCCAGGGCAGGTACAAACTGATATCCAGGTCAAAGCAGGGCTCGGGAAACTCCGGCTCGATATTGTAATTCTCATAGCCCAGCATCATCTGGAAGGCAGGGAATTTTGCCGGTGCCCCCCAGTCGGAATTGCCCTGATTTTCCCCCGGCTGCCCGGTCACCGCGCCCGCCACGCGCCAGCTGATCTCGTAGAGCAGCCCCTTCTCCCGCCAGCTCTCGTCGTGGTAGAGCTCGCACACATAGGTGGCCTTCTCCGGCGGGATGGACAGGCTGTCCAGGATGCTCAGGATCTCCTGCGGCAGCTTCCGCTCCTTCGCCAGAGCCACGAAATTCCGGCAGTGGCCGCAGGTGCAGCTCCACTCCTCTGCCCGGGCATACCAGGTTCGGGTGGCTTCCTCGTCCACCTCCACCGTATACCCGTACCAGCTCAGGCGTTTCATTTTTTGTTCCTCCGGTTCTCGTCGGCCTCGTAGGCCTTGATGATCCGCTGGACGATGACATGGCGCACCACGTCGGCCTCGTTCAGCTTGCAGATGGCGATGTCCTCCACCCCGTCCAGCACCCGCATGGCCTCCTTCAGGCCGGACACGGTGTCCCGGGGCAGGTCGATCTGGGTGACGTCGCCGGTGATGACGATCTTGGAGCCGAAGCCCAGGCGGGTGAGGAACATCTTCATCTGCTCCCGGCTGGTGTTCTGGGCCTCGTCCAGGATGATAAAGCTGTCGTCCAGGGTGCGGCCCCGCATATAGGCCAGGGGCGCCACCTCGATGTTGCCCCGCTCCACATACTTCTGATAGGTCTCGGCGCCCAGCATCTCGAAGAGAGCGTCATACAGGGGCCGAAGGTAGGGGTCAACCTTGCTCTGGAGGTCGCCGGGCAAAAAGCCCAGCCGCTCCCCCGCCTCCACGGCGGGCCGGGTCAGGATGATCCGGTTGACCTGCTTGTCCCGGAACGCGGCCACGGCGGCGGCCACCGCAAGGTAGGTCTTGCCGGTGCCCGCCGGGCCGATGCCCAGGGTGATGGTATTTTTCTTGATGGCGTCCACATACCGCTTCTGGCCCAGGGTCTTGGCCTTGATGGGCTTGCCCTTGGCGGTGACGCACAGCACATCCCGGGCGATGTCGTTGATGTGCTCCTCATTGCCCGCCCGCACCAGGTTGATGATATAGCGGACGTTCTGCTCGGTGATGCTCTCCTTCCGGCCCGCCAGGCCCAGCAGGCCCTGGACGGCCTTCACGGCGTACATGACGTTTTCCGCCTCGCCGGAGATCTTCAGCTGGTCGCCCCGGCTCACCACCGACACGCCCAGCTCGCTCTCAATGAGCTTGATATTCTCGTCAAAGGACCCGAAGACGTCGATGACGTCCTCCATCCGCTCGATATTGATGGTCTGTTCTATCATGGATCGGCCTCGTTTTCTTGTGTGTTCTGGTCGGGCACGAACCGCCCGATCTCCTCGGTACACTCCGCCTGGAGGGTGACATGGAGCACGCCGTCCTCCTCTTTGGCGGTATAGTCAGTGCTGACGATCTCGCCCGACCCCACCGCCTCCTCCAGCGCCTCCAGCAGGCGCTCCTCCAGCAGAGACCGGGCGGCATCGGCATCGATCTCCACAGCGGCGGTGGTATAGGCCCGGCAGGTCTCCTTCTGGACGGTCAGGGGCATCTCCTGGCCGCCGGGGAGAGTCAGCTCCCAGACTTTGCTTATTTTATCATACTGGTCGAAGTGAATTCCACTGTTTCTGAAAAAAACAATCCGCCGGCCCAGAATCGTGGCCGACCAGCAGGTCTCCTCCTCACCGGTGTAGGTCTTCACCTGAGCCTCCAGGGGGATCTCCGCCTCCAGGGTGCGCCAGGTGCGGGCATGGACCTTTCCCTCCGCCCGGACCTGGATGGTCCCCAGGTCGGGGACCTCGCTGTACATGGGGGCTTCCAGATGGACGGTGCCGGAGATCAGGGTCTCCCCCGCCAGCACGGTATCCCCCACATCCACCAGAGCCTCCCCGGATAGGGCGTCCATTTTGGTGATGATCCCCGAGGCACGGGCCACCACGCTGCCCGTCTGGCTCAGGTCCACCACCTCCGGCTCCGGGGTGGCCTCCCGCACCAGCACCTGGGCCCGGGTGCCGTAGAGGTTGATGCTCATCCAGGACAGCTCGGGGATCTGGAGCAGGGTCTTGGTGCGGATGGTCTTTTCGTCCAGCCCCGGCCCGAACACCCCAGGCCGCAGGCCCTGCCTCCGCAGCTCCGCCAGAATGACGGCGGTGGGCACGGTCTCGTTGCCCGCCACCTGGATGGTCAGCACGAACTGGGACAGGACGCACACCGCCGTCAGGGACAGCGCCAGGCCGATCAGCAGAGCGTACCGGCGGCGGAACCGCTCCAGAAAGGCCAGCATGCCGGTTTGACCCGCCTTGGTGACGGTGCACATCACCCGCTCCCCCAGCTCCACGGCCTCACCCGCACCCTGGCGGGTGACCGTCAGCCGCAGCCGGGTGCTCTCCAGCCACTCCACATTCCAGAACAAGATCCCACGCTGGGCGCACAGGTTGAGGAACCGCTCAGGAAAGGCCCCCTCCACCTCCAGGCATACTTTGCCCCGCAGGGCGTTGGTCACCCATTTCAGCATGGCGCCCTCCTCAGGTCAGGTCCAGGCCCTGGATGGTGCCGGTGATCAGCAGGTGTCCGGCGTTCATGGCCCGCAGCTCCAGGTTTTTCCCCCGCACCTTCACGATCAGCTTGCCGCCGGAGATGTGGATCTCCTCGCTGCCGTAGGCCAGGATACCCTTGTGGTTCTCCATGCGCAGCTCATGGCTGCCCGTCAGCTCGATGTGGGGCAGCCCGGCCACGATCTCTCCCGGCAGATCCAGGGCCTCCGCCGTCTTTTCCAGCAATCCTCTGCGGTTTTCCTCCATGGTCTCGCCCCCTTGTCTCCCATGCTTATGCGGGAGAGGGGCTTATTTTGCCTGTCCAAAGGGGATCAGCGCCAGCAGTTTTTCCCGCCGGTTATCCTCCGGGTGGGCCAGAATGTGCTCCGCCAGGGCTTTCTGGACGGCTCCGATCTCCTTCCCTTTCAGCCCCAGGGCGGCCAGCTCCCCGCCGGACAGGGCCAGGGTTTTGATAACCTCCCGCTCCGGGTGGAGCACCCCCTGTCTCAGCGCCCGCTCCACCGGCAGACGCTCCAGCGGGAAGCCGGTTTTTCCACAAAAACCCCGCCAGCGGGGGATAACCTCCGCCGGCAGTTCCCGCAGCTCCGTCAGGTCGGGGCAGTTTTTTACCGGGTACAGGTGGGCCAGCAGACCCAGGCGGATGGCCTCTCCCGCCCACTCCGGCCGGGGTGACAGGAGGGTCTTTTCCAGCTCGATCTTGATCCGTTCCCCCGACACCAGGGCGGCCCGGTGGGCATTGCGCCCGATGGCGGCCAGGGTGTTATCCTCAATGGCAAAGCCCAGCTGGGCGGCAAACCGGAGGGCGCGGAACATCCGCAGGGCGTCCTCGGCAAAGCGGGTGTCCGGGTCGCCTACGCAGCGGACCACCCCGGCAGCCAGGTCGGCCCGGCCACCGAAGGGGTCGATGACTTCCCCGTCCGGCCCCAGGGCCATGGCGTTGATGGTAAAGTCCCGGCGGGCCAGGTCCTCGGTAAGCCCCACATCAAAGGATACCCCGTCCGGGTGGCGGCCGTCGGCGTAGCCTCCCTCCCGGCGGAAGGTGGTCACCTCCACCGGTCCCTCCTCCGTCAGTACGGTAACGGTGCCGTGCTTCAGACCGGTGGGCACGGTGCGGTCAAAGAGGGCCATGGTCTCCTCCGGCCGGGCGGAGGTGCACACATCAAAATCCCCCGGAACCCGGCCCAGCAGCAGATCCCGGACGCAGCCTCCCACCGGATGGGCGGCATGTCCCGCCCGCCGGAGGGTGTCCAGGCAGCGGACAACCCCCGCCGGCAGGGTCCACAGGTTCATTTTCTACACCTCCAACGGTATTTTTCCCTTGCCATTTGCCTATAATGGTTTATAATATAGTGTTACTGTTTCAGTAACTTATTATAATCTGTAGAAAAGGGTGTGTAAACCCCATGGCAAACGCCAATATACATGACTACATCGTTCCCGGACGCCATGCCCACCTGGCGGGCATCGGCGGGGTATCCATGTCCCCTCTGGCGGAGGTGCTCCACAAGATGGGCATGGTCATCACCGGCTCCGACATGCACGAGAGCGCCACGGTGGAGCATCTGCGCTCCCTGGGCATCCCGGTGTCCATCGGCCACCGGGCGGAGAATATCGAAGGGGCGGAGCTGGTGATCCGCACCGCCGCCATCCACGACGAGAACCCCGAGATCGCCGCCGCCCGGGCAAAGGGCATCCCGGTGTTTGAGCGGGCTCAGGCCTGGGGCTCCATCATGCGGGGCTACAAGAACGCCCTGTGCATCTCGGGCACCCACGGCAAGACCACTACCACCTCCATGTGCACCCACATCATCATGGCCGCCCAGCTGGACCCCACGGTGATGATCGGCGGCACCCTGCCTCTGCTGGGCTCCGGCTACCGGGTGGGCCACGGTGACACCATCATCCTGGAGAGCTGCGAGTACTGCAACTCCTTCCTGTCCTTCTTCCCCACGGTGGCGGTGATTCTGAACATTGAGGCCGACCACCTGGACTTCTTCAAGGATCTGGAGGATGTGGAGCACTCCTTCCGGGCCTTCGCCGACCGTGTGCCGGAGAACGGCCTCATCGTGGCCAACGCCGACGACGCCAACACCATGCACACCCTGGAGGGGGAAAAGCGTCCCATCCTCACCTTCGGTCTGGAGCAGGGCGACGTACACGCCGCCAACCTGACCTGGCACAACGGCCTGCCCGCCTTTGACGTGATCTACCGGGGAGAGGTGTTCACCCACGTGGAGCTCCAGGTGCCCGGCGAGCACAATGTGAAAAACGCCCTGGCCGCCGCCGCGGCCTCCATCGCCCTGGCGGTATCTCCCCAGGCGGTGAGCGAGGGTCTGAACGCCTTCCTGGGCGCCGGCCGCCGGTTCGAGCACAAGGGCACCTTCCACGGCGCGGAGGTGTATGACGACTATGCCCACCACCCCGGCGAGCTCCAGGCTCTGCTGTCCGCCGCCCGCACCCTGGGGTATGAGCGGATCATCTGTGCCTTCCAGCCCCACACCTACACCCGCACCAAGGCTCTCTTTGACGACTTCGTTCAGGTGCTGCGCCAGCCCGACCTGACCATCCTGGCGGAGATCTTCCCCGCCCGTGAGGTCAACGACATCGGCATCTCCTCCAAGGACCTGGCGGATCAGATCCCCGGCAGCGAGTATTACGCCACCCTGCCGGAGGTCACTCAGCGGCTGCGGGAGCTGGCCAAGCCCGGCGACCTCATCCTCACGGTGGGCGCCGGCGACATCTACACCGCAGGCGAAGCGCTGGTGAAAGGCTGAACCCCTTCCTGTAACACAAACAGGACCCGTGGGAACCCGTTAAAACGGGCTCCCACGGGCCTTTTTTATGCTCCGGTCAGCGCGGCAAGTCCGGCGTCGGTGAGCCTTATCCCCTGACGGGTTTTCCCGACGACGATCAGCCCGTCTTCTGAAAGCCGGTGGAGCTCCTTTTTGAGCCGGGCCTCGGTGAGCCCCCGCTCTGCCACCTGAGGCAGGCGCAGCAGGGAGCCTCGCCCGGCAGTCTTACCGGCTGCGGTCAGCTCGTCGATGCTCCGCAGGAGCAGCAGCTGATCCGCAGAGGCCGGGCAGACAGGTACAGGGCCCTGTGCCTCCTCGCCGAAAAACGTCTCCATCAGCTCGTCCAAAAGAGGAGCGGAGCGTTCCTCCGGCGTATTCTGCTGTAAAAAAATGGACAAATTGCTGGCAAAGGCCCGAAGCTCCCGCACATTGCCCGGCCAGGAATAGCGCAGTGCCCACTCCGTCACTCGCTCCGGCAGCTGAGCAGGACCCAGCACAGCCTCCAGAATGTCCGGAATATCCCCCCTGCGCTCCCGCAGCGGCGGAAGCGTGAGGGAGAGGATCTTCAAGCGGTAGTAGAGGTCCTCCCGAAACGCGCCTTCCCGCACCATTTGCTTCAGGTCCTTGTTGGTTGCACAGATGACCCGCACATCCACCGGGATCACCTGTGTGGAGCCCACCGGCATGATCTCCCGCTCCTCCAGCACCCGCAGCAGGCGGCTCTGCACCTGGAGGGAGACATCGCCGATCTCGTCCAGAAAGATGGTGCCCCGGTGGGCGCTCTGGAACAGGCCCTGCTTTCCGCCCCGCCGGGCGCCGGTAAAGGCTCCCTCCTCGTAGCCGAAGAGCTCGCTTTCAATGAGCGTATCGGGAATGGCGGCACAGTTGACCGCAATAAAAGGACCGCTTTTCCGATGGGAGGCGTTGTGGATGGACTGGGCAAAGAGCTCCTTGCCCGTACCGCTCTCTCCGTAGATCAGGACTGTTTCGTTGGCCCCCGCGTAATACCGGCCCAGCCGGATCGCCTTCTGAATGGCAGGCGAATCCCCCCGAATATCCTGAAAGCTGTATTTTGCCGGATGGGAGCCCGCCTCCCCCAGGGCAGGGCGGCTGCGGGCGGGGGTAAGGGTGAGGAAGCAATGCTGATGCTGGCGGAAGGTCTCATAGCGGATGCTCAGCACATAGGCCCGCTTGCGGATAAACAGGACCTGCTGCTCCACCGGCTCCCTTCGGGCCAGACACGCCTCCAGCTCCGCGGCGCAGGACATGCCGGCGAAGCAGCTGGACAGCGGATGGCCTACAACATCGGACTTTCCGCCCCGGATCAGCCCCTCTGACCGGCCGCTGAGCTCCAGAATGTTCTGGTTTTCGTCCAGATGAAAAAGCACCGTATCCGAAATGTCCAGCGCCCGGTCCAGCGCATAGCGCCCCCACGCAGCCTGAGCATAGGAGGTCTGCAAATGATAGAACTCATTGACGTGCTGCTTCATCATGGAGATCTGAATCTGATCCAGAAACTCCGAGGGCAGATCATAGATCTTGACGATCTCCGTCAGGGTAGAGGGCTGGATGTTCCGGTAGCCCAGGTCAATGTACAGTTTTTTATTGTCCGGACAGTAGCTGCGGAAGCCGCTGTACACCACAATGTCATAGGGCGTGGTATCCAGATCGCAGCCGGGCCAATAGGGCACGTATTTCAGGTGGTGGATACCCAGCAGATACAGGTTCTCCACCAGGTCCTCCGCGATCTTCCGGGGCTTGTTGACCACCAGCACCGACGTGCCGTCCGGGATCTCAAACAGTTTTTGCAGCCCGCTCTGGTCGATAAAGCGCTTAACAAATATGATCTTGCTGTTGGGAAAATACTTTCCGGCATACGCCAAGGAAGTAATATTGACCAGCACGGCGGCCGGCTCCTCCGGCAGGGTGTGGACCGTAGCCAGCGTGACAGGCAGAATATCCAGGTAAGAAGAAAAGATCTGGGAGAGGGTCTGACACAAATAGTTTCGGTCCACGTCGCTTTCGGTAAATACGGCGATGGCGCGTTTTCGCATGGGCTGACAGTCTCCTTTCCGGCCGCTCAGACAGGCCCTTCCTCTTCAGGATATCAGGTCTTTGGAAAAAGTCAATTGGATCAGGTCCATTTTAATTGTATTCAGGATATCCTAATTTGTGTTTTGCCCCCACCCAGCCAGGCGAAAAATTATGCAATCAGGCGAAAATCCGGGTGGGCTTTTGGGCGGATATCACAAATTCGGCGTCCGCCACCGGTCGAAAGCGAGTTGGAATCTCCTTTGCATTAAAATAGGGCCGTTACTTCACCCGGCTATCAGACAGCAGCCCCATGAACCAAAAAGGAGATGCGCGATATGAAAGGAACCCCTGTTCAGGGCACAAATGCACAGATCGTCGCCCGCTGCCTGAAGCGGCACGGGGTAACGGAGCTGTTTGGGCAGAGCAATCCCACCAAAATCACGCTGGCCTGCATCGAGGCCGGCATCCGGCAGGTGGGCTACCGGCAGGAAAATTCCGGCGCGTACATGGCGCAGGGCTATGGCATGGCCAGCGGAAAGGTCCCGGTGGTCACCGCCCAGAACGGGCCGGCGGCCACCCTGCTGGTACCCGGTCTGGCGGAGTGTCTGAAGGCGTCCCATCCTGTGGTGGCCATCGTGCAGCAGATCTCCCGCCACGACTACGAAAAGAACGCCTTTCAGGAGATGGACCACGAGGCCCTCTTTTCCGGCTGCGCCAAGTGGGTCAAGACCGTGCTGACTGCCGACCGGATCGAGGACTATATCGACATGGCCTTCACCGCCGCCGCAGGCGGGCGGCCCGGCCCGGCGGTGCTTCTGTTCCCGGTGGACCTGTTCAACGACGACACCGCCTATGCACACACGCTGTACCGCCAGGAATCCCTGGGCCGGTATCCGCTGGACCGGACGGCGGCAGACCCGGAACAGGTCCGCCGGGCCGCCAGGCTGCTGATGGAGGCCAAAGCCCCGGTGATCTACGCCGGCGGCGGCGTGATCTCCTCCGGAGCCCAGGCGGAACTGCGGGAGATTCAGGAGAGCTATCACATTCCCGTGGCCACCACCATGATGGGCAAGGGCAGCGTGGACGAGACCCACCCTCTCTCCATCGGCGTGAGCGGCTATATCACCGGAAAACGGGGCATGGCAAAGTTCCTCAAGCCCATGCTCTCCGAGGCCGACGTGGTGCTGCTGGTAGGCAACCGCACCAACCAAAACGGCACGGACAGCTGGACCCTGCTCCCCAAAAACGCCGTCTACATCCACATCGACGTGGACTCCATGGAGATCGGGCGCAATTATGAGGCCTCCGTCCGGCTGCTGGGGGACGCCAAGCTAACCCTGGCTGCCCTGAGCCGGGAAATGGCCGCGCTGGACCCCACCCTGCGGCGCAGCCGCCGGGCGGAGCTGGAGCAGCAGATCGCCCAGGGCCGGGCCAGGCATCTGGAGGAGATCCGGGACGTCACCGAGGGGAACACCCGTGCCCCCGTCATGCCCGAGCGGCTGATGACGGCGCTGGAGCCTTATCTGGAGGACGACCACATTCTGGTGGCCGACGCCAGCTTCTCTTCCATCTGGATCGCCAATTACATCCGGGCGGAAAAGAAGCGGGAATTCTATCTGCCCCGGGGGCTGGCCGGTCTGGGCTGGGGGCTGCCCATGGCCATGGGCATCAAGGTGGCCCAGCCGGGCCGGAAGGTGTTCTGCCTGTCGGGAGACGGCGGCTTCGCCCACGTGTGGAGCGAGCTGGAGACCTGCAAGCGGGAGGGCATCGACGTGGTGTGCGTGGTGCTGAACAATGAGCTGCTGGGCTATCAGTACTACGCGGAGCACGCCAAGTTCGGCGCCAACACCAACGCCTGCTACATCCACCCGGTGGATTACGCCAAGCTGGCTCAGGCCTGCGGGCTGACCGGGCTGACCCTGCGGGATCCCGCCGAGATCGATACAGTCCTGCAGCAGGCCTTTGCCGCGGAGGGCACCGTGGTCATCGACATGCACACCGACGACCGCTGCGTACCGCCGGTGTCCCTGCTCCAGACCGCCGCACCGCAAATTTGAGCGCGGGGGGTTGGGGGATATGCAGCGCCGCCACATTCAGCCAAACACACCAAAACACACGGAAGAGGAGAGGAGACTATGGACCTAGGAATCCAGGGAAAGCGAGCCCTCGTGACCGGGGCCGGACAGGGGATCGGCAAAGCCACCGCCCTGGCCTTGGCACAGGAAGGGGCCGTCGTCTGCGTCTGCGACATCAACGACGCACGCGGCGAGGAGACAAAGGAGGAGATCATCCGGCAAGGGGGCTCCGCGCTCTATATCCACGCAGACGTGGGCTCAGAGCAGGAGATCAAGCACTTGTTCCAAACAGCGAAGGCCCAAATGGGACCTGTGGATATTTTGGTCAATAACGCGGCCATTTCACCCAAAGTACCTTTTGAGGAGATCCCGTTTGAACAGCTGGAGCAGGTCATGCGGGTAAACCTCATGGGCACGTTCCTCTGCATCCAGGAGGCCGTGGCACAGATGAAGCCCCGGCAGTGGGGCCGCATCATCAGCCTGGCCTCCATGGCCGGCCGGTTCGGCGCAAACAAGGCAGGTGCCCACTACGCCGCAACAAAGGCGGGCATCATCGGCCTGACCATGACCCTGGCAAAGAAACTGGGTCCGGATCACATTACGGTGAATTGTGTGGCGCCGGGCCGGATCAATACAGAGCTCACCAGAGTCCTTCCCGAAGCGGTGCAGAAGGAGATCTGCAGCCAGATCCCCCTGGGGCGGATCGGAGAGCCCTCGGAGGTCGCTTCCGCCATCGCTTTCCTGGCCTCTCAGCAGGCCAGCTATATTTCCGGAGCCTGTCTGGATGTGCTGGGCGGATATATTGCCTGAGCTGTTTGTCAAACAAAAGTCACAGCAACTTGTTAGGAGGGTACTATGTTAACCATTATTTTAGTCGTCGGATATTTTCTCTTCTGCGTTGGCATGGCTTTTTTCCTGGACTACCGCACAAAGAAGTGTAAACCCAACGAAACGGCGGTAGATTATTCCACAGGCAAGAACAGCATGGGATTGTTCATGGCCTTTTCTCTGATGTGCGGAAACCTAATCAGTTCCAGCTACATCATCGGCAACTCGTCCGCTGTGATCCAGCACGACATCGCCTACCAGTGGACGTTTTACGGCTATATCATCGGCTGGGCTCTGACCTGCGCCTATATCCCCATCTATCGTTCCATCTGCTACAAATACGGCTGCTCCTCGCTGGGCGAAATATTCGGAAAGCTCTTCAGCAAGCGGGTCTCCGTCTGCGTTTCCGTTATGATCTTCGTCTCCTTCGCCAGCGCCGTCAGCGCCCAGACCGTCATTGTCTCCAACCTCCTGCAATCCCTGCTGGGCATCCGCAGCGAGATCACCATGACCGTGACGATCGCCGCCATGATCCTTCTGGCATTGCAGGGCGGCATGAAGGGCCTGGCACGCATCAATATGGTCCATGTGATCGTACTCAGCATCTCTGTTGTGGCGATCTTCCTGGCCGTCATGACTTCCGTGGGCTGGGATTTTGGACAAGTATACCGCGCCCTGGAGCCTCAGGGGACCTTTAAGCTCTTCGGCGGCTCCAGAAGCAACTCCTATATCATCGGCACACTGGCCATCCAGCCGTTTGTCACCGTGGTAAACGCGCTCTCCATCTCCGCCGCAATCGGGGCAAAGGACGCGAAAACCGCCCAGAAGGCCCAGTCCATCATGCCCATCTTCGCCATTTTCTTCTTCGGTCTGGTCATCATGGCCGCCTGCTGCGGCAAATTCCTGTGGCCCGACATGGAGGCCAGCACTGCCTGGTACACCATCGCCGGACATTACGGTCCCTTTATGGCCGCTCTGGCCAGCTGCGGCGTGCTGGCCGCCAGCATGTCCACTGCGCCCACCTACATCATGGTTATGTCCAGCACCGCTATGGAACTCTATACCCCGCTGTGCAAAGAGCCTCTGAGTGAAAAACGGAAAATGTTCCTCACCAAGCTGCTGATCGTGGTGTTCGGAATCGCGTTCCAGCTGCTGGGCCTGCTCTCCAGCGACGTGGTGGATATCCTCTCCAACGCCCTGACCGTGCGCGCCGTATGCGGCCTGACCTTCACCCTCTTCCTGCTGTGGAAGCGTCCCAACGAAAAGTCCATCTTTTACAGCATGGTCCTGGGCATCATCGTGTGCGTCGTATGGATCGTCTACGGATATATTTTCGGCAGCAGCCCCTTTGGGATCCAGATCACCTATGCCGGCGGCGTTGTGGCCCTCGCAACTCAGATCATCGTTACCCTGGCCACTACAAAGCAGGGCGAGCGCTCGGACAGCTACCAGCTCTATACCGAGGCCCGCAAGGAGATGAAGATGGCGATTGCCGAAGGCAAGAAGGTTTAATCTGAAAATTTTGGAGCGCCGCTGAAAACTCAGCGCAGGAAGGAAGGAACAAGATGAAAAAGCATGGCGGAAATGTAATGGCCGGACTGCTGGCCGACTACGGAGTGACCGCGGTATTCGGCGTACCCGGCGGACAGACGCTGCCGCTCTATTATGGAATTCTGGACGAAGCCCCCCGCATCCGGCACATTCTGATGAAGGACGAGATCGACGCCACCTTCGCCGCCGACGCCTACGCCAGAGTGAGCGGCGGCATCGGAGTATGCGACGCCACCGCCGGTTGCGGAGCCGTCAAATTCATCTCCGGCCTGGCGGAAGCCTACAACACCTCCATCCCGGTCATTGCCATCGGCTCGGAGATGGAGGGAGACTGGCTGGCCGCCCGCTACCGGGGCACCGGCTCCCAGGTGGTGGACTCCAAGGAGGTGCTCAAGCCGGTCACCAAGTGGCAGGCCTGCCTGCCCCACGTCAACAAAATGCCCGAGCTGGTACAGACCGCCGCTCAGATGGCCACCAGCGGCCGGCCCGGCCCGGTGTTCATTGAGTGTCCCTGGCGGCCCTTCCGGGAGGAGTACACCGGCCCGGACTATACCGCCAACAAGAAACTGACCAGTCTGCCCGCCCACCGTCCCACTCCCTCCCGGGACGAGGTGGATGAGGCCATCCGGCTGCTGGAGAGCGCCCGGCGCCCGGTGATGCTGGTGGGCGGCGGCGCGTGGCGCTCCGGCGCCCGGGAAGAGATCACGGCACTGGCCCAGCGGCTGGCCATTCCCGTGGCCGCCTCTCTCACCGGCAAGGGCGTGCTGCCGGAAAACCACCCTCTCTCCCTGGGCGTGGTGGGCAGCCTGGGCGGAAACGACGTCTCCAAGGCCATGGTGGAGGAGGCAGACGTGATTCTGGCCATCGGCTTCAAATTCAGCCAGAATTCCACCTACGGCTGGTCCATCCCCAGGGCAGGCCAGAAGGAGATCCGCATCGACATTGACGAGGCGGAGATGAACAAGATGCACACCACCGACATCGGACTGGTGGGCGACGCCAAGGCCACCCTCCAGCTGCTGCTGGACCGACTGAGCAGCAGCCGGGACGCCGCCCCGGTGGAGCAGGAGATCGCCCAGCGCCGCCAGGCCTGGCAGGAGAAGAATCGCCCGGTGGTGGAGGCTGAGGACCGCATCACCCCTCAGAAGATCGTCTCCCTGCTCAACGAGCTGTGCGGCGACGACACCATCCTGGCCTGCGACGCCAGCTTTTCCTGCGGCTGGGCCGGGAGCTTCTTCGACGTATACGGCGACCGCCGGACCATTCTGCCCCGGGGCGCCGGCGGACTGGGCTACGGACTACCCGCCGGTATCGGCGCGGCGGCGGCGCGGCCTAACTGCAGCGTGGTGGTACTCACCGGCGACGGCGGCCTGAACTACTGCCTGGGTGAGATGGCCGTACTCCACGAGCAGAACATGAACGTGAAAGTGGTGGTCATCAACAACAGCATCCTGGGCTGGATCAAGTGGTACCAGGCGGCCATGTGGGACGGGCGCTTCACCGATGTGGACACCGAGACCATCGATTACGCCGCCGTGGCCAGAGGCCTGAACTGCACCGGCGTCTCCATCCGTGATCCCAAAACGCTGCGGGAGAAGCTGAAGGCAGCCCTGGAGTTGGAGGGTCCGGCGGTGATCGACATCACCACAGTGGAGACCGAGGCCTGCAAATTCACCGACGATCCCAAGGCTGTAGCCTACATACAGGAAAGCGCCCGGCAGAAAATCCAGAAAGAAGCCTGATTCCCCGACATACACCTCTTTTTCTCGGTAAAGCAAAAAAGCGAAATTATAGCATAAATATCCGCTGTTGACAAGCCCCTCAAAGCGACGTACAATGGTTGTAGCCTATCTGTTTCCATTTTTGTGCGTATTCACAATAAGAATGAGGAGTGGAATCGACATGGACGAGAAAAAGTATACTTCGATGATCCGCCTGCGTATGTCTGCCAAGGACGCTCACTACGGCGGAAACCTGGTGGACGGCGCTCACATGGTGCACCTGTTCGGTGACGTGGCCACCGAGCTGCTGATCCAGTGTGACGGCGACGAGGGTCTGTTCTGCGCGTACAACAACATTGAGTTCAAGGCTCCCGTTTATGCCGGTGATTTCATCGAGGCGTACGGCGAGATCACCCACATCGGCAACACCTCCCGTAAGATGCGGTTTGAGGCCCGTAAGGTCGCCATTCCCCGCCCCGACATCAGCGACTCCGCCGCCGATTTCCTGGATGAGCCCATCGTTGTGGCCATCGCCGAAGGCACCTGCGTCACCCCCAAGAAGTGCCAGCGGAAAGAGCACTAAGTCCATACGGATACAAAAAACGCCCCGGAGCAATGCTCCGGGGCATTTTTTATCATACAGCCGGTCCGCCGGCACGTTCCGCCAGGATTTTGGGGAAGAAATGGAGAAACAGAATGGTGGTCACCGTGGCGGCCACCGCGTCGGCAATGGGCTCGGACAGGAAGGTGGCCTCCGCCGACACCAGGGCGGGCAGCAGCAGCAGGCAGGCCAGGAACACGCTCTTGCGGAACAGGGAGCAGAACAGCGCCAGCCGCACATGGCCCAGGGCGGTGGTCTCGTCCACCAGGGGGTACTGCACCGCCAGAGGCAGGATCATGGCGGTAAACACCTTGATGTATCCCACCGACCGCTCCAGCACCTCGGCGTTCTGGGTAAACAGCCGGACGAACAGGGGTGAGAGGGTGTGGGTGACGATCATCATAATGGCGCAGAAGGTGAGGCACAGCCCCACAATGGATTTTAATGCAGTCTTGATGCGCTTCCCATTCCCCGCGCCGTAGTTGAAGCTGATGACCGGCTGGGTGCCCAGGGTCAGGCCGCCCATGGGCATGGTGATAAGCAGCAGGTAGCTCTGCACGATGGTGGCGCAGGTCACCAGGGTATCGCCCAGCTTCGGGCCGCCGTACCGCTGGAGTACGGTGTTGAGGACGATCAGCAGAATACTGTCGGTGGCAATAATAAGGAAGGGCGACAGGCCGAAGGCCACGATATTCTTCATGATCCGCCGCTCAAAGCCGCCCCAGCGCAGGGGCACCGGCATGCTTCTCCGCAGCAGGGCCCACAGCACGAAGGCGCAGGAGGCCATCTGGGAGATCACTGTGGCGATGGCCGCGCCCGCCACCCCCAGGTCCAGCAGGAAGATGAACACCGGGTCCAGGGCGATATTCAGCACCGCGCCCAGCATCACCGTGGCCATGCCCAGACCGGAAAAGCCCTGGGCAATGAGGAAGCTGTTCATGCCCGTGGCCATCAGGGCGAAGAAGGTACCGGCGGTGTAAATGGTAAGATAGGTATCGGCATAGCCGAAGGTGGCGGAGCTGGCGCCGAACCACATGAGCAGGTGCTCCTTCAGCAGCAGAAACAGAGTGGTCAGCACGCCGGAGAGCACCAGCAGCATGAGGAAGCTGTTGGACAGCACCTTCCGGGCTTCCTTCTCGTTCCCCTCTCCCATGCGCATAGCCAGGATGGGCGAGCCTCCCAGGCCCACCAGGGTGGCAAAGGAGCCCAGCAGGGTGACGATGGGGCCGCACACCCCTACGCCTGCCAGGGCCAGGTCCCCGATTTCCGGAATGTTTCCAATATACATGCGATCCACGATACTATATAATACACTGACCATCTGAGCCAGCATGGTGGGGATCGCCAGGCGGCACACCAGGGGAAATACCGGGTCTTTGCCCAGGTCGTTGGTCCGTCGCATATCCATCCTCCTTCACGGTATCCTGGGCATTATACCTCTTTTTCCAGGGCGCGTAAACCCCTCCGCGCCGTTTTAGCACTCTCGGCCTAAGAGTGCTAATGTTTACAATTTGGACATAATTTGATGTATATTTGTTCACAGTCTCGCCCTATAATCTCAATCAGAAAACGAGATAAGCCCCGGATCAATGGGGCAGAAAGAGGATGAGCGCCATGGAAAATCGGAGAAATTAGCAATTCATTTTCTTGACTGCTAACGCATTTCATCCACCAAATCCAACAGACTAAGGAGAGATCATTATGTTTGGTATGCTTCCTTTTGAGCGCAATAACGACAACGTGTTCGATACGTTTGATAACTTTACCCGCAACTTCTTCCAGAGCAGCAACGCCAACCTGCCCGCCTTCCGGACCGACATCCGGGACGCCGGCGACAAGTTTGTTTTAGAAGCTGAGCTGCCCGGCTTTAACAAAGAGGACATCAAGCTGGACGTGAAGGACGGCATCCTGACCATCTCCGCTGAGCACAAGGAGAACAAGGAGCAGAAGGACGACAAGGGCTCTTACATCCGCCGGGAGCGGAGATACGGCTCCTTCACCCGTTCCTTCGACATCACCGGCATTGATGAGAGCGGCATCACCGCCGCCTACCAGAACGGCATTCTGGAGCTGAATCTGCCCAAGGCCGTCCCCGTGGTTCCTGAGACCCGTCGGATCGCCATTGATTGACCTGGATATCCGGGAGCCGGTCAGCCGTGGCTGACCGGCTCCCTGTCGTTTTTCCCCATGAAAGGAGATGTGACGCGATATGAACGCGCAGAAATATACGCAGAAATCCCTTGAGGCGGTGCAGACCGCCCAGAGCCTGGCCACCGAGTACGGCAACCAGCAGATCGAGCAGCCCCACCTGCTGCTGGCCCTGCTGAGCGACGAGGCCGGCCTGATCCCCCAGCTGCTGGGGAACATGGGCATCACCGTGCCCTCCTTCGCCGCCGCCGCCAAGGCGGAGGTGGAAAAGCTGCCCCGTGTGTCCGGCTCCGGCCGGGAGCAGGGCAAGATCTACGTGGCTCAGGACGTGGACAAGTGCCTGAACACCGCCGAGTCCATCGCTTCCTCCATGAAGGACGAGTATGTGTCGGTGGAGCACCTGCTGCTCTCCCTGATTGACACGGCCAACAGCGCCCTGAAGGAGCTCTTCCGCACCTACAACATCACTAAGGAAGGGGTGCTCCAGGCCCTCACCGGCGTCCGGGGCAACCAGCGGGTGACCTCCGACAACCCGGAGGAGACCTACAACGCCCTGAAGAAGTACGGCTCCGACCTGGTGGAGCGGGCCCGTCAGAACAAGCTGGACCCGGTCATCGGCCGTGACGACGAGATCCGCAACGTGATCCGTATCCTGAGCCGCAAGAGCAAGAACAACCCCGTTTTGATTGGCGAGCCCGGCGTGGGCAAGACCGCCATTGCCGAGGGTCTGGCCCAGCGGATCGTGAAGGGCGACGTGCCCGGCTCCCTGAAGGACAAGACCATCTTCGCCCTGGATATGGGCTCCCTGATCGCGGGCGCCAAGTACCGGGGCGAGTTTGAGGAGCGGTTAAAGGCCGTCCTCAACGAGGTGAAGAAGTCCGAAGGCCGCATCATCCTCTTCATCGACGAGCTGCACACCATCGTGGGCGCCGGCAAGACCGAGGGCGCCATGGACGCCGGCAACCTGCTGAAGCCCATGCTGGCCCGTGGCGAGCTCCACTGCATCGGCGCCACCACCCTCAACGAGTACCGCCAGTATATCGAAAAGGACGCCGCTCTGGAGCGGCGGTTCCAGCCCGTGATGGTGAACGAGCCCACGGTGGAGGACACCATCGCCATCCTCCGTGGCCTGAAGGAGCGCTACGAGGTGTTCCACGGCGTGAAGATCCAGGACGGCGCCATCATTGCCGCCGCCACCCTGTCCGACCGCTATATCACCGACCGGTTCCTGCCCGACAAGGCCATCGACCTGATCGACGAGGCCTGCGCCATGATCCGCACCGAGATCGACTCCATGCCCACCGAGCTGGACGTCATCCAGCGGAAGATCATCCAGCACGAGATCGAGGAGGCCGCCCTGAAGAAGGAGGACGACGCCATCTCCAAGGAGCATCTGGCCGAGATCCAGAAGGAGCTGGCCGAGATGCGGGACGAGTTCAACGCCAAGAAAGCCCAGTGGGAGAACGAGAAGAACGCCATCGGCAAGGTGCAGAAGCTGCGTGAGGATCTGGAGGCCGCCAACGCCCAGCTGGAGAAGGCCCAGCGGGAGTACGACCTGAACCGTGCCGCCGAGCTGCAGTACGGCAAGATCCCCGAGCTGCGCAAGCAGCTAGAGGCCGAGGAGGCCATCGCCAACGAGGGCAAGGCCCGTTCCCTGCTGCGGGACAAGGTCACCGAGGAGGAGATCGCCCGCATCATCGAGCGCTGGACCGGCATTCCCGTGGCCAAGCTGATGGAGGGCGAGCGTGAGAAGCTGCTCCATCTGGAGGACATCCTCCACCAGCGGGTGGTGGGCCAGGACGAGGCCGTGCGCCTTGTGTCCGAGGCCATCCTCCGCAGCCGGGCCGGCATTGCCGACCCCGACCGGCCCATTGGCTCCTTCCTGTTCCTGGGCCCCACCGGCGTGGGCAAGACGGAGCTGGCCAAGACCCTGGCGGAAGCTCTGTTCGACAGCGAGAAGAACATGGTCCGTATCGACATGAGCGAGTATATGGAGAAATTCTCCGTGTCCCGCCTGATTGGCGCACCTCCGGGATATGTGGGCTATGAGGAGGGCGGCCAGCTCACCGAGGCCGTCCGCCGCCACCCCTACTCCGTGGTGCTGTTCGACGAGGTGGAGAAGGCCCATCCCGACGTGTTCAACATCCTGCTTCAGGTGCTGGACGACGGCCGGATCACCGACAGCCAGGGCCGCACGGTGGACTTCAAGAACACCATCATCATCCTCACCTCCAACCTGGGCTCCCAGTACCTGCTGGACGGCATTGACCAGAACGGCGAGATCACTGAGGAGGCCAAGAGCCAGGTGCAGGAGCTGCTGCGCCACTCCTTCCGACCGGAGTTCCTCAACCGTCTGGACGAGATCGTGTTCTACAAGCCCCTGACCAAGGACAACATCACCCACATCATCGACCTGCTGGTGAACGAGCTGAACCAGCGTTTGAGCGAGAAGCAGCTGAAGGTGGTACTCACCGACGCCGCCAAGCGCTATATCATCGACAGCGCCTATGACCCCGCCTTCGGTGCCCGGCCTCTGCGCCGGTTCGTGCAGCACGGGGTGGAGACCCTCATCAGCCGCAAGATCATCGGCGACCAGGTCCAGCCCGGCGACACCCTCACCGTGGACTGCGTCAATGGCGAGCTGACGGTGGATGCCAAGACCGTCCTCACCGGCGAGATCGTGGACCAGTAAGCTATAAGGAAACAGCGCCTGCCGCAGCCGCGGCAGGCGCTGTTTTTTTACTTATTCACCATGGGGATCTCGGTCTTGTCCACCTCGTCCAGATTTCTCAGATAGTGCTTGGTATCTTTGGCAATGGTTCCGGACAGCAGGAGCACGGCGATGAGGTTGGGGACGGCCATGAAGGCGTTGAGGATGTCGGCGATGGTCCACACCAGATCCAGGGCCAGCACCGGGCCCACCACCACCACGGCCACGAAGATGATCTTATAGGGCAGGATAGCCTTCTTGCCCCACAGGTACTGGGCGCACCGCTCTCCGTAGTAGGACCAGCCCAGGATGGTGGACCAGGCGAAGGTGATGATGCCCACCACCAGGATGACGGGGCCCAGCACGGGGATCTGGGAGAAAGCCAGGGTGGTGAGCTGGCCGCCGTCGGCAATGGTGTCCATATTGATATCGGGGTTCTTCATGATGGTGGACACCAGCACCAGGCCGGTCATGAGGCACACCACCACAGTGTCCCAGAAGGTGCCGGTGGCGGACACCAGGGCCTGACGCACCGGGTTGCGGGTCTGGGCGGCGGAGGCCACCAGGGGTGCGGAGCCCAGGCCGGACTCGTTGGAGAAGAGGCCCCGGGCCACGCCGAAGCGCATGGCCACCATCAGGCCCTGTCCCACCAGGCCGCCGGCCACCGCGCCGGGCTTGAAGGCCAGGGACAGGATGGCGGAGACGGCGGGGCCGATGAAGTCGTAGTTGATGCCCAGGATGATGAAGCAGCCCAGGACATAGAAGATAGCCATGAAGGGCACCAGCTTCTCACACACGCTGGCAATGGCGCTGATGCCGCCGATGATGACGATACCGGTGAGGATACCGCCCACGATGCCGATGACGATGGGCGGGATGCCGATGGGGATGTTGTTCTCAATGACCTCGGCGATGGCGTTGATCTGGGTGCCGCAGCCGATACCGAAGGAGGCCAGGGCGGCCAGGGCGGCGAAGAGGACGCCCAGCCACTTCATATTGAGGCCGCGCTCCAGGGCGTACATGGCGCCGCCCTGCATCTTGCCGTCGGGGGTGCGCACCCGGTACTTGACGGCAATGAGGGACTCGGCGTACTTGGTGGCGATGCCGAACACGCCGGCGATCCAGCACCAGAACACGGCGCCGGGGCCGCCCAGGAAGATGGCGGTGCCCACGCCCACGATGTTGCCGGTGCCGATGGTGGAGGCCAGTGCGGTGGTGAGGGCCTGGAACTGGCTCACATCGCCGGGCGCCTCAGGGTCGCGGGTGATGGACAGCTTGATGCCCGTCCAGGTCTTGCGCTGGATGACGCCGGTACGCACGGTCATGAACACGTGGGTGCCGAAGAGCAGGACGATCATGGGCAGGCCCCAGATGAAATCGTCCAGCCAGTTGATGAAATTGATGATGATCTCCACACGCTCTCCTCTTTTCTCTCTGGTTTATTGGTTCTGCTCCAGCCACTTTTTCAGCTGCTCGGCCATGGCGGAGTTCCCCTTCTCCTCCTGCTGAGCCTGCTGCTGGAGATACCGACGCACATCCCCCTTGCCCGCCGATTTCTCCGAGCGGCGCTTCTTGAAGTCGCTGAGCTTCTCCCGGTAGCCGCAGACGCAGGCGAACATCTGCTTCTCCCCTTCGCCCCGCAGCTCCATCTTCTTGTGGCAGTTGGGGCAGCGGGCGTTGGTCACCTGCTTTACGCTGCGGCGGTAACCGCATTCCCGGTCGGGACAGACCAGCATCTCTCCCCGTTTGGTCTTGACCCGCAGCAGATACTTGCCGCAGTCGGGACAGGGGGAGCGGGTCTGGTTGTCGTGGCGGTAGGATGCGTCGCTGGCCTTCACCTGGCTCACCAGCCGGGAGGCAAAGTCCCGCATCTCCGACACGAAGGCGTTCTCCTGCTCCTTTCCCTGGGCGATATCTCCCAGCCGTTTCTCCCACTGGGCGGTGAGGGAAGCCGACCGCAGGTCAGATGGAGCCAGCCCCACCACCTGGATACCCTTGGAGGTGGGCCACAGCTCCTTGCCACGCCGCTCGATATAGAAGGCGGAGAACAGCTTTTCGATGATATCCGCCCGTGTGGCGGGAGTGCCCAGGCCGCCTGTCTCCTCCAGGATGCGGCTCTGATCCTTATCCTTCACCTGGGCCGCCGGATGCTCCATGGCGGTGAGCAGGGTGGCCTCGGTGTACCGCTTGGGCGGGGCCGTCTGGCCCTGCTGGGTCTTGGCCCACCGGACGGGCAGCTTATCGCCCTGGCGTAGCTCGGGGAGGGTCTGCTCCTTCTCGTCCTCGTCGGCGTCCTCCTCGTCCAGGGCAAAGGAGCGGTCATAGGCCGCCTTCCAGCCCTGCTCCTTCACGATCTTCCCCTTGGCGTGGAGGACCTCGTCCCCCACCTTCACCTTCAGGGTGACCTCCTCATACTGGAAGGGGGGCAGCAGCACCGCCAGGAAGCGGCGGACCACCAGGTCGTAGATGTTCCGCTCCGGACCGGACAGCCGCCACAGCTCGGGCTGCTCCTCGGTGGGGATGATGGCGTGGTGGTCGCTGACCTTGGCGTTGTTCACCAGGTAGCGGGTCTGGAGGGGCCGGTTCATCAGGATCTGCTGGGCCAGAGGCTTGTACTCCTCCACCAGCACGCTGCGCAGCCGCTCAGGCAGGGTGGGCACCACGTCGTCGGAGATATAGCGGGAGTCGGTACGGGGATAGGTCAGCAGCTTGTGGACCTCGTAGAGGTTCTGCATGATGCTGAGGGTCTCCTTGGCGGAGTAGGCGTACTTCTTGTTGGCGTCCCGCTGAAGCTCCGTCAGGTCATAGGCCGCCGGCGGCGGTGTCTGCTTCCAGGTCTTTTTCACCTCAATGAGGGTGCCCGTGCCATTGGCAAGGGCGGCGGCGATCCGCTCGGCCTTCTCCCGGTCAAAAGTGCGGGCCTGGTTGTTTTTGTCCCGCCAGGTGGCGGTGAAGCCGTCAAACCCCGCCCGCACCGTCCAGAATTCCTTGGGCTGGAAGGAGCGGATCTCCTCCTCCCGGTCCACGATGAGGGCCAGGGTGGGCGTCTGCACCCGCCCGGCGGAGAGCTGGGCGTTGTGCTTGCAGGTCAAAGCCCGGGTGACGTTGAGGCCCACCACCCAGTCGGCCACGCTGCGGGCTCGGGCGGAGTGGTACAGATTGTCGTAGTCGGCGGCGGGCTTTAAGTGGGCGAAGCCGTCCTTAATGGCCTTGTCGGTCTGGGAGGAGATCCACAGCCGCTTGGCCGGCTTCTTCCACCCCGCCTTCTCCATGATCCACCGGGCCACCAGCTCGCCCTCCCGGCCGGCGTCGGTGGCGATGACCAGCTCGCTCACGTCCCCCCGGCGCATGAGGGCCTGGACGGCGCGGAATTGCCGCCCGGTCTGGGGGATGACCACGGTCTTCATCTTATCAGGCAGCATGGGCAGGGTGAGCATATCCCACTTGGCCCACGCCTTGTCGTAATCCTCAGGGGGCGCCAGCTCCACCAGGTGCCCCAGGGCCCAGGTGACGATATACTTCTCCCCTTCCAGGCAGCCGTCGCCGGACTGTCTGCAGCCCAGCACCCGAGCCAGCTCCCGGCCTACCGAGGGTTTTTCTGCCAAAACCAGTGTCTTTGCCATGTGATCGCTCCTTCTCTCAGAGGGTCATGCTCCAGTTCCCCAGCTGGTCCAGGATGGGGATGAGCTGGCGGCAGGGCTCGGTGATGGCGTACTCCACCCGCACCGGTACCTCCAGGTACTCCTGCCGGGTCACCAGCTTGTCCTCCTCCAGCTCCCGCAGGGCGTTGGCTAGCACCGTGTTGGACACCCCGTCCAGGGTCTTTTTCAGCTGATTGTACCGGGTGGGACCGTTGTTGTACAGAGAGCAGAGGATCTGCATCTTCCACTTGCCTCCAATGAGGGCCAGCGCCCGGTTCAGCGGGCAGGTATCCATACAGGGACAGTTCTCGTGCTCCACAGGTCAGTTCCTCCTTACCTGGTACGGAAATTCTGCGCTCTTGCACTTTAGCTTGTTAGGTTTTATAATACTACCAGGTTGGAAAAAAGGAAAGCATTTTTTGGGAGGAATGAACTATGCCGCCGTATTTGCAAGGTCTGGGCATCGGTCTGGCCTACGTGGCCCCTATCGGGATGCAGAATCTGTTCGTCATCAACACCGCCCTCACCCAGCCCCGGCACAAGGCGCTGCTCACAGCGCTTATCGTCATCTTCTTCGACGTGACCCTGGCCCTGGCCTGCTTCTTCGGCGTGGGCGCCCTGATGGACCGGTTCACCTGGCTGAAGATGATCGTCCTGCTGGCCGGCGGCGCCGTGGTCATCTGGATCGGCATCGGCCTGCTGAAGGATAAGCCCTCCATGGACCACAACGTGGACGTGAACGTCTCCCTGCCCAAGGTGGCCGCCAAGGCCTGCGTGGTCACCTGGTTCAACCCCCAGGCTCTCATTGACGGCACCCTGCTCTTCGGCGGGTTCCGGGCGGGCAATCCCGGCGCGGTGAGCACCCAGCTGATTCTGGGCTCCTCCTCCGCCTCCTTCCTGTGGTTTTTCGGGATCACCATTCTGATCTCCTTCTTCTCCGCCCGGTTCAACGACAAGATCCTCCGGGTCATCAACGTGGTCTGCGGCATCATCATCATCTTCTACGGCGCCAAGCTGCTGCTCCAGTTCTTCCAAATGATCATGTAAACAAACAGCGGGGCCGCTCCCAAGGGGTGCGGCCCCGCTTCTGCTTTTCTT